>CALKYH010000103.1 GCA_938003595.1 uncultured bacterium
GTGCACTCGTACTCGCGCGTGCCCATGAGGAACTCGAGGAACAGCGGCGACTGGTTGAAGCGCCAGCCCTTCTTGCGGTTCGAGAGGATCATCTCGAACATCTCGTTCGTGTTGCGCCGCTCGCGCATGAAGGACTGCTGGTCCGGCGCCTTGGCGTAGGCGTAGCCCGGGGAGACCATCATGCCCTCGACGCCCAGCGCCATCGTCTCGTCGAAGAACTTGCGCACGGCGACCGGGTCGGCGCCGTCGAACAGCGTGGTGTTCGTGGTGACGCGGAAGCCCATCTTGACGGCGAGGCGGATGGCCTCGGTCGCGGTGTCGTAGATGCCCTCGCGGCAGACGGCGAAGTCGTGGTGGTCGCCGTGGCCGTCCAGGTGCACCGAGAAGGTCAGGTACTTGCTGGGCTTGAAGATCCCCGCCTCGAGCTTCTCCTTGAGAAGGATGGCGTTGGTGCAGAGGTAGATGTACTTCCTGCGCTGGATCAGCCCCTCGACGATCTCCTTGATCTCCGGGTGGAGCAGCGGCTCGCCGCCGGGGATGGAGACCATGGGCGCCGGGCACTCGTCCACGGCCTTGAAGCAGTCCTCGGCGGACAGGTCGCGCTTGAGGATGTGGGCCGGGTACTGGATCTTCCCGCAGCCGGCGCAGGCCAGGTTGCAGCGGAAGAGCGGCTCCAGCATGAGGACCAGCGGATATCGGTCGTTCCCGGCCAGGCGCTGGCCCAGGACATACGAGGCGACGGTGTACATCTGGCTCAGAGGCACGCCCATGTGGGTGGTCTCCGTAAGGGTCCGAGAGTTCAGGGGCCCGCATGCTAGCGCCGGGGGGCGGCGGAGTCGGGATTGCGTCGAACTTCGGCCTGGGGGGCGTCGTACCAGCGGGGTACTCCCAGCCGTTCGGAGCGGATCATGTCGCACGCCCTTACACTTCCCGCCCTCGCATGGATCACCGGCCGTAGCGCCGGCGACGACGGGCGTGCGGCGCCTCGGAAAGCCGCGACGGGCAGGACCATGGACCAGAGCCGCGCCGCGGATCCGACCGACGAGATGCTGCTGGAGCGTTACCGGACCGGTGACGCCGCGGCCTTCCGGACCCTGATCGAACGCCACCAGGACGCCCTCCTTCGGTTTCTGATCCGGTTCATGGGCGACCGGCAGGCGGCGGAGGATGTCTTCCAGGATGCGTTCCTGCAGGTCCACCTCTCGGCGGATTCCTTCGATGTGACCCGGCGGTTCAAGCCGTGGCTGTTCACCATCGCCGCGAACAAGGGCCGGGACTTCCGGCGCCGGGCCAAGCGCCGGAGCGCCCTGGAGCTGTCGGCTCCGGTGGGCGGCGGCGGGGAGGACGGCGGGCAGTCCTTCGTGGACCTGATGCAGGTGGACATCGACGCCCCCAACGCCCACATGGACACGGCGGAGCGCGACGCCCTGGTGCAGCAGGCGATCGACGCCATGCCCGAGCACCTGCGCGAGATCCTGCTGCTGTCGTACTTCCAGCGCGTTCCCTACGCGGCGATCGCCGAGGCGCTGGACATTCCCCTGGGCACGGTCAAGAGCCGGCTGCACTCCGCCGTGGCGAGCTTCGCCCGGCAGTGGGAGCGCGTGTCGGCGGAGTGGGACGGACGAGAGAAGCCGGGCGCCCGTAGCGCGGGCGGCTCGGACTGAACGAGATGGAACGCTGAGGACCCTGTTCTGCAGTGTGTCGCAAGTGATGGAGCGTGGTGACAACCGTATGGATCAACAGGACCCCCAGAACACAGCCTTTGTGCTGAGCGACGCCGACGCCCTCGCGGTCGATGCGCTGCTCGGCGATGAGTCGACGCGCGGGGCCCCGTCCGCGGAGCGGACGGCGCGCCTCGAGGCGACGCTCGCTCTTTTGAACCCCGTCTCGCTCGAGGCGGCGGGCGGCGAGCGCCGTCGGTCCCTGATCGACGCGACCCTGGCCCGAGCCCTGCGAACGCCCCGGACGACGCCGGGGGACGGCTCGCTGCTCGCGGACGACGCCGCGGCGGTGGATGCGCTGGTCGAGAACGACTGGCGCGCCGCGTCGATGGCCGGCCCGGCGGGCGAGCGGGCGCGGCGGATCGAGAAGGCGCTGGCGCACCTGGATGCGCCCCCGGCGGGCGTGGGGATGAGCAAAGAGATGCTGGTGGAGGCGACGCTGGGCCGCGTCGACGCCGAGATCCGTCGGCGCGAGGCGCTCATGCGGGCGTCCGCGACGGACCTGGACGGGCGCGGCGGCCGAGGGCGGTTCACGCTCTCGGATGTCGCCTCGATCGCGGCCATGCTGGTGTTCGCGATGGGCGTGCTGTGGCCGATGGCCGCGTCCTGGCGCGAGGCGGCGCGCCGGCAGGACTGCGCCGGCAACCTGGCGATGGCCGGCGAGGGCTTCGACATGTACGCGAAGGACCACGACGGCCGGATGCCGATGGCGACGGCCGGCTTCGGCGGCGGCTCGTGGTGGAATGTCGGCGACCCGAAGCACTCGCACTCGTCGAACCTCTTCACGCTGGCGAAGAACGGCTACAACTCCCTCGAGGAGCTGTCCTGCACGGGCAACCCCATGGCGCTGCTCAAGGGCGATGCGCGCCAGATGGATGACTGGCGCTCGATCGACGAGATCTCCTTCTCCTATCAGCTGCCCGCCCGCAAGGTCATGATCTGGAACGGCCCGGCGCGCGTCGTGGTGCTGGCGGACCGATCGCCGGTGATCGAGCGCGCCCTGCGCGGCGAGCGCTTCGACCCCGAGGCGCGGTCGCTGAACCACCGGGGCCGCGGGCAGAATGTCCTGATGAGCGACGGCAGCGTGATCTTCCTGAGCCGTCCGGTGCTGGAGAACGGCGACAACATCTGGCTGCCGAACTCCATCACGGACTCGACCTCGGGCACCCTGCACGGCACCGAGCGGCCCAGCGGCGAGACGGACGCGTTCGTGGCGCCGTGATCGGGGCTGGTTGAACGCGAAGGTCGGGGAGAGCGTGATCACCCCATCGCCGGGTCATCTGCCGCTATAACGAGGCGAACTACGGCCACGCGCCGGAAGGAGCCTCGCGATGATTCAACTCGGCTTCTACGGCGCCGCGGGTGAGGTGACGGGGTCGTGCTATGTGCTGACCACCGCCAGCGCCCGCGTGATGATCGACATGGGCATGCACCAGGGGGAGCGGGCGGCCGACGAGCACAACCGGCGACTGCCGCCGATGGACCTGGCGGCGCTGGACGGGGTCGTGCTCACGCACGCGCACCTGGACCACTGCGGCCGGCTGCCGCTGCTGATCCAGCACGGGTATCGCGGGGCGATCCACTGCACGGACGCGACGGCGGATGTGACGGGCGTGATCCTGCGCGATTCCGCGTCTATCCAGGAGGAGGATTGCGAACGGTTCAACCGGCGCCTGCGCCGAGGGCAGGAGCCCTGCGAGGCGCCGCTGTACAGCGTGGCGGACGCGGAGCGCACGCTGACGCATCTCCGCACCACGACCTACGGGAAGGAGACGACCGTCGCCCCGGGCATCACCGCGGAGTTCTTCGACGCGGGGCACATCCTCGGGTCGGCGAGCGTGCGCATGGTCGTGCGCGACGGCGGCCGGACCCTGACCATCGTGTTCTCCGGCGACATCGGCGTGTCGGGCTCGCCGATCCTGCGCGACCCCGTGACGCCCATCCCGGCGGATGTGGTGGTGATGGAGTCCACCTACGGCGACCGCGACCACAAGCCGCTGCAGCAGACCTGCGACGAGTTCCTCGCGATCCTGCGAAACTCGCAGGAGACAGGCGGGAACACGCTGATCCCCGCGTTCGCCGTCGGACGGACGCAGGACCTGGTGTTCCACATTGGCGAGTTCCTGCGCGACGGGCGGCTCAAGAGCGCGCGGGTGGTCGTGGACAGCCCGATGGCGACCTCGGTGTCGGACCTCTACACGCGCCACAAGGAGGTCTACGACGAGCGGGCGCGGGAGCTGCTCGCGGAGCGCCTCGCGCCGCTGAGCTTCCCGGGGCTGGCCTACACGCGGTCGGTGGCGGAATCCAAGCGGCTCAACGACGCCAAGGGCTCGATGGTGATCATCTCGGCGAGCGGCATGTGCACGGGGGGCCGGATCCTGCATCACCTGTCCCGCGACCTGCCCAAGCCGCAGACGAATGTGGTCATCGCGGGATTCCAGGGACGGGGCTCCCTGGGCCGACGGCTGGTGGACGGGGCGAAGCGGGTGCGGATCTTCCGGGAGGATGTGGAGGTCCGGGCCCGGGTGCACACGCTGGGCGGCTTCTCGGCCCACGCGGGGCAGACGGGGCTGCTGCGCTGGGCGGAGCCGTTCCGGGAGGCCAAGCCCCGGATGTTCCTGACGCACGGCGAGGATGGCCCCCGGGCGGCCCTGAGTGACAAGCTGGCCTCCACCATGGGGCTCCAGGCCGCCATGCCTCAATACGGCGAGGAAGTGTCGCTCTGAGGCCCGCCGATGGGGAGACCTGCTCCCGAGTTCGGGGTCTGGATGGGTGGCCCCGGGCTGTTGCTGGCGGTCTGGGGTGCGGCTACACTGCCCGGCTCGCCTTTGGGGAGGCGAGACGACTCGGACACGAACAGAGACCCGTTTCACCGGCGCCCGGCGCCGCAGAGTTTGGTGCCCACCATGCCGAAGAGCAAGAACCATAAAGGCATCCTGAAGCGCATCCGCGTGACGAAGACCGGCAAGGTCAAGCACAAGCGTTGCGGCCACAAGCACCTTCGCTCGGGCAAGCCCGGCAGCAAGGACCGCATGTCGCGGATTCCGTCGTTCATGACGACGGGCGAGGCCAAGCGCCTCGAGCTGCTGCTGTTCCGTCGTCTGCGCGGGCGCAACCAGCCCCTGACGGCGATCCGTCGCAGCCCGAACCCCGAGCAGAGCCGGGCGCTGAAGGCGGCGAAGGCGGAGGCGGCGAAGAAGGCCGCGGCCTGACCGGCGCCGAGATCGATCCGGGGGATCGCAGGAATCGACCCATCCATTGCCGCCCGGGCGCCAAGCCGGCCTGTTCTTCGGGCCGCCCCGTGCGGTGTGTTCAAGGAGTTTGAGCCATGCCTCGAGTTCGCAAGGGATCGGCGCGGAAGCGTCAGCACAAGCGGGTGCTGCGCGAGGCCCGCGGCTATTTCGGAACCAAGTCCCGTCATTACCAGCAGGCCAAGGTCGCGCTCATGCGCGCCGGCCGCTACGCGTGGCGCGACCGTCGCCGTCGCAAGCGCGAGTTCCGCCGCCTGTGGATCACCCGCATCACCGCGGCGTGCCGCATGCGCGGGACCCGCTACTCGCTGTTCATGAACGGGCTGAAGATGTCCGGCATCCTGCTGAACCGCAAGATGCTCAGCGAGATCGCGATCCACGACCCCAAGACCTTCGACACCCTGGTGGCGACGGCGGTCAAGGCTTCCAAGGCGGCGCCGGCGAAGGCCTGAGCCCCCGGGAACGACAGAATCTCAAAGGGCCGGTCCGCGAGGGCCGGCCTTTTTCATGCGCGCAGATGCACCGACCTCGCAGAGCCGGGTTCGGTGGCACGGAGTTCGGTGGAATGGTCAGAGGCGTGACATCGCGCGGACCAGGGCCGCGGCCTTGGGGTCCGGTGTGAGGGCCCAGTCGCGGCTGCGCCCAAGGATGGCGGCGGCGGCGAGATAGCCGCTGCGCGCGGCGCCCTCCATGGTCGCGGGCCAGCCGGTGTCGGTGTAGTCGCCGGCCAGGTAGAGCCCGCTGGGGCCGGACTGCGCGGGGCGGATGGCCTCGATCTCCGGGGTCGCGGCGAATGTCGCGCGCTTCTCCTTCACGGGGCGCGCGCTGAGGAGCTTGACGGCGCGCGCCTCGGGGAAGCAGACATGGATGTCGGCGAGCACGCGGTCGGCGATCTGGTCCTCGGTGAAATCCATCCAATCGTCCGCCGCGGAGATGACGGCGTGCAGGCGCTGGGCCTCGCCGGGCGTCCCCCCCACCGCGAGCGACTTGTTGAAGATCCACTGCGTGGGGCGGTTCACGAGCACGGCGTGGGGCAGGTCCATCGCGGGCCGGTCGAACAGCAGGTGGACGCCGAGGATGGGGCTGAAGGTGAAGCGCTCCAGCGACGCGAAGCGGGGGTCGGCGGCGAAGAGAGCGGGGTCGATGATCTTCGCGGCGCGTTCGGGCGTGACGGCGCAGACGACCGAGTCCGCGGTGAGCGTTTCGCCGGAGGAGGTCGTGACCGAGCGGGCGTCGAGCCGCTCCACGGAGACGCCCAGCCGCAGCTGGCCCCCGGCGGCGCGGAGGGCGCCCTCCGCGGGGTCGTAGAGATCGACCAGGGGCACGGCGGCGACGGCCATGCGTGAGGCGTCCTTGGTGGCGAGGAAGCCGTCGAGGAACACATGCAGGGCGCACGCGGCGTCCACCCGGTCCACGGGCAGGTTGCAGGCGCTGACGACGACGGGCGCCCAGAAGCGCTCGATCGCGGACTTGGGCTGGCCGTGGTCGGCGAGCCACTGGCCGAAGGTGGCGCCGCGATGGGAACGGCGGTCGCGGATGCGGAGCATCGCGAGCATGGCGCGGGCGATGGCGGCCTTGTCGCGGATGCTGAGGAACCTCGTGGTGGCGAAGGACATCGCCATGTGCCCGGGCGCCGGCAGCAGGCCGGGTCGCAGCGTGCTGACGCGCCCGCCCTTCTCGACCCAGTAGGTGGTGTTCGTCCAGCGGAGCTTGTCCGCGACGCCCAGGCGGCGGAGGAAGTCCAGGTAGTTCACGCAGCAGGCCATGGCGACATGCTGGCAGTTGTCGAGGACCTCGCCGGAGCGGACATCCTGGAACGAGGTGGCGCGGCCGCCGAGCTTGCGCCGGGTCTCGAGGAGCGTCACGCGGACGCCGTTCTCCGCGAGGCGCAGGGCCGCGGCGATGCCGGCGATGCCGGCGCCGACGACGATCGCGCTGCGCTCGCCGGCGGCGGCGGTCGGGACGGGCTGCTCGAGGATGGGGGCTGCGGGATCGCTCACTGCGGCGGCATGGTACGGGCCCGGGGAAGGCCGCCGAACAGGGGCCTCTCAGGGACGGTGCACCCGGGCACGGAAGGACGCGCCCAGGGCGATGGCGGCTTTATGGGCCGCGTGCAGGCGGATGCGGTCGGCGCCGACCACGCGCTCGGGGCGCTGCTCGATCTTCCGCAGCAGGCCCGAGTAGATGCAGAGCATGGCCCTGCTGGTGGGCGCGCAGGCGGGGTCGATCATCGCGTCCAGCGGCAGGCAGGCGTCGTACTCGGCGCGGGCCCAGGCGGCCAGGTCGCCGAGCATCGCGGCGCAGCGCTGCGGCTCGGACCAGCGGCGCAGCTGCTCGGGGGTGAGGTCATGCCGGCGGAAGTCCTCCTCGGGGAGGTAGACGCGACCGGCGTCGTAGTCCTCGGCGAAGTCGCGGAGGATGTTGGTGAGCTGGAAGGCCACGCCGCGGCGGACCGCGAGGTCGCGGGCGCGGGCCTGGTCCACGCCGGGCCGGAGCCCCCAGATGGCGATGCAGATGAGGCCCACGGTCGAGGCGACGCGCCGGCAATAGCGCTCCAGGTCGGCGCGGGTCGCGTAGCCGCCGTGCTGGGTGTCCTCGTCGAGGCCGTCGAGCATCTCGACCAGGTCCTGCGGGTCGACGGGGTAGCGCCGGAGGGTGTCGGCCAGCGCGATCCACACCGGCTCGGCGGGGGCGGGCTCGCCGCGGAGCAGGCGCTCGCGGCCGGCGCGCCGGCGCGCCAGGTGCGAGGCGCTGCGCGGCGCCGCGGCGGCGTCGTCGGCCTCGTCGTCGGCGTGCCGGAGCCAGGCGTAGATGGCGTAGATGGCCGATCGCCGGGGCTCGGGGGTGATGCGCAGGCCGTAGTAGAAGTTGCGGGCGCGGTCGCGGGTGATCTCGGCGCAGACTCGGTAGGCGTCGGCGATGGCCTCGTTGGTGCCGGGCGGCGGCGCGACGCGCGAGGCGAGCGAGGGCGTGTGGGCGATGGAGGTCACGGCGTCCTCCAGAGACCGAGCGAGGCGCGGGCGACGAGCGAGGCCTTGCGGGCCTTGGACAGCGTGGGGCGCGTCCAGAGCGTCGCATAGCCGGCGTGCTCCACGGAGCGCAGCACGCTGCGCCCGCCGGCGCCGAAAAGCCAGACCACCGGCGCGATGGAGCGGTCCAGAGTGCGCGGCAGCGGACGGCCCGTGTTGAACAGCTCGCGCGTGCGCTCGGCGAGCGGGCGCACAGCCTTGATGAACGGCACGCGGGCGGCGGGGTCGTTCGGGCGCGAGGCCCAGTCGCGCAGGGTGTCGGCGTCGATGCTCGTCAGCGCCCGGGGCAGGTAGACGCGGTCGCGGTCGAACAGATCGCGCCGGACATCCTGCCAGAAGTTGGTCAACTGCAGCGCGGTGCAGGTCGCGTCCGACATCGCCAGACGCTCGGCGTCGCCGGGCCGGGTTCCGTCGTGGCCGGCGAGGGCCAGCACAATGCGCCCCACGGGGTCGGCGCTGAGGCGGCAATAGCCCAACAGCTGCTCCCAAGTCTCGTAGCGTGTGACGCGCTGGTCCTGCTCGAAGGCGCTGATGAGGTCGTGGAAGGGCTGGGCGTCCAGCTCGCGCCGGCGCATGGTGTCTGCGAGCACAACGAACACCGGGTGGCGCAGCGAGGCGTGGTCGCCCGACTGGGCCGCGACGACGCAGGCCTCCAGCTGCCGGCGCCACCAGGCGAGCAGCTCGAGCGAGCGGGCGCGGGCGGCGTCGCCGACGCCGGTCTCGTCGCCCAGGTCGTCGGACCAGCGGCAGAAGGCGTAGACCGCGGCGAAGTCGTCGCGCAGGTCCGCCGGCACCAGGCGCGACAGCACCGAGAAGTTCTCGTAGTGCGAGGTGGTCAGCGCCCGGACATGGGCGAGGGCCTCGTCCCGGGTGGGCGCGGGGTCCGAGCCCTCCGGGCCCCAGCGGTCCAGCAGCGCGAGGGCGTCCGGGCGCAGCGACGACCGCGACGGGCCCTTGGGGCTGAGGATCGGGTTGGCTGCGGCGGCGTTCACGGTGGGTTCGGCGGCTGGGCGGAGGAGGATTGCGGTCCCGGGCCGCTATGATGCCCCGAGGAAGGCCCTGAGTCGAGCGGACGATCGCTCGAAGGGTCGACCGATCCCCGAACAGGCCCCGGTCGCAGCCGGGTCGGCGAGGCGCTCGATGCGGATTCTCTTGGCCAACCCGCGTGGTTTCTGCGCCGGTGTGCACATGGCGATCGATGTCGTGGACCAGCTCCTGACGCTGTGCCCCGGCGAGCCGATCTTCGTCTATCACGAGATCGTGCACAACAAGCATGTCGTGCAGCGGTTCGAGAATCGCGGGGTTTCCTTTGTTGAGGCCATCGAGGATGTCCCCGACGGCGCCACGCTGGTGTTCTCGGCGCACGGGGTCTCCCCGGCGGTGCGCGAGCTGGCACGGCTGCGGAACCTGACGGCGATCGACGCCACCTGCCCCCTCGTGACCAAGGTCCATATGGAGGCGATCCGGTACGCCAAGCAGGGCTACCAGATCCTGCTCGTCGGGCACGCGGACCATCAGGAGGTCGTCGGCACGCGGGGCGAGGCGCCGGACGCGATCCAGGTCGTGGAGCGCCCGGGCGACATCCCCCGGCTGAGCATCAAGGACCCGAACAAGCTCGTCTACCTCACGCAGACGACGCTGAGCACCGACGACGCGGGCGTGATCATCACGGCGCTGAAGGAGGCGTTCCCGAACATCAAGGAGCCGCCCAGCAGCGATATCTGCTACGCGACGAC
>CALKYH010000104.1 GCA_938003595.1 uncultured bacterium
AAAATCCACCGCATCGGGGGAAGATACGGTGGATAGGAGGGAAGAAACACGTCACCTTCAATATAGCAAACATCCGGCGGGGGGGCGACCCGCAAATCCGAATTTGGCGGGGCTGTTTGTTCGCAATGCGCTCGGGTGACGGCTGAAATCGGCCATCTGGAGCGGCTAAGGCCGGGCCCGGGCCACCGGGGGCGATTGGTGGTTTGGGCGGTCGGCGTGGAGCAGGGGGTCTGAAGGGCCGATAGCCGGACACGGCGCCGTGCTGTCCGGACGGGGCCGACCTGGGAGCCCCGAGGATGACCGCAGACCAGTTCGATGTGTTCGCGGCGAGTCTGCGGACCGTGTTCGAGACCATGCTGAACCTTCCCGTGGTGGTGGAGCGGCCGTCTGTCCTCGACGGCGCGGCGCCGGCGTTCGAGGTGCGCGCGGAGGTGGAGTTCAGCGGCGCCGCGACGGGGCGAGCGGCGATGCTCATGTCGGCGGACACCGGGCGGAAGCTGGCGGCGATCTTCGCGGGCGCCGCGCTCGCGCCGGGGCATCGAGACTTCGACGACGCGATCGGCGAGCTGGCGCACATGGTGTGCGGCGGCGCGAAGGGCCTGTTCGGAGTGGATGGGGCGTGGATCTCGTGCCCGAGCGTGGACTCGGGCGGCGGGCGGCTGGCGCTGCGTCGTCGTGCGCCGGGGGCCGTGCGGCTCATCGGGCGC
Source organism: uncultured bacterium (assembly GCA_938003595.1). Classification (GTDB taxonomy): domain Bacteria; phylum Planctomycetota; class Phycisphaerae; order Phycisphaerales; family UBA1924; genus JACVCK01. The sequence goes on from CALKYH010000104.1 coordinate 708, forward strand.
AGCGAGTGCGGGGATATCGAGATGGAGATCGAGGTGACGCTGGCCTCGGAAGGTGGACGCGAGGCCGCGGCGTGACGAAGCGGGCGCAGGAACGAAAGGAGCTGGCGCGGTGAAAGTCCTGCTGGTGGACGACTCCAAGACGATGCGGAACATCCAGCGGTCGGTGCTGACCGAGCTGGGGGCCACGGAGATCGTGGAGGCGGGCGACGGCCTGGAGGCGCTGGCCAAGCTGGACTCGTTCCGGCCCGATCTGGCGCTGGTGGACGGCGTGATGCCGAACATGGACGGGCTGTCGTTCGTGCGGGCGTTCCGGGAGCGGGACCGGGCCACGCCGGTGATCATGGTGACGACCGAGTCGGAGCGGTCGCGTGTGATCGAGGCGATCAAGGCGGGGGTGGACAACTATGTCGTGAAGCCCTTCACGCCGGATCTGCTGGCGCAGCGGATCGGGGAGACGATGAAGAAGCGGAAGGCCGCCTGATCGGGCGAACCGGCGGGCGATTCGGGGCGAACCGGGTGGCATGGACATGTTCCGGCGGGTTTGTGTGGAAACCCGGGCGCCGCGGCGCCACAATCCGACCATGCGCAGGCGCCTTCGGACAGGCATCCTGATTCCGTGGACGACGCTCATCGGCGTCGCGGTGGCGACGGCGCAGCCGAGCGGCTCCGACCCCGAGCCGGCGAGCGAGGAGAAGAAAGCCGAACCGGCGACCCTGCCGACGCCCCCGGAGACCCGCGCCGAGCCGGTCCCCGGCGACGATGTCGTGGTGGTCATGCGGAACGGCCAGCGCCTCTCGGGCGAGTTCGTCGCGCGGACGCCGGACCTGGTGGCGGTGAAGGTCGCCGGGGTGGAGGCGCGGATCCCGGCGTCGGAGGTCGAGCGGGTGGTGGCGCAGATGCCGCTGCGCGAGCGCTATCAGCAGATGCGCTCCATGATCGACGACGGGGACATCGATCGTCTGCTGCTCATCGCCGAGTGGCTGCGGGCCAACGGGCTGCTGGACGAGGCGCTCGCCGAGATCACGCACATCTTGAAGGTGGCGCCGAGCAACGGCCAGGCGCTGCGCCTGCGCGAGCTGATCGACAAGCAGGTGCTGCTGCGCGACCGCCAGCGCGATCTGCCGAAGGCGCCTATGCGGACCGGGATTCCGTCGGAGGATCCAGACGTCGAGGGCGCCCGCGCCGCGGTGGTCTGGGAGCCGCCGCTGCTGACCCCCGAGCAGATCAATCTCATCCGTGTGTACGAGCTGGACCTGTCCGATCCGCCGCGGATCATCGTTCCGCGTGAGACGGTGGATCAGCTGCTGGAGGAGTACACCGGGCATCCGATGATCCCGACCTCGCGCGAGGGCAAGGCCGAGTTCTACAAGCTGGCGCCGGAGGAGATCCTCTCGGTGATGTTCACGGTGCAGGCGCGCGACCTCTACGGGCAGGTGCAGGTGCTCGCGAACCCCGCGTCGATGAGGCAGTTCAAGGACAGCGTCAACCGGGGCTGGCTGGCGACCTCGTGCGCGACCCAGGCGTGCCACGGCGGGCCCGACGCCGGGGAGCTGGCGCTGGTCGGCCGCCGGCCGTCGTCGGACGAGGCGGTGTACACCAACTTCCTGATCCTCGAGCGGCACCGGCTCTCCTCGGGCGAGCCCCTGATCAACTACGAGGAGCCGGAGAAGTCGCCGCTGCTGCAGCTGGGGCTGCCCCGGTCCGGGTCGGCGTTCCCGCACCCGGAGGTCAAGGGCTGGAACCCGACCTTCCGCAACGCGCGGGCGAAGCGGTTCGAGCAGACCGTGGACTGGATCCGCTCCATGTACGAGCCGCGCCCCGAGCACCCCATCGACTACCCGCCGCCCGAGCCCGAGGGCGGGCCGACGAAGGCCCCGGGGGCGCCGAACAAGGGCGTTCCGCGATAGCGCCCGAGCCGCCCGGGGCTTCTGCTAGACTCCCGATCCCCTCGGTTCGAGCCGCTCGGATGCAGCCGCCACCCGGCGCCCGGCGTATCGGGCTGTCCCCCTGCCACGACCGGGGCCCGTGTCCCCGCCCCCTTTCTGCACGAGAACCCGCATGAGCCGCACGAGCACAGGCCGAAGCCGAACGACCAGCCGCACCATCGCCACGGGCCTTGCTCTGGCGCTTGCTTGCGGCGGGGTCGTGGGCCTCGCGGGCTGCTCCAGGGAGAGCGACGCCCAGGCCGCGGTCCGCACGGCGCGGCAGAAGGTGCTGGCGATCAACTCCGGCGCGTCGCCGGCGACGCCCTCGCTTCGGGTGCAGGTCTACACCGATGTGCAGAACTCGCTCCGCCCGGCCGTCGAGTCGCTCGAAGGCGCCGAGGCCGCCGCGGCGTTGACGCTGCTGGGCGAGGCGCAGACCGGACTGGCCGAGGTCAGCGCGGCGAACGCGGCGTCCTTCGACAACGCGCTGCTGTCGCTGGTCTCGCAGGCTCGGTCCGCGGCCGGTCTCTATGTCTCGCAGTCCGCGCTGGCGACCGCCATGGCGTCGTACGACCCCTCGCGGACGCTCGAGGACCTGCGCGAGGCGGGCAGCGACTTCCAGGCCGATCTGGTCGCCGTGCAGGCGTCGCGCGACGCGCTGCAGCAGAAGCTCGACGCTCTGACGCAGGCGGCGGACGCGAAGGCGGCCCAGGCGCGCGAGAATCGGTTGGCGGCGGCGAAGATCCGTACGGAATCCGCGAACCTCGACCCGGCGGCCCGTGCGGCCGCGGCGCAGCGCGCCTTCGAGGCTTCTCGCGTGGCCGACGGCTACGACCGGGAGGCGGCGGACCTGCGCGCCCAGGCGGCGGTCGTTCGGCCCCAGGTCGCGACGGCGGACATCGACATTCAACGCTGGCGCCGGCAGATCGAGCTGGCGACGCTGGCGAGGACCAACCTGCAGAGCGCTGTCGCCGCCCGCCTGGAGCAGGCCGGCGCCGCTCGCGCCGTCGCCGACGAGGCCGCGGCCCGATTCGATCAGGTCGTGGCGCAGATCGAGGCGCTGCGCACGGGCGACTCGGCCTCGTCGTACGACAGCGCCGCGTCGGCGTACACCGCCGGCGTCGCGACCTTCCGTCGCGCTTCGACGGCGGTGAGCAGCCCCGAGCTGAGGGGCCCCATGGCGATCTCGCTGGCTCAGGCGCAGGGCAGCCTCGCCGATGTCCGTCGCAGCCAGGCGCGGTCGCTGGAAGTGGTCGCGGGCCTGTATGCGGACGCCGCGGCGCTGAGCCCTGCGCTGCCGCGCAGCGCCGATTACGCCGCGCTCGCGGAGACGGTCGGCGCGAAGGTGGATGAACTGCTCGCCGCCGCCTCCGAGGGCTACGCCAACGCCGAGCGGAGCCTCGCTTCCGCAGGCCTGCGCGGCGAGATGCGTGAGCAGGCCGATCGCATCGGCGCCATGCTGACCGAGGCCAGCCAGCGCACATCGGGCGAGCCCGCCCCGGAGCCGCAGGCCGAGCCGGACGGCGCCGCCCAGCCCGAATCGCCCGCGAGCGAGCCGCAGCCCGGCTGAGGCCGAGGTCCGTCGTCTCAGTTCGCGGTCGGCAGGTTCTTGTTCTTCCAGAGCGTGTGCAGGCGATCGACCTCGATCGGCTCCATCACCACGCCGTCGGCGGTCGTGGTCTTGATGAGGTCGCCGTCGGCCGTCAGCAGCGTCTCACGCTCGGCCATGCCCTCGGTGAGGCGGGTGCGGATGAGCCATCCGCCCGCGGCGTCCGCGGTGGTTTCCATCACATCGCGACGCAGCTCGAGCTTGTTCGTCGTCGAGTTGTAGCAGTAGAACGAGAACACCAGCGGCGTCCTGGACTGCGCCAGCAGCCGCGGCAGCATGTAGGACTCGACCTGCGTCAGGTACCCGCGGTCGGGCAGCGTCCAGGTCGTTTCGGTGGGGGCGGCGCCCTCCGCCTGCACGCGGACGCTCAGGCGCTCGCCGTAGCGGGCGCCGGTCTCGGTCCACGCGGCGGTGTTCTTGCCCTCCCGGATGCGAAGCCGGACGGTCCATGCCTCCTCGGGCTCGTCGGAGAGCGCAAGAGTGGCGAAGAAAACCGATTCGCTGTCGATGATGCGGGCGCCGTCGAGGTAGCGCGCCGCGACGCGGACGACATAGCCCTCCTGCTTTTCGGTGGCGCTCCAGCGTTCGGGCGAGCGCTCGGGGGTGAGGTCGCCTCGGTTGCCCCGCCGGATCTCGATGGACTGGTACGCGATCTCCTGGGCGTCGATCGGCGCCCCGGAGACGGCGGGGCGGTAGAGCCGGCGCCATTCCTTCGAAGGCAGCAGCGCCCGGTCGTAGTCTTCCACGCTCAGTTCGCCGAGCAGCCCCTCGCCGGCGAGGATGGCCGCGGCCCGGTCGCTCGCGGAGGCGATGGGGTCCTCGAACTTGGCGCTGGCGACGACCGCCTCGTAGATGAGTCGGGCTCGGGGCAGCTCCGGCTCGAGACACTGCATGCGGGCAAGGACGAATCTCCCGGGCTCAGCCTGGAAGACCGTGTAGGCGTGGATGACGCGGTTCTCGCCCTCGGGGACGGCGATGTAGAAGCGGGCCGCGGGCACGCCGCCGAGCTGCAGATTCGGCTGCCGGTCGATGACCTGCACCTCGGAGACGGCCCGCTTCGGATCGGAGCCGAGCTCTCCTCGCTGCTTTGTGGAGCCGATCCCGCCGAGGACCTCGTCCGCGACGGCGTTGGCCGTGAGTTGCAGGTCGCGGGACCGCTTCTCCTGGAAGGACAGCAGCCATGTGTTGTCGGGAGGCTGGACGGAGAAGGACTCGGTCCGCCCCGCGGTGGTGGTGTTCACCACCGCGCCCGCCGGCAGGGAGATCGACATGCCCAGCCCTGGGAACTGGAAGGGCTCGGGATGGAGCAGGATCGCTCCAGCTCCCCCGGACTGGGTCGTCGGAGACGCTGATGGCGTAGCCCCGGGGGTCTGTGTCTGGGCCGGGGCGGCGATCGGGGCGGCGGCGAGGAGCGTGACGGCGGCGATGTGGATGAACCGTGGGTTCATGGTCGGAGTTTACCTTTGAGACCGCTCCCGGGGGCTGGCGGAACTGCGGGCGGTATGTAAAGGATTGCGGCCTGGGGACGGGGATGGTGGTCGCTTGACATTAGGGTCGAGGTTCGTACCCTACTCGGCTCGACCTTCGTCGCCAGGGCGTGGCGGGGCTGGGTCGACTGATCCAGAAGTGAGTTTTTGACGGGGCTGGGATATCCCGCCGCATGCTGCGGGAGCCTGTCGCAGCCGGCCGGCGCTGACGCGTCGCCCGGAGTTTGAAGAATCGATGAGGCGCATCGTCGGACCGGCGATGCGACGGGCGAGTCCCGGCGGCGCATCCGCGAACGAAACAAGAGGCAGAGCAGTCCATGACCGGCGGCAAGATCAGAATTCGAATGGAGGCCTACGACCATCAGGCGCTGGATGTCTCCGCGCGTGAGATCGTGGACCATGCCAAGCGCACGAACGCCAAGGTCGCGGGCCCCGTGCCTCTGCCGACGCGCATCGAGCGCTACACCGTTCTTCGCGGCCCGCACATCGACAAGAAGTCGCGCGAGCAGTTCGAGATCCGGACGCACAAGCGCATCATCGACATCACCGAACCCAACGCCCGCACGGTCGAGGCCCTGAACCGCCTCGTGGTCCCCGCGGGCGTTTTCGTCAAGATCAAGGCCTGAGGACGGACGCCCCATGTCTCTCACGATTCTCGGCACCAAGCTCGGCATGACGCGAACCTTCTCTTCGGAAGGCAAGAGCGTCCCTGTCACCGTCGTTCAGGCCGGTCCCTGCGTCGTCACGCAGCTCAAGACCGCGGAGAACGACGGCTACACCGCCGTCCAGATCGCCTTCGGCGATGTGAAGGCCCGGCGCTCGACGATGCCCATGATCGGGCACGACGCGAAGGCCGGCGCCGCGCCCAAGCGCCATCACCGCGAGTTCCGCGTCGACGCCAAGGGCCTCGAGAGCTACGAGCTCGGCCAGGCGCTGACGGTGGAGCAGTTCGCGAATGTCGCGTTCGTCGATGTCACCGGCACCAGCAAGGGCAAGGGCACGGCGGGCGTGATGAAGCGCCACAACTTCAAGGGTATGTCCGCGTCGCACGGCACGGAGCGCATGCACCGGCACGGCGGCTCGATCGGCGGCCACGCCTCCTGGCGAGGCAACGGCCAGATCGCCAAGGGCAAGCGGATGGGCGGCCGCCTCGGCGCGGAGCGCGTCACCATTCGTTCGCTCGAGCTCGTGTCGATCGACCCCGAGAAGAACCTCATGCTCATCAAGGGCCCGGTCCCCGGCCCGAACCAGGGCATGGTCGAGATCCGCGTCCCCTCGCGTCTCTACAAGTCGAAGGCCAAGTTGCAGGCGGCCAAGGCCAAGGGCTAAGACCCGAGGCGAGCCGCCTGTTGTGTTTCAGTTCGTTTCCCGTTCCCAGCAACCCCCAAACCGTCACGCCAGAGCAAGCAATGTACGCCTCGTCTGGTCGCTCGATCGCGACGGCCAGACTGCCCGGCAGGTCCCGGAACCTGCGGAAACCGTCGGGCGAGGCCAACCAGGTCAGGACAGCCGATCGAGCCGCTCACTTTTTCCCCGAGCGGACGGCGCGTGATTCGAGCGAGCGAACCCATGGAAGTTCCCGTTCTCAACAAAGAAGGCAAGAAGGTCGGCGCCCTGACCATCGATGAATCGATGCTGGGTGGGTCCGTCAACTTCGCGCTGCTCAAGCAGGCGTATGTGCGGTACCACGCCAACCGTCGGCAGGGCTCGGCCCGCACCAAGAGCCGCGGCATGGTCGAGGGCTCGACCCGCAAGCTCTACCGCCAGAAGGGCACGGGCAACGCCCGCGTCGGCCCGGCGCGTGTGCCGAACCGCAAGGGCGGCGGCGTGGCGTTCGCGAAGGTCAAGCAGCGCGAGTCCTACCGGCTGGACATGCCGGTCAAGATGCGCCGCCTGGCCAACCGCAACGCGCTGCTGGCCAAGCTGGTCGACAACGAGGTCATGGTGATGGACGACCTGTCGTTCAAGGCCGCCAAGACCAAGGAGATCAAGGGCCTGCTCGAGGCCTGCAAGATCAACCGGTCCTGCCTGCTGGTCATCGGCGAGTCTTCCGAGAACGCCGCCCTGGGCGCCCGGAACCTCGAGGATGTCACCACCGTCCCCGTCCGCGAGATGACCTGCTTCGAGATGCTCAACCATCGCTTCATGGTCATCGCCAAGGCGGACCTGGAGGCGTGGCTGGCGGGCGACTCGTCCAAGACGAAGAAGGACGCCAAGAACATCCGCACCCGCTCCGCCAAGGAGGCCGCGTGATGGAAGCCATCCATGTCATCCGCCGTCCGCTGCTCACCGAGAAGGGCACGGGCATGAACGACCAGAACAAGTATGTGTTCGAGGTCGACAACCGCGCCCGCAAGCCGCAGATCAAGGCGGCGATCGAGGAGCTGTACAAGGTCAGGGTCGAGGGCGTGAACACGATGGTGTGCCGCACCCGCGACCGCGCGACCCGCTACGGCGTGACGCCCGCGAAGATCTCCAAGAAGGCCGTCGTGACGCTGCGCGACGGCGACGCCATCGAGCTGTTCTAAGCCTCACGAGAAGCCACACCGGACAGAAGACCCGGAGCGACCCATGCCCATCCGCATCTACAAGCCGACCAGCGCAGGCCGACGCAACGCGTCGGTCAACACGCACGCCGAGGTGACCAAGTCGTCCCCGGAGAAGTCGCTGCTCGCGCCGCTGCCCAAGAAGGGCGGCCGGAACCACAGCGGCAAGATCACCGTCCGGGGCCGCGGCGGCGGCCACAAGCGGATGTACCGCAAGATCGACTTCAAGCGCATGGACCGCGACGGCGTGCCCGGCAAGGTGATGGGGATCGAGTACGACCCCAACCGCTCCTGCCACATCGCCCTCGTGGAGTACAAGGACGGCGTCAAGCGCTACATGCTCGCCCCCGCGGGTCTGCGCGACGGCGACAGCGTCCTGTCCTCCGGCGAGGCGATCGAGCCCAAGGCCGGCAACTCGATGCCGATCAAGCACATCCCGACCGGTCTGGATGTCCACTGCGTCGAGCTCACCCCCGGCAAGGGCGGCCAGATGTGCCGCTCCGCCGGCGTCTCGGCCCGCCTGACCAACAAGGACGGCAACCGCGCGACCCTCGTGCTGCCCTCCGGCGAAATCCGCCAGGTGCACATCGACTGCCGCGCCACCGTCGGCAGCCTCGGCAACCCCGACCACATCCTCCGCCGCCTGGGCAAGGCCGGCATGACCCGTCACCTGGGTCGCCGCCCGATCACCCGCGGCATGGCCAAGAGCCACAACGCCCACCCGCTCGGCGGCGGCTCCGGCCGTTCGAAGGGCAACCGTCCGCCCTGCGGCCCGTCCGGCGTGCTCGCCAAGGGCGGCCCGACCCGCAACAAGAAGAAGCATTCGTCGAAGCTGATCATCCGTCGTCGCCGCACCGTCCGCTTCGGTCAGCTCCGCTGATCCCTGACGAAAGTCCCAGAGGAACGATTCCGCCATGGCTCGATCGCTGAAGAAAGGCCCGTATGTCGTTGAGAGTCTCTACATGAAGGTGGAGAAGCTCAACCAGCAGAGCAAGCGCGAGCCCATCAAGACATGGGCGCGTCGATGCACGATCGTCCCCGAGTTCATCGGGCACACCTTCAAGGTCCACAACGGGCGGACCTTCAACGATGTGTTCGTCACCGAGGACATGGTCGGCCACAAGCTCGGCGAGTTCAGCCACACGCGCCTCTTCCGCGGGCACACGAACAAGAAGGAAGGCATCGACGCCGGCAAGAAGTAAGCCGCGTCGACCTTGACCAAGGAATACGACCGTGAAGATCAACGGCAAGAAACTCAAAGCGGCGGCGGAGAAGGCCGGTCTGTCCACGACCGAGCTGGGGGCGGCGATCGCCATGCCGGGCTTCGGGCCCGACGCGGCCGAGTCGGCCCTCCGCAACTGGATGGCGGACCGCAACCATCCCCGCGCCAAGCCCGAGCACATGCGCCGCATCGCCCAGGCGCTGAGCGTCCGCCCGGCGGAGTTCGCCCGCTTCGT
>CALKYH010000105.1 GCA_938003595.1 uncultured bacterium
ACCGAGAGCCGGACAGAAAACCGCCATCTCCCCCCTCAGGGGGTCAGGAAAGCGGCGGACCCGACCGATAGACTTCTTGGCCGCGTGATGTGCACGCATGCGCCTTCGTACCGGCGTTCTTAAAGGACCCTCATGGCGAAAGACCGAACCGACGGGCAGGAGCCTCCCAGCAACACCCCCGGCGGCCCGGGCGACGGCGGCGGCGGCGGTGGATTCCGCGGCCGCAAGGTGACGACCTGCTCGTTCTGCGGGAAGACCTCGCGCGAGGTCGGCCCCATGGTCGAGGGTCCGTCCGAGGTGTACATCTGTTCGAACTGCACCGACCTCTGCCAGAACATCTTCAAGCAGGAGCGTCGGCGCGTCTCGTCGAGCCGTCCCTCGCTCGGCGCCATCCCCGCGCCGCGCCAGATCAATGAGTTCCTCGACCAGTATGTGATCGGCCAGGAGCTGGGCAAGAAGACCCTCTCCGTCGCCGTGCACAACCACTACAAGCGCCTGACGCAGGTCGAGAGCGAAGCCAACACGATCGAACTCGACAAGTCCAATGTCCTGCTCATCGGGCCCACCGGCTCGGGCAAGACCCTGCTCGCCCGCACGCTCGCCCGCGTGCTCAATGTCCCCTTCGCCATCGGCGACGCCACCACCCTCACCGAGGCCGGCTATGTCGGAGAGGATGTCGAGAACCTGCTCCTGCGGCTCCTGCAGGCGGCGGACTACGACCTCGAAGCGGCGCAGCGCGGCATCATCTACATCGACGAGATCGACAAGATCGGCAAGACCTCCAGCAATGTCTCGATCACCCGCGATGTCTCCGGCGAGGGCGTGCAGCAGTCCCTCCTGAAGATGCTCGAGGGCACCATCGCCAATGTCCCCCCCCAGGGCGGACGCAAGCACCCCGAGCAGCAGTACATCCAGATGGACACCTCGCAGGTGCTCTTCATCTGCGGCGGCTCGTTCGTCGGCCTCGAAGAGATCATCCGCCGGCGCATCGGCCGTCGTCGCATCGGCTTCACCCAGCAGGGCAAGATCGCGGTGGAGAACTCCCCCGAGGAGACCGCCGAGATCCTCGCCCAGGTGCAGCCCGAGGACCTGGTCGAGTTCGGCATGATCCCCGAGTTCGTCGGTCGCCTGCCGGTCATCACGCCGCTGACGCCCCTGAGCCACAGCGCCCTGATCCAGATCCTCACCGAGCCCAAGAACGCGCTCGTCAAGCAGTACCAGCACATGTTCTCGCTGCAGGGCGCCAAGCTCAGCTTCACCGAGGGCGCGCTCCGCGAGATCGCCGACCGGGCCATGCGGCGCAAGACCGGCGCCCGCGCCCTGCGGGCCATCCTCGAGGAGGTCATGCTCGACCTCATGTACGAGCTGCCCGACCGGGAGAACCATGGCGCCGAGTTCGTGATCGACGCCGAGGCCCTCAAGGGCCGACCCCGCCTCAACGATGTGCTCGTGAAGCGCAAAGAATCGGCCTGATCGGTCCGTTTTCCACCCGAGTCCCCCAGCCACCCCGTCCGTTGACCGGATGGGGTGGTTGCCTATTGTTCGGGCTCCATGCCATGGAAAACCCACACCCTGCCGTCTAGCGCCGCGCATCGTCACGCCGCCGCAGCCATCGCCGCGATGGTCCTCTGCCTGGGCCCTGCGCTCGCCCGGCAGGGCGGCGGCCCGCCCCCGGCCAATGTCCGCGCCGGGCGTGCCGAGATGCGCACCATCGACCCCCGCGCCGAGACCACCGGGCGCGTCCGCGCGTGGCGCACCTCGCCGCTCGCGGCTCGAGAGCCCGGGCGCGTCCTCAGCATCGATGTCCGCGAGGGCGACACCGTCTCCGAGGGGCAGGTCGTCGCCCGGCTCGACGACGCGATCCTCCGCGCCGAGGCCGACGCCGGCGTCGCCGTCGCCGCCGCCGCCCAGGCCACGCTCAACGAGCGAGAGGCACAACTGTCCCGCGCCGAGCGCGACCTCCAGCGCCTGTCCGACCTGGTCGAGCGCGGCTCGGCCTCCGAGAACGAGTTCCTCGACGCCCGCACCACCGCCGACGCCTCCCGCGCCCGGCGCGACCAGGCCGCGGCGGACCTCCAGCGCGCCCAGGCGGCGCTCACCCTCGTCCAGCAGCGACTGGCCGACATGACGATCGAGGCCCCCTTCGCCGGGCGCGTTCTCTCGCGCGGCGTGGAGGCCGGACAGTGGGCCGACCGGGGCGACTCGATCATCGAGCTGGCCCAGATCGATCCCATCGAGGTCTGGATCGATGTCCCCGAGCGATTCATCCTGCCGCTGCAGGCCTCTGGCTCCAAGACCATCGTCACCGCGCCTGCCCTGGACGAGGTCTTCGAGTCCTCCGACATCGACATCGTGCCCCTGGGCAGCGAGACCTCGCGCACCTTCCCGGTGCGTCTGCGCATCGAGAACACCCTCGGCCACCTGCTGCCGGGCATGAGCGTCACGGCCAGCATCCCGACCGGACAGATGGCTCAGGCGCTGATGGTGCCCTCCGACGCCATGCTCCGCGACGACGCGGGCTGGTTCGTGTACACCGCCACCGGCGAGGCCGGCGCCGAGGCCGCGGTGCCCGCGCGCGTGCAGCCCTACGCCTCCGTCAACGCGATGACCGCCGTCCGCGTCGTCAATGGTCCTCTGTTCCCCGGGGCGATGGTGGTCGTCGAGGGCAACGAGCGCATCATGTTCCCGGGTCAACCTCTGCTCATCAGCAACAGCGCCGAGCTGGCCGCGTCCGCGCCGCCCGCCGGTGATCACGCCGACAAGCCCGCCGAAACCCCCGCACCCCGAGGCGCGCCCCAGTGAACCCTGTTCGCTTCGCCGTCGAACGGCCCGTCGCGGTCGTGGTCATCGCGGCGCTGGTCGTGCTGGCCGGCCTGCTGTCGCTCAGCTCGGCCCCGGTGCAGCTCACGCCCGAGATCGAGCCCACCTTCGTCTCCGTCACCACCTACTGGGACGGCGCCAGCCCCGCCGAGATGGAGTCGGAGATCCTCATCGAGCAGGAGGAGAAGCTCCGCGGCGTCGCGAACCTCGTGAAGATGAGCTCCGTCGCCCGTCAGAACGAGGCCTCCATCCGCCTCGAGTTCAAGGTCGGCGCCGACAAGGACGAAGCCCTCCGCGAGGTGTCCGACAAGCTGCGCGAGGTGCCCTCGTACCCGGAGAATGTGGACGAGCCCGTCGTCGAGGCGGGCGACTTCGGCAGCCGCGACTACATCGCCTGGATCATCGTGCGCTGCCCCGACGAGTCGTACGATGTCCGCGACGCGTACGACTTCTACAGCGACCGCGTGCAGCCGTTCCTCGAGCGCGTCCCCGGCATCAGCCGCGTGAGCATCCTCGGCGGGCGCGAACGCGAGGTGCAGGTCCGCGTGGATACGGCCGCCATGGCCGCCCGGGGCGTGACCTACGGCCAGCTCATCCGCGCCCTCCGCGCCGAGAATGTGGACGCCTCCGGCGGCCAGATCCCCGAGGGCAAGCGCGACATCCGCCTGCGCGTCGTCGGCAAGTACGACGACCCGCTGCTCATCGCCGACACCGTCGTCGCCGTGGACCGCGACGGCTCGCCCGTCCGCGTCCGCGACATCGGCGAGGCGGAGGTCACTTTCGCCGAGGCCCAGAGCGTGGTCCGCTCCAAGGGCGCCACCGTGCTGGCGATCAACGCCCAGCGCGAGGTCGGCTCCAATGTGCTCGAGGTCATGAACGGCCTCAAGAAGCAGATCGCCGAGCTCAACGCGCCCGGCGGCATGCTGGACCAGGAATCCCGGCGGATCGGGCTCTCGCAGCCCATGCACCTGGACATGGTCTACGACCAGACCATCTACATCTACAACGCGCTGGACCTGGTCACCTCCAACATCTTCATCGGCGGCTCGCTCGCGGTCCTGTGCCTGCTGGTGTTCCTCCGCTCCATCCGCGCCACGCTGATCGTCGCCGTGACCATCCCCGTGTCGATCATCGGCTCGTTCATCGTGCTGCCGATGTTCGGACGCAACATCAATGTCATCTCGCTCGCCGGCATGGCCTTCGCCGTCGGCATGGTGGTGGACAACGCCATCGTCGTCCTCGAGAACATCTACCGACGCCGACAGATGGGCGAGCCCGCGCTGCAGGCCGCCATGCACGGCGCCGGAGAGGTCTGGGTCGCCATCGCGGTCTCGACCCTGACCACCGTCGTCGTGTTCATCCCCGTCCTCACCATCCAGGAGGAAGTGGGGCAGCTGTTCCGCGACATCGCCCTGGCCATCTGCGCCGCCGTGCTCCTGTCCCTGGGCGCCGCCGTCATCATCATCCCGCCCTTCGCGGCCCGCCTGTTCCGCAGGGGCTTCGACGACGCCTCGGGCAAGCGCCGCCGGCGCGGCCCGCTCACGCGCCTCAGCGAAGGCATGGCCCATGCGCGCGACCGCCTCGCCAAGGCCCTGTATTGGTCGCTCGGCTCCTGGCCCATCCGCCTGAGCGTGGTCGGGATCATCGGCGTCGGCGCCATCATCGGCGTGCAGCTGCTGGCGCCGCCGGCCACCTACCTCCCCGCGGGCAACCGCAACCTGGTCTTCGGTTTCCTCATCCCGCCCCCCGGCTACAACCTCGACACCCAGATCGGCCTGGGGAAGCGCATCGAGAGCACGCTCGCGCCCTACTGGGACGCCGAGGTCGATTCGCCCGAGGCGGCCGCGTTGCCCGTCGTCAACTCCTTCGACTTCGCCACCGGCGCCGTCTCGCAGGTCCAGCCCCCGCCCATCGAGAACTTCTTCTTCGTCTCCTTCAACGGCGGCATGTTCATGGGCGCCACCAGCAAGATCGAGACGAATGTCCGTCCCCTGGTCGCCCTGCTGCAGACCGCCGCGTCGCAGGCCGTGCTGCCCGGCGTCTTCGCGATTCCCTTCCAGGCGCCGCTGTTCCAGACCGGCGGATTCGGCAGCAGCAACAGCATCGACCTCGAAGTCGCCGGAGACGACCTGGTCCAGGTCCGCAACGCCGCGGGCGCGCTCATGGGCAAGGGCTTCGAGCTGGTCGGCCGGGGCGTGTTCGACTCCGTCCGTCCCGACCCGGGCAACTTCAACATCGCCGCCCAGGAAGTGCAGCTGAAGGTCGATCCCTTCCGCGCCGCGCAGGCCGGCGTCAGCGTCGCCGACATCGCCACCGCCATCCGCGTCATGGGCGACGGCGCGATCATCAGCGACTACCGCTACGGCGGCGAGAACATCGACATCCGCGTCATCGACCAGCGCCAGGCCGACTACAACGCCCCCGAACTCGAGCTCGGCCAGCTCGCCTCGGTCCCCATCCCCACGCCCGAGGCCGGCGCCGTCAGCGTCGGTTCCCTCGCGGACCTGCGCCGCGTCGATTCGCCCCAGCAGATCAACCGCATCGAGGGCCGGCGCAGCGTCACGCTCACGATGTCCGCCCCCGTCGGCGTGCCCCTCGAGACCGCGATGAACGCCGTCCGCGACGACATGATCGCCCCCTTCCGTGAGGCCGGCGTCATCCCGCCCAATGTGCAGACCACCCTCGCCGGCGCCGCGGACAAGCTCACCCAGGTTCGCCATGCCATGCTCGGCGAGTGGACCGGCGGCCTGCTCGGCGTCGTCAAGGCGCTGCTCACCAGCCGCCTGTTCCTCGCGCTGCTGTGCTGCTACCTGCTCATGTGCGCGCTGTTCGAGAGCTTCGTCTACCCGATGGTCATCCTCATCAGCGTGCCCCTGGCGATGGTCGGCGGCATGGCGGGCCTGCGCCTGACCCACTGGCTGGACCCCACCCAACAGCTCGACACGCTGACCATGCTCGGCTTCGTCATCCTCATCGGCGTCGTCGTGAACAACGCCATTCTGCTCGTCGCGCAATCGCTGAACTTCATGCGCGGCTTCGGCGAGTCGGAAGAGGATGTCATCGCCAAGCTTCCCCCGCGCGAGGCCATCGTCGAGTCCGCCCGCACCCGACTCCGCCCCATCATGATGACCACCACGACCTCGGTTCTGGGCATGGCCCCCCTGGTCATCGCCCCCGGCGCCGGGTCGGAGCTCTACCGAGGCCTCGGCTCGGTCGTCCTCGCGGGGCTGGTCTGCTCCACGATCTTCACACTCGTCCTCTGCCCGATGCTCATGAGCATGGCCATCGACCTGCGGCTCATGATCGCCCGGGTCATCGGCCGCCCGTGGGACCCCGGCGCCTTCGAGCGCATCACCGACCGCAAGCCGCGCCGCGAGCCCCAGCCCGCGCCCGCCGTCGCGGTCGTCCGCTCCGAGCGCAGGCTCGAAACCGCCGACGCCTGAGCCGGCCTGTCTGTCAGTTCAGGTCCACACACGCCGTCGCCGTGCGCCCATCGACCGCGACCTCCGCGACGACATGCACGCGCACGCCGCATCGCAGCAGCCGCCGCGCCTTCGCCGGCGAGCGGGTCAGGGCGTGCAGCTCCGGCCGCTGGCCGGTCCGCAGCGCCGGCAGCCCCTTCGCCGTGACGGCCAGCGCCAGCGTCTCGATGTTCTCCGCCGCCCACTCCGCGGCCGCGAGCAGGGCCTCCATCGGCGCCTCCGTGCGATCGTCGGCGACCAGGTGCATTCGCCCGGCGTTGTCCACGCCCACATCCACATCCGGCGCCGATGGGCAGCGGAGCTCGGAGGCCTGCACGCCGCGCAGCAACTCACGCGGCCGCGGAACGGTCTCCAGAGCCAACTCCACCTGGCCGTGGTCCGCGAAGAACTCCTGCGTCACCCAGTCGTCCTGGATCGCGGGAGCGACGCTGGAGCGCATCTCGACCCGCGGCGCCTCGCTCGCTCGGACGCGCGGCTCAACCGGGACATCCGCCGCGCCCGCCGGAGCGGGCCTGAGCGTTCGAAGGCGCTCCATCAGGCCCGTGTACCCGCGCTCGGCGCGGGCGCCGCGCCAGAGCAGCGCCCCGGGCTCGGCGGTCATCTGCGGGCACACCGCCCGCAGCGTCAGGTCGATGCCCAGGAATGCGTGAGCCGCCCGCCTGAGCCGTTCGAACGCTTCCCGCGCCGTCGCCTCCGGAACGCCCATCACACCGATCGAGACGGTTCGCTCCCGGTCCACCGTCGGGCCCAGAAGCCGCTTGAGCGTGCGATACGCGCTCACGATCGCCGCGTCGTCCGCCCCGGTCAGCAGCGTCAGCGACGCTCCTCCCGCAGCGTGCGCCAGGTCCGGCTCATCGATCTCGTCCGTCCGCACGATCACCGTCGCGACCCCGCCCGGCAACCGGGACAGCGCACGCTCTGCGCTCTCGGCGCCATCCACGCCGCGGCACGCCCGTGCGGGAAAAACCTCCACCGTCCGACCGGCGCTCGTGTCCCTCAGCAGCGCGACCGGCCCCCGGTCCGCGGCGCTGGAATACCTCGCGTACTGGGCCGCCCACGCCCCCGCGAGTGTCGGCAGGTGACCCATGATCAACGCTTCGATCGTCGGCCCACCGGCGGTGGAAGCTGTCGGCGTCGGGCCGCGGTTCTCGGCCGAACGCCTTGGCGCGGCCTGTTCCGCAGGCGCTGACGAAGTCGGCGGCTCATCGAGGAACAGGTCCGTCAGCGCATCGAAATCGACCTCGGCGGGGACATCGTCGAGGAGGTCGGCGTGGGCGTCCTGCACTTCCGACTTGGTTCGCATGGCTTCGCTCCCGAAGCGTCAGGCTGTGGAACGGTCTCGATCTCCCGCGTGAACTCCGTCAGGCGGTGGTGGCGAGCGAGCCGGGCGCCATCGGGCGGACCACCAGCACGCTGTTGCGGTCGCCGAAGGGATTCTCTTCGACTTCCGGGTTGTTCGGGTCGGCGCGCCAGACGCCGTTGACGACCATGCGGTACAGCCGCCGCCCGGGGGGCATCGGCACATACGCCGCGTACAGGCGCTTGGTCGGGTCGTAGCGCAGGGGCGTCGCCGAGGCCGACCAGCCATTGAACTCGCCGGACACGAAGATCTGCTGCCCCGGGGCGCCGGGCATCACAAACCGCACGCCGCCCTCGATGACATTCGGACCCGGGTGCCAGCCTGGCTCGTCGCATGCCGGCGTGTCGAAGCGCGACGACGCCGAGATGACGCGCTCGTCGCTCCCCAGCCGCGATTGAATTGAATCGCTCTTGTGCAGCAGCTGACGCACCCGCGCCGCCATCTCCGCCGCACGGGTCACCACAGCGTCCGCGGTCTGGGGCGCGTCGGTGTCGTCCGGGCGGATCGGGCCGGTGGGGCCAGTCGGGCCGGCGCCGATCGGCTCAGCGTCCTCGGGCGCCTCGTCCGACGCGATGGCTTCCAGCAGCGCCGCGGCCGCGGATCGGCCGGGAGGATTATCCAGCAGCCAGGACGCCAGCCGTCCGTAGTCCTCGGCCCCGTTGGCGCCGGGCGCGTGTTCGATGATCGGCTGGCCGAGCGAGGTGGCCTCGCGCAGCTTGGGGTCGAGCCGGATGACCGTCGGGATGAGCAGCCCCTCGAACCGCTGGCCCAGTTCGCCAAGCAGGGTGCGGGCCAGGGCG
The DNA here is from genome assembly GCA_938003595.1 of uncultured bacterium. Lineage (GTDB taxonomy): Bacteria > Planctomycetota > Phycisphaerae > Phycisphaerales > UBA1924 > JACVCK01. The sequence continues at coordinate 8,463 of CALKYH010000105.1, forward strand.
CTGTCGGGATCGTGCATGGTGGGCAGCAGCCGGTAGGGCGTCGCCCCGCCGAGTCGTCGGGCCAGCGTGCGGATTGTGCCCACCTGCTTGCTCGCGCCCTTCATGGCGAAGAAGGAGGTCTCCACGGGGATGATGACCTCGTTCGCCGCGCGGAGCGCGTTGAAGGTCAGCAGCCCGATGGTGGGGGGGCAGTCGATGATGCACCAGTCGTACCGGCCCAGCCCGGTCAGCTCGTCGGTCGTGATGCGCTCGATCGCCCGCAGCAGGCGTTCGTCACGGTCGGCCAGCGTCGCCAGCCCGCCCCGCGCCGCCTCGAGCCCTGCCAGGCGCATGGCGCTGGGCACCAGGTCCAGCCCGCGGCTGATGCGCCACACCAGCCGCGACAGGTCCAGCGGCTCGTCCGCCAGCATCGCGTCGCCGACATGCAGGTCGATCCGGTTCTCCGGGATCGCCAGCCCCGCGGCGCAGTGCGACTGCGGGTCGAGGTCGACCAGCAGCGCCCGCTGCCCCAGCGAAGCGAAGACCCCTGCCAGATTGATGGCGGTGGTGGTTTTTCCACAGCCGCCCTTTTGGTTAATGATCGCAATCGTTCGCAAAGGCATCCCTCGGCCTGGAGGAAATCAGCCCCGGCGCGGACGACCACCCTCGGTCGTGACGCGGACGACGATTGCCTATCGGGCCGCGCGAGCGATGAACTGCATAATCGGGTTCCGGGAACCCCGGCCCCAAGGGCTAGGGGGTCGGAGCGGAGCGGATCGCCTCGACCCCGGCCAACGCCGCGGCGTCGTCGCTCAGCGTCACCACCGCCGCCCGGCTCGGCGCCGTCGGCGTGATCAGCCGCACATGACCGGCCGCGACCTTCTTGTCCGAGTGCATCCGCTCGACGATCTCCGCCGTGGGCGGCAGCCCGCCGACGGCGACCGGCAGCCCGAAGCGGCGCAGCGTCTTCTCAACCTGCTGGCGCATCGATGGTTGCGCCACGCCCAGCGTCGCCCCCGCCGCCGACGCCGCCACCAGACCCAGCGCCACCGCCTCGCCGTGGCGCAGCGGCGCATCCTCGGGTCGCCCGGTCGGGGTGAGCGTCTGGATGGTCTCGATCGCGTGCGCGAAGGTGTGGCCAAGGTTCAGCAGCATGCGGCTGAGCCCGTTGCCGTTCGCCTCTTCGCGCTCGTCGGCCGCCACCACCCGGGCCTTGACGGCGATGTTCCGCGCCACCAGCTCCGACAGCGTCGCCGGGTCGCGGTCCAGGATCTTCTCCGCGTTCGCCTCGGTCCAGGCCAGCAGCCCGGGGTCCAGCGGGCCCGCCTCGTCGGACTCGCCGGCCAGCAGGCCGTGCTTGACGCATTCGCCAAGCCCGGCGCGGAAGTCGCGATCGGACAGGGTCAGCAGCGCCAGCACATCCGCGATGACCACCGCCGGCTGCCAGAAGGCGCCGACCATGTTCTTCTCGAGGCCCCCCGGCGTCAGCAGGTTCACGCCGGTCTTGCCGCCGACGCTCGCGTCCACCATCGCCAGCAGCGTGGTGGGGCACTGCACCACCGGCACACCCCGGCGGTAGGCCGAGGCCACGAACCCCGCGATGTCGCAGGTCACGCCCCCGCCCAGCGCCACGACCGGCTCGCCCCGCTCGTGCCGGCTCTCGGCCATGTCCACGAGGATCCGCGCCGCCGTGCCGAGTGTCTTGGCCGTCTCGGTCGGCTGCACGCTGGCGGAGGACACCATGAACCCCGCGTGGGCCAGCGAGCGCGACGCCGCGACGACATGCTCGTCCGGCAGCCCCGCGTCGTAGATCAGGAACGCCCGCTTGCCCGGCGCGCCGAACAGCTCCGCGAGCCGGTCCCCCATGTTCTCGAGCAGGCGCGGCCCGACCAGCGCCTCGTAGGGCGATCCGGGGATGTTGACAGCGATCGATGCGATGGACGCGTTCGACAACACGGCGATTCCTCTCTTCTCACTCCCACTCGATCGTCGCGGGGGGCTTGCTGGAGATGTCGTAGACCACTCGATTCACGCCCCTCACCTCGTTGATCACCCGGTTCGAGATCGTCGCGAGCACATCGTAGGGGATGCGGCACCAGTCGGCCGTCATGAAATCCTG
>CALKYH010000106.1 GCA_938003595.1 uncultured bacterium
CAAGCGGATCCTGATCCTGGCGGCGCTCATGTTCGCGGCGATGTGCTGATCCGGCGGGCGCTTCGGTTCTCCCCTGAGTCACCATCTGATCGGACCCGGTGAGCGCCCCACGCTGGCGCGGCGCCCACACTTGCGGCGTGTTGACGGCGATCATTCGCCGACCGCGAGGACCGGCATGGTTCGCCGCCGCCGCGGACTCGTGTTCGCCATCTATTCGTCGTCGAGCGGCGCGCGTCGTTGGCTGCAGGTTGTGCAGATCGGCGCGGGGGTAGTAGCATCCGATCCAACGACCGCCGCGCGAGGGCTTTGGGCCGCTCCGGGCAGGTCCATTCGGGAAAGGAGCTGACATTGCGCGGATTGATGCAACGAAACCAGGCCATGGTCCTGGCGGTGGTGGGCGTGGTGGCGGCGCTCTGCGGCGGCGCTTCGGCGTTGGCGCAGAACGCGAGGCCGAACATCCTGCTGATCGTCTCGGATGACACCGGCTATGGAGATCTCGGGCCGTACGGCGGCGGCGTGGGGCGCGGGATGCCGACGCCGAACATCGATCGCATGGCGGCGGAGGGGATGACCTTCTTCTCGTTCTACGCGCAGCCGAGCTGCACGCCGGGGCGGGCCGCGATGCAGACGGGGCGGATTCCGAACCGCAGCGGCATGACGACGGTGGCGTTCCAGGGCCAGGGCGGCGGGCTGCCGGCGGCGGAGTGGACGCTGGGCTCGGCGCTGAAGCAGGCGGGGTACCGGACCTACTTCACGGGCAAGTGGCACCTGGGCGAGGCGGACTATGCGCTGCCGAACGCGCAGGGCTATGACTTCATGGAGCACTGCCTGCTGTACCACTGCAATGCGTACACCTACGGCGACCCGACCTGGTTCCCGGACATGGACCCGGCGCTGCGGGAGATGTTCGACAAGGTGACGAAGGGCTCGCTCTCGGGCAAGGCGGGCGAGCCGGCGAAGCAGGACTGGAAGGTGAACGGCCAGTATGTGGACACGCCGGAGAAGGGCGTGGTGGGGATCCCGTTCCTGGACAAGTACATCGAGCAGTCCGGCCTGAAGTTCCTGGAGGACGCGGCGCAGCACAAGGACCAGCCGTTCTTCATCAACATCAACTTCATGAAGGTGCACCAGCCGAACCTGCCCGCGCCGGAGTTCGAGCACAAGTCGATGTCCAAGAGCAAGTACGCGGACTCGGTGGTGGAGCTGGACACGCGGATCGGCAACATCATGAACAAGCTGCGCGAGCTGGGGCTCGACGACAACACGCTGGTGTTCTACACGACGGACAACGGCGCGTGGCAGGATGTGTACCCGGACGCGGGTTACACGCCGCTGCGCGGCACGAAGGGCACGGTCCGCGAGGGCGGCAACCGCGTGCCGGCGATCGCGATCTGGCCGGGCAAGATCGAGCCGGGCAAGCGAAATCACGATGTGGTCGGCGGTCTGGACTTCATGGCGACCTTCGTCGCCGCGGCGGGCGGGACGCTGCCGGAGAAGGACCGCGAGGGCCAGCCGATCTATTTCGACAGCTACGACATGACGCCGGTGCTGACGGGCAAGGGCGAGGCGAAGCGGAAGAACTGGTTCTACTTTACGGAGAACGAGCTGACGCCGGGCGCGGCCCGGGTGGGCAACTACAAGGCGGTGTTCAATCTGCGCGGCGACGACGGCATGGCGACGGGCGGGCTGGCGGTGGACTCCAACCTGGGCTGGAAGGGCGCGGAGAGCTATGTGGCGACGGTGCCGCAGGTGTTCGACCTGTGGGCGGACCCGCAGGAGCGCTACGACATCTTCATGAACAACTTCACGGAGCGGACCTGGGTCATGGTGTCGGTCAGCGACGCGATCAAGGACCTGATGAAGACCTATGTGCAGTATCCGCCGCGGAGGCTGCAGAGCGAGAGCTACAGCGGTCCGATCACGCTGACGGAGTACCAGCGGTTCCAGTATGTGCGTGATCAGCTGCAGAAGGAGGGTGTGAGCATCCCGCTGCCGACGGGCAACTGACCCTTCGCCGAACGACCGAGACGCAAATGAAACAGGCCCGGACG
>CALKYH010000107.1 GCA_938003595.1 uncultured bacterium
ATGCCCGAAGCCCCCCACGAGATTCGCCCCACCGGCGTCATCCCCTCCGCGGGGCAGGTCCGCCTGCGCGTTCGCTACTGCGAGTGCGACCCCATGGGCGTGGTGCATCACTCGGTGCACCCGGTCTGGATGGAGATCGCCCGGACCGAGGTCCTGCGCGAGGGCGGCATCTCCTACCGGGAGATGGAGGCCGCGGGCGTGTTCCTGGTGGTGGCGCACCTGTCGATCGACTACCGGCGCCCCGCGCGGTACGACGACGAGATCGTGGTCAAATGCCGCGTGACGGGGACGGGCCGGGCGAAGCTGGAGCACGGGTACGAGATCTGGCGGAATGTCGGGGCCGACGGCGTGGGCGGCGAGCTGGTCGCCGAGGCGCGGACGGTGCTGGCGTGCGTGGGGTCCGACGCGAGGCCTCGGCCGCTGCCGGAGTGGCTGCGGGCCGAAGCCCACGCCTAGCGCCTCACAGATGCTTCCTGAAGAACGCCACCGTCTCCGCCCACGCCTTCTCCGCGGCGGTCTGGTTTGCGCCGTCCCGGCCTGATTGCTGGCGGAGGAACCCGTGCCCCGCGCCGGTGTGGACGCGCGCGGTGAAGGGCTTGTCCAATTGCTGCATCGTCTCGGCCGTCGTGTTCACGGTCGAGGTCACGCGGGCGTCGTCGCCGCCGTACTGGCCCAGCACCGGGCAGGCGATCTTCGCGAGCGTGGCTTCTTCGGTGGGCGCCGTGCCGTAGTAGACGACCGCCGCGTCCAGCTCCGGCTGCGCCGTCGCATAGGCGAAGGTCGCGGATCCGCCCCAGCAGAAGCCGACGCAGCCGACGGTGTCCGCGGCCGCGGGCTGGGCGAGGGCCCAGGCGCGCACGGCGTCGAGGCGCTTGGCGGTCTCCTCGTTGGAGAGGTTGCGGATGGCGCCGCGGACCGCGTCGCCCTCGAAGGACTCGGTGCCGCCGCCGTCGGGGCCCATGCCGGAGAGCAGGTCGGGCGCGACGGCGATGAAGCCCTCCGCGGCGAAGGCGTCGGCGACGGAGCGGACCCAGTCGGTCATGCCGAAGATCTCGTGGATGACGATAATCACCGGAGCCTTGTCCGCGCGCTCGGGGTAGGCGACCCAGGTCTTGATCGCGGGCCCATCGGCCTGCGGGATCGTGGCCCACTCGCCGTGCCGGGGCGAATCGATGAGCGCCTGCGTGGCGTGCTCGGCGTCGGGCGGCATGGCGGCGGCAGGGATCGCGGCGACCGCGGCCGCGGCGAGCAGGGACAGGACGATGGTGCGCGTGTTCATCGGGGCATTGTCCCGCGCTGCGGCGAGTCTGGCAATGCGCTGGAATCGATGATCCCGTGCGGGTTCGATGAGGGATCAGCGGCGCTCGTCGCTTATTCGATGCCCCGCGCCGGTCCTGGATCCACCACCATGATCTTCTCCAGCGGCTTGCGCTGGATGTCCGGCACCACGCAGTCGTCCGCCGGGTAGCCCACGGGGATCAGGAGGAACGCCCGCTCGTGCGCCGGGCGGCCCAGGACCTCGCCGAGGAACTTCATCGGGCTGGGCGTGTGCGTGAGCGTGGCGAGGCCCGCGTGGTGGGCCGCGGCCAGGAGCATGCCGGTGGCGATGCCCACGCTCTCGTCCATGTAGTAGTTCTGGCCCTGCTCGCCGGTCACGGGGTCGGGGTCGTCCTTCATGAGCTTGAAGACGACGATCAGCCACGGGGCGATCTCGAGGAAGGGCTTGTGCTCGTCGGTGCCGAACTGGGCGAGGTCCGCGAGCCAGCGCTCGCTGGCGCGCCGGGTGTAGAACTCGTGCTCTTCCTTCTCCGCGGCGACGCGGATCTTGTGCTTGAGCGCGGGGTCGCTCACGCACACGAAGCGCCAGGGCTGCTTGTTGGCGCCGCTGGGCGCCGTGCCCGCGGCGCGGCAGATCCACTCGATGGTCTCGCGCGACACCGGGCGGTCGCTGAACATCCGCACCGTGCGACGGGTGCGCATGATGTCATAGAAGCGCTGCGCGGCCTTCTCGGGCGTCGTGCCCGGGTCGTGCGCACGGTGGGGGATCACCGGCGTCCGTCCGTGCTCGGGGGTCGGATTGGTCATGGCGTCGAATCGAACCGGGCTCCATCCCTCTCGCTCAACGAGCGGGAGAGTAGCGGATCGGGCCGGGGGCGTGCGCCGTGGGTCGCCGCAGCCGGGATGCGGCCTCTGGAGGGCGAAATCGCCGGTTTTCTGGGGCGTGCGGGCCGGTCGGCGAGCGGGGAGATTCCAATAGCCGCGCAGGTCTGGCCGATCTAGACTGTTGTCCGCCTTTGGGGGCCTTCCCCCGAGGGCGTGGACGGTGGTGGGAGCGGATGGTTCTCGGCGACGAAAGGATCCGACCATGGGCCTCGACTTCGCGATCGACGAGCTGTACGCGACGGGCTGGAGCGCGCTGGACACCTCCGGGTGCGAGCACACCTCCGCCGGGCGGCTGTTCCCGAGTTTCAAGCGCGTGGTGAAGGACTTCGAGAACGCCGGCTGCGTGCTGCGCCTGCGCCATGTGGCGGAGTTCGACTGCTACCGGGCGGAGTGGAGCGACAAGCGCGGCGCCCCGCTCGGCGCCGTGGTCGGTCGGTCCCAGGACGAGGCCGCGGTCTACGCCCTGGCCCAGTGGCGCCGCCAGACGGCCACCGTCTGCCCCTGAGCCGGCCGGTCTGCCGATCTCTCCCCAAATCGGGCGTTGACAAGCGCTTGCGAGCCACGAGCCGGGACTTGTGTGGCTGCGGTTGACGCCGCGATCGGGCGGCTTACGATTGCCTCTTCTGCGGAGCGGCCCTGGCGGCCGCGTCCGCGGGGCCTTGGCCCCATCGTCTAGTCCGGTCCAGGACGCCAGGTTCTCATCCTGGAAACTGGGGTTCGAATCCCCATGGGGTCATTGAGTATCGA
>CALKYH010000108.1 GCA_938003595.1 uncultured bacterium
CGAGGTAGGTCGAGTCCGGGTCGCGGGGCGTGCGGGTGATCGCGGCGCGGAGGGGCAGCGCGGCGCCCAGCGGATGCACGGCGATGTCGGTGACATCCGCCACGCCGGTGCGCTTGGGCCACTCGGCGTCGGACCAGGGGGTGATGGCGCGGGCGGCCCCGATCGAGGCCAGATCGGGCCGGACGAACGCCACGACGGCGATCGCGGCGAGCACGCCGACCAGCCGCAGCGCGCCGTTGATGAACCGGCGCGGGCGGAGGATGGAGGCGTCGGCGGCGGACCACTGCGTCGCGGCGGTCTGCACGACGGACTGCTCGAGGGCGCGCTCCATCTCCGAGCGGGCGGCGGAGGGGCGCTGGCGGTGGAACTCCACGGCGCTGGCGAGCAGGCCCCGGAGCTCGGGGCGGCGGCCCTCGATGCGGAGCGCGATCTCGGTCAGCGTTGGCTTGAACCGCCACGCCGGGCCCAGCACCAGGACCACCAGCGCGGCGAGCGCGCCCACGCCGATCGCGAGGTTGATGAAACGGATGGACTCCGGCAGGCGGAGGAAGAAGTCCACCGCGCCCATCACCAGCAGCGCGGCGAGCAGCGCCGCGGCGATGAACATCGCCCGCTGGCCCAGCAGCATGAGCCGCGCCCCCGCGCGGGCCCGCTGCAGGGCCCGGACGACGCTCTGGATGTGGTCTTGGCTGCTCATGGTTCGTTTGGACGCCCCGGTCCGGGCGTGGTGCGAAACAGGGATCAGATCAGCCGGACGGCCCTGCGGCCGACCCACTCAAGGGTAAGGAGCGTGACGATGACAATGAGCGCCAGCGGGGTGTCCCAGAGGTCTTCGGTGCGTTCGCGGAGGATGCGGAGCTGGCGGTTCGGGATGCTGTCGGGCAGGGTGTCGAGGGTCGCCTCGGTGAAGGTCAGTCCGCCGGTCTCGGCGCTGAGGCGCGCCAGCAGCGGGAAATCGGTCTCGGGGCGGCGCATCTCGTCGTTCGGCAGCGCCACCTGCAGCTCGGCGTTCATCGCCAGGCCGGCGAGCGCCGGCTCGACGGCGCGCACGATCCAGGTCCCCGCCTCCGACGGCAGCCAGGTCGCGGCGAATCGGCGCGCGCTCGGCCCCATGCTCGTCGCGCCGGCGTCCTCGGGGCGCAGCACGATCTCGACCGGCGGCGTGGGATCGGTCTCGCCGGGATCGGGGCGACGCTCCAGGCGCACCGCGACGGAGGCCAGCCCCGTGTCGATGAGCGCCTGGTCCAGCAGCTCCACGCTCACACGGACCGGCTGCTCCACCACGGCGCTGCGCGGCGAGACGCTCAGCGCCGCGCTGCGGCCCGCGCGGGAGAGCGACTCGCGCCCGATGAAGCGGAGCATCTGCACCCAGAAGCGTTCGGGCAGCGCCTCGCCCCGGCCGTAGCGCCAGCGCCAGATCTCGTCGGTGGCGATGTAGAGCACGCGCCCGGCGCCGAAGCGCATCGAGAGCGCGAGCGGATAGGACAGATCGGGGTCGTTCGCCGGCGTGGCGGTGGCGAGGATCTCGGTCGCGGGCTTGATCGCCTCCGCGGGGATGCGCTGCGCCCAGCGGAGCAGCGACCAGCCGGCCGAGGGATCGGACAGATCCGCGGGCCAGGCGTCGTCGGCGGTGGCGCCGAGGCGCAGGATGCCCAGGCGCTCGGCGGTGGGCGTGGGCCGCGCGACGACCGACTCGCCGATGGGCCCGATGAGGCCGGCGGAGGAGGAGATCGGCAGCAGGTCGGCCAGCGGCGTGTCGAACCAGCGGTTGGGCGTGGCGCCGGGGCCGCCGATCCAGATGAGCCCGGCGCCGCGGGTCGCGATGTGCTCGCGGATCTGTTCGAGCTGGGTCATCGTGAACACGCCGGGCAGGACATCGCCGATGACGATGGCGTCGAACTCCGCCCAGCGCTCGGGCGAATCGGGCAGGGCGTCGAGCTCGACATCGCCCTCCTGCAGGTAGCGCCGGTCGGGCGCGAGCAGCAGGTTCGAGGAGACGATCGACTTCTCACGGATGAGCAGGTTCTTCAGGTACCGCTGCTCCCAGCGCGGGTAGCCGTCGAGGTACAGCACGCGCATGGGCCGGTCCACGAGCCGGATGCGCGACTCCACGCGGTTGTTCGCCTCGATCAGGTCGCCTGCGCCCTGGGACTCGATCTCCACCACCCATGTGCTCTCGCCCGCGGCGTCGGGCGTGTGCGAGAGCGTGACCTCCGTCGGGTCCGGGCCCAGGGTCACTTGCTTCTCGGCCAGCGTCTTGCCGGTGTCCTTGTCGATCAGCCGCACGGTCGCCGGCGCCGTGTCCGCCGCCCCTGTCCGCACCAGCTCCACCGTCACCGGCGCGACATCGTTCACGAACGCCACCTCCGGCGTCTCGGTCCGGAGGATCGCCAGGTCGCCGACCGGCAGCTCGCTGCCCAGCGCGATCGTGTGCACGGGGATGCGCTCGGCCTGCAGCTGGCGCAGCGCGGCGCGGCTGGGCTCGTCCAGCGACCGTCCGTCGCTCAGCGCCACCACCGCCGACAGCGGGCGCGCCGCCGAGCGTCGCAGCGCCTGCGCCAGCGCGCTCGCCAGCGAGGTGCGCTTGCCCTCGGCCTCGCCGAGCGCGACCGACTCGATGTTCGTCCCGTCGCGCGAGCGCGACAGCGCCAGGTCGTAGGCGCCGGCGTCGAAGCCCAGCCACACGATCTCGCGCTCGCGGCCCAGGTCCTGCCACATGGGCCAGCTCGCCTGCACCGCGTCGCGCAGCTGCTGGTCGCGCGAGCGCCGGGCGCCGCCTTCCCGCTGGGGCGGCGCGTCGGCGATGTTCATCGACGCGGAGCGGTCCACCAGCACCAGCACCCAGTCGCGCTCGATGGTCTCGGTGCGCTCGATGAGCCGGGGCCCGCTGATGAGCACGGCGACGAGGATCAGCAGCGCCGCGCGGAGCGTCGCCAGCGCGGCGCGTGCGGCCAGCGGCCCTTCCAGCCGGCGGTACGACGCCCCCGCCAGCAGCGCCGCGACGCCGACGATCGTCACCCACGCCCACGCGGGGAACTGGCGCTCGAAGCCGAACTGCACGCCCTCGGCGCCGAACCGCAGGGTGTCCAGGTCCAGGAGTTTCGCGAGCAGCTCGTTCATGCCGCGGCCTCCAGCGCCTCGGCGACCGAGCGCCCCGCCGGCGCCTCGCTCTCGGCCTTCGCGTGCGCGAACAGGCGGGCGAGCAGCGTTTCGAGGAGCAGCACGCACGCCGCGCCGATGAGCAGGGGCAGGGAGAAGGGCGAGCCCTCCTCATTGGATTCGAGCGCGCGGGCGAGGGAGGCGTCGTCGATCCACTGCACGCGCGAGGCGTCCACCGTCGCGGCGCCGTCCGCCTGGGGCAGCGCCTGCGCCAGCCACTGCTGCACGGAGGCGCCGGTCTGAGTCTCGGTGCGGCCCGCGGCGGCGTCGGCGTTCACCGCCACCAGCCCGCGCGTGGCGCCGCGCTCGTCGACGGCCCGGTACAGCCCCGCGTGACGCACCGGCTCGGCGGCGCGCCCGGCGCTGTCCACGAGGATCGCGGCCCGGTCGGCGCCGCCGATCTGGCGGCGCGTCTCGCTCAATGGCACCAGCTCCGCCGCACGGGGCGGGGCGAGCAGACGACCGCCGGCGACATGCGCCAGCGCCGTCACCGCCTGGCCCGCGCCCTGGCGCACCAGCTCCTGCATGAGCGGCAGCATCAGCGGCTTGGCGGGCAGGCTCGTCCACGACAGCGTCGGCGCCGAGGCCAGATACACCACCAGCCCGCTGCCGATCGCCTCCGTGTCGCCCTCGCTCGTCGAGCCGCCGGGGCGGGCGCTGAGCATCCACGGCGAGCCGTTCTGCAGCGCCAGCAGCGTGCGCGTCGCCGGGCCGGATTCCTCGACCGCGAGGATCCGGGAGATCTCCACCGTGCGCGACAGGTCCGCCCACTCGCTGCCCAGCAGCGTGAAGAGGTTCGAGGGCTGATCTTCTGACAGCCGCTGCGGCGGCACGACCTCGGCGGACTCTCGCGCCAGGCGCCAGTCCAGCCCCAGCGCCTCGGTCATCATGTCCGCCCAGAGGTGAATGTTCGCCTCGGGCGGGGGCGTGACGATCACCAGCCCGCCGCCGAACGCGAAGGCGCGCAGGCGCGCCCACGCGGGCTCGTCCACCAGGTCGGGGCGCGGGATGTAGACGACATCCACCGCGGCCAGCGCCGCTGCGTCGATGGCCGCGGGCGGCAGGTCGGTCACATCGATCGGCGAGGCGTCGTTGGGGCGCAGCGCGAGGCGCATCCACTCGCCGGGACTCATGCGGTCCACGCGCGAGGTCTCGCCGAAGCGCCGGCGATCGACGATCGCGACACGCAGCGACTCGCGCACGCCCACGGGGCGGCGGAAGATGTTGTCCGGGCCGATCGCGTCGGCGTCGATCTCCGCGATGATCGCGGCGTACTCGCCCAGCGCGCCGGCCGAGGCGGGGTCGATCGTCGCGGTCGCCACGGCGTCGGTCTGGCCGGGCGACCAGCGCACCGTCGTCGAGCCCGCGGCGATCGGCGTTCCTGTGTTGGCGCCCATCACGCTCAGACGAATCGTCGTGGTCGAGGCCTCGCCCGTCGCGGGCCCCGTGCGCCGGAGCTGGATGCGCACCTGCTCGCCGGCGAGCGGCGCATCGGCGCCGGTCAGCGACACGGGGCGCAGCGGGTCCACGGCGAGGATCTGCACATTGCCCGGCGCCATCTCCGCGGGCCGAGAGGCCAGCAGGCGCGGGGCCGCGACGCCGCTGGGCGGCTCCACGCGGGGCAATGGGCGCACCAGGTCGGCGCTGCCCAGGAGGAAATCGCTCAGCACGACGACGCTGGGGCTGCCGGTCTGCGCCGGCGTGGCGTTGGCCAGGTCGCGCGCCACGATGTCGAGCGCGCCGGCGAAGTCCGCGGCGCCGTCGGTGGGTTGGAGGTTGTCCAGCAGCGTCCGCACCGCCGCACGATCCGCCGACGGCGGCGACACCAGCGCCATGGCGGGCGAGCCCAGCGCAATCAGTGCAGCGCGGTCGGCGGGGGTGAGGGTGTCGAGCAGGCGCGCGGCGGATTCCTTGTGGCGCGCCAGGGCCGCCTGGTCCTCCGGGGCGCCGGGCTCACGGGCGTCGGCGGCGAGGGCGTTGTCTATAAGGATGTAGACGGTGCGCGAGCCGGGCGCGCCCAGCGCCGCGGCGGAGGCGTCGAGCAGGGGCCTGGCCAGCGCCGCGCCCAGCAGGAGCAGGAACAGGCAGCGCATCGCCAGCAGCAGCCAGCGCTCCAGGCGCAGGCGCCGGCGGGTGCGCCGGTGGGCCTCGATGATGAAGCGCATCGCGCCCCAGAGCACGGGCTTGCGACGCCGGCGCAGCAGCAGGTGGATGAGGATCGGGATCGCGACGCACGCCGCGCCCGCGGCCAGCAGGCCTGGGTGGGTGAAGTTCACGCCTCACCCCCCCACCGCCGAGTTGTCCGTGCGCTCTGCGTCAACCTCTTCAAGTCTCCGTTCTGAGGCGAGGGTTCCTGCGATCCGGGGTTCCGGGGGGGGCGGGGGTCAGCCGACTTTCAGTTTCTTGATCTGGGCGTTGCGCCGGGCGATGAACGCCGCGAGCGGCGGGCCGAGCCAGTCGTGCGTGTTCACCACCTGGAAGTCGAACCCGAAGGACCGCGCGATCCGCTGCACCTCGGTCTGGTGGCTGCGGAACGCCTCGAGGTAGGACTTGCGGATCGATCGCGGATCAATGCGGATCTTTGGTTCGCCCTCGAGGCCGACGAACGGCAGCTCGTCGCCGAAGTCGAAGGTCGCCTCGCGCTGATCGACGATCTGGAACAGGATGGCGTCGTGCCGCTTGTGCTTGGCGCGGGCCAGCGCGGTGCGGATGGACTGCGGGTCGGTGTAGAAGTCGCTGATGATGACCAGCAGGCAGCGGTTCGTGACCTTCGCCAGGAGCTGGTCCATCGCGCGGGGCAGGTCGGTGGGCTTGTCCACCGGGTGCGTGGCGAGCATGTTGACGATCTGACGCCACTGGCCCTGCGCGCCGCTCTGGCGGATGATCGAGAGGACCTGGTCCGCGTACACCAGCATGCCGGCGCGGTCGCCCTGGCGGAGCGCGATGTACGACATGGCCGCGGCGACCGCGGTCGCGTGGTCGAACTTCGTCCAGTTCTCCCCGCCCTGCACGCTGGTCTTGCGCCCCGTGCCGGAGGCCTCCGCGAACAGGCGCGAGCCGAAGTTCATGGAGCCCGAGCCGTCCACCATGATCACCAGGTCGAGGTTGGTCTCCTGCTGGTGCTGCTTGACATAGAGCTTGTCCGAGCGGCCGTAGACCTTCCAGTCCAGCCGGCGGATGTCGTCGCCGAAGGCGTAGGGCCGGTGCTGGGCGAACTCGACGGAGAAGCCCTGGTAGGGCGAGCGGTGCATGCCGCTGGTGACGCCCTCGACGATGTGCTTGGCGCGCAGCTCGAAGGACCCGAGGCGCGCGAGCGTCTGCGGGTGGAGGTACAGCGTCGCGTCGACGGCGGGCGATCCGGGGGCGGCGATGTTGGGTGTCGTCTCGGCCATAGTGGGGCTCGCCGCGGGAATCCGATGGTGAACTGACGGGCGGGGGCGATCAGCGCATCACGGAGTCCATCCGCTTGCGGTCTGCGCCGCCCGCGCCCTCGACGCTCGTCTCCTTCAGCAGCGCGTCGATCACATCGTCGGTCGTCACGCCGTCGGCCTCGGCGTTGAAGTTGGTGATGATGCGGTGGCGCAGCACGGGCTTGGCGACCTCGCGCACATGGTCCGGCGTCACATGCATGGAGCCCTGCAGCACCGCGCGGGCCTTGGCCGCGATGATCAGGCACTGGCTCGCGCGCGGGCCCGCGCCCCAGCCGATGTAGTCGCGCACCATCTT
>CALKYH010000109.1 GCA_938003595.1 uncultured bacterium
CGAGCTGCTCGGCGGTGGCGGCGTTGAGGTCGATGCGGAGCGCGAGCCGGGGCGCTCGGGCGTCGGCGTTGGTGGTCAACTTCATGGCGCTTTTTGAGATTGGGCAACCGGCGCATCGAGCGAGCGAGATTCGGCCTGTCATCGCGGATCCGAGAGTCCCTGCAGGATGCGTGAGTCGATCGGTCGCGGCGAGCGTTGGCAAAATCCAAATCTTTGTGGTTGACGAAGCGGCCCGATTTCTGTATGAACAGAGATCGCGTCTCGCAGGGGTTGCCTGACGCCGTACTCGTGGATTTGTGGCGTAAGGAGAACAACATGGCACGCCTGGATCTGGCTGGCGCCATTGGCGCCGCCCTGAGCGGCTGCGCGCTTGGTGCGCCCATCGTTCAGGATTTCGAGACCTTCGCGCTGGGATCTTCTGCCCAGGACGGATGGTCAGACACAACCCTCTCGTCCATCGTGAGTTCCGGCATCGCCGGGTTTGGCGACCGGTCGCTTCAGCTTTCCGGGTCGGCGATATTCAGTGCGGGGTCGGTTTCCCCAACGCTGGTCAGCCCCGTGTACGGCATCTTCGCCTTCGATGTCGTCATGGGCGAGGGCGGCGGATTCATGCAGACGGCGAACACCGGCGCCGGCCTCATCAACGGCCGCATGTTCTTCACCGGCGGCGAGATCCTTGTGTTGAACGCGTCTTCCTCGTTTGATGTGATCGGCAGCTACACCGAGGGGCAGGTGTTCCGGGTCGGCATCGAGCTCGTCGATGCTGTGACCGACTTCATGAACTACTATCTGGATGGCGTCCTTGTGGATACAGGGAACGCATTCGGGCAGGGCGGCCTCAACAGGGCGAGCTTCGGCCTCTGGAACGGAGACCTCGAAGGGGGTGACCCCGCCGCCGGCATGATGACGATCGACAACATCAACGGCGACTTGACGACGGGCGGCGTCGTGGTCATCCCGCTGCCGACGCCGATGGCGTTGGCGAGCGCGGGGCTGGTCGGGGCCCTGGGGCTGCGGCGTCGGCGTTGATGCGGCGCCGCGGCCGTCGGCACGCGGCGCTCGGAACATCTGCTGGTGTTGGACGCCTACCGGGCGCTCGCGAACGGCGCGAGGTCGGCGATGGTGCGCGGGCCGATGCCGGGCACGCGGTCGAGGTCGTTCAGGGAGGAGAAGGGGCCGCGGGCTTCGCGGTCGGCGATGATCGCGGCGGCGCGGGCGGGACCGATGTTGGGCAGGAGGGCGAGCTGCTCGGCGGTGGCGGCGTTGAGGTCGATGCGGAGCGCGAGCCGGGGCGCGCGGGCGTCGGCGTCGAGGGGGGCGCGGGTGAGCGCGGCGGCGAGCGCCGCGGCAAGGGCGAGGATGATGAGGAGCGTTGCGGCGACGCGGTTGGCGTCGCGTGCGGAGCGTCCGGCCGCGGGGTCGGCGGGGCGCTGCGTCGTGGGGTTCATTCGACGAGGGCCTCGGTGGGCAGGGCGGTGTCGCGCGGGGCGAGGGGCCGTTTGAACTGGGCGAGGCGTGTGGACTTGCTCAGCTGGCGCAGGGCGGGCTTGGCCTTGCCGGCGGAGGTGATGAGGCCGCCGTGGGGCATCTCGCAGAGGGCGGAGGCGTCGGGCGAGTCGTAGAGCTCGTGCCAGGCGACGGAGTGGACATAGGGCTTGGCGAGGCAGACGGCGAGGGCGTTGCGGAGCCACTCGGCCTGCGATTCGGGCGACCAGGCGGCGCGCCAGCGGCCGGGTTCGAAGCGGCCGTCTCCCTGCGCCGGGTGGATGGGTTCGCTGGGGGCGCCGAGGGCGGTGATGACGAGGGGCTTGTCGAAGACGGAGTAGGCGTCGAGGAGGGCGGACAGGGCCATGAGGTCGCGGGTGGCGCGGCCCTCGCGGGCGTCGCCCATCTGGATGCGGAGCGCGATCGCGTCGATGGCGACGCCCTGCTGCGTGAGCATCTCGGCGTAGATGAGCGGGGGGAGGGAGACGGGGTCGCAGCCGTAGTGCTCGCCGAAGGGCTGATCGATCTCGATCTGGATCTTGGCGTTGGGGAGCATCTTGCGGACGAGCATCACGCAGACGCGGGAGAGGTCCATGATCTGCTCGAGGTTGAGCTTGTAGTCGGCGTTGAGGTGCAGGCCGCTGGCGACGGTCCAGCGTGCGACGGCCTTGTGGTAGCGGGTGACGACCTTCTTGAGGTGCTGGAAGACGACCTCGCGGAGGGTGTCGTAGTCGTTGGCCCAGATCTGCAGCCACTCGGGCGAGCGTCCGGGGCGGAGATCGACGATGGGTCCGGCGTGCACGGGCATGCGCGCGGTGCGCACGGCCCACTCGACCCACTTGTCGGTCTTGCCCCAGGAGTAGTCGCCCTCGTCGGGCTCGAGGACGGGCCAGCGCATCGGGCTGGTCATGAAGTCGAAGTGGTCGGCGACGACCTTCTGCAGGCCTTCGGAGGTCTGGTCGCGCCGGACATCGCAGCCGATCATGAGGTTGACCGGGCCGTTCCCCGCGGCCTGCTGCGCGGTGTGGATGCGGTGGGCGAGCAGGATGTCGGTGGCGAGGAGGGCGAGGCGCTCGGAGGCCTGGATGGCCAGGCAGAGCGCTTCGCGGGCGAGGCGGTCTTCCTCGGGGGTGAAGGAGTGATCATCGGCGCGCTCGGCGGCGAGGGCGGCGGTGAACTTGGCGCGGGCCTGCTCGAAGAGCTTCATCGCGGGCTCATCGGGCGGGAGGTCGCAGAGGAACCATTCCTCGAGCTTGTTGAGGAACAGCATGATGCGGTGGCGCGCAAGCTCGAGGGAGAGGAGGTAGGGGCGGAGGCGCTGGGGGAGGAGGCAGGTGCGGAGGACGAGCTGGCCGCAGTCGCCGGCGTCGTAGAGGAGGGCGAGGCCTGCGGCGTCGGCGTTCTTCTTGACGCAGTGGACGAGACCGTCGGCGAAGTTGATGTCGCCGGGGATGGCGACATCATCGGCGCCGAGGAGGTGGGCGTGCCGCAGAGGGTAATCGGCGACGGGCCCTCGGTCATCGAGTACGGCGAATCGGAGCATGAGCCGGAAGGGCCCTCCGTGGGTCGAGCGCGATCCGAGGCGAGCCCCCGCGCCCGGGGGTGGATGTCGCATTGTCGCGGGTTGGGGGAGGATGGCAACCTCGTTCGGAGTTTGTGGGTCGGGTTTTCGACCCGAGCGGGCGGCGGCGGGGCTGTCGAGGGGCCGCTACCTTGCCGGTCCATGGACGCGTTATTCGAGACCAACCTGTCCCTCCCCGGCCGTCGTCGCGGCAAGGTGCGCGATGTCTATGAGATCCCCGGGGACGCCGGGGCGCCGGCGCGGCTGCTCATCGTGGCGTCGGACCGGATCTCGGCGTTCGATGTGGTGATGCCGACGCCGATCCCGGGCAAGGGCGCGGTGTTGACGGAGATCGCGGCGAAGTGGTTCGGGTGGATCGAGGCGCGGGGTCTGGCGCGGACGCACCTGCTCTCGACGCGAGTGGAGGATGTGCCGGGTCTGAGCGATGCGGAGCGGGCGGCGCTGCGGGGACGGGTGACGATCGGGAGAAGGTGCCGCGTCGTGCCGGTGGAGTGTGTGGCGCGGGGGTACCTGGCGGGGTCGGGGTGGGTGGATTACCAGAGGACGGGGATGGTGTGCGGGGTGAAGCTGGCGCCGGGTCTGCGGACGGGGGACCGTCTGGTGGATGAGGCGGGGCGGTTCGCGCCGATCTTCACGCCGGCGACGAAGGAGGAACTCGGCAAGCACGACGAGAACATCTCGTTCGAGCAGGCGGCTGCGGTGGCGGGGGAGGGCGTGATGCGCCGGCTGCGGGACGCGACGCTGGCGATCTACGGCGCCGCGCATGAGTACGCGCTGTCGCGCGGGGTGATCCTGGCGGACACGAAGTTCGAGTGGGGCGTGGCGCTGGACAGCGCGGGGAATCCCGCGGGTGATGAGCTGATCCTGGTGGACGAGGCGCTGACGCCGGACTCGTCGCGGTACTGGCCGGCGGAGGACTGGCGCCCGGGGCGGGAGCAGCCGAGCTTCGACAAGCAGTTCCTTCGGGAGTATCTGCTGGGGCTGGTGGCGGAGGGCAAGTGGGACAAGACCGCGCCGGGGCCGGCGCTGCCGGAGCGGATCGTGGAGGGGACGCTGGCGAAGTATGTGGAGGCGAGGCGGCGGCTGTTCGGGTGAGGCGGGCGGCGGGGTGGAAAAGTGGCGGGGCGGCGTGAGCTTGGGTCGATAGGTTGGGGGCCGCGGCGGTGTTGCGCGGCGGGATTGGGTAGACTCGCGCCGGTATGGACACCGGCGACCACATGAGCGAGGGACCGATGATTGTGAACCGTCAGTCGCTGCCGCAGACGCGTGAATCGGTCACGCACAAGTTCATCGTGGGCGGTCACGAGGGGTATCTGACGGTGGGGCTGTTCCCGGATGGTCGTCCGGGGGAGATCTTCCTGAAGATCAGCAAGGAGGGCTCGACGATCAGCGGGCTGTGCCAGGCGTTCTGCCGGGCGTACAGCCTGTCGATGCAGTACGGGCTGAGCCTCGAGGACGCGGTGGCGCGGTTCAAGGGGATGCGGTTCGAGCCGATGGGGGCGACGAGCAACCCGGATATTCCCGAGGCGTCGAGCATCATCGATTACATCGCGCGGTACATGGAGATCCAGTTCGGGTCTCTGCCGCGGCGCTGAGCGCGGGGGGCGGGTCAGTCTTCGAACTTGGCGAGCTGCTCGGCGGCGAGGGCGGCGCTGATGGGGAAGTTGCCGTCCTCGGCGGCGATGGCCTGGCCCTGCTTCGAGAGGACGAAGCGGAGGAAGTCAGCGACGAGGGGGTCGAGGGATTTGTCGGGGGCCTTGTTGATGTAGATGTAGAGCTCGCGGGCGAGGGGGTACTGGCCGTTCTCGCAGCTGGCGAGGTCGGGCGCGTGGGCCACGCCGTTCTCGTCGCGGATGGGGACCATGCGGGTGCGCTTGGTGAGGAAGAACTGGCTGGCGTAGCCGACGGCGTTGTCGTAGGCGCCGACGCCGTTGACGATGGCGGACGAGCCGGGCTGGACGCTGATGTCGCTGCGGTAGTCGCCGCCCTGGAGGACCAGGTCGCGGAAGAGGCTGTAGCCGCCGGCGGTGTCGCGGAAGCCGTAGACGACGATGGGCTGGTCGGCGAGTTCGCCGGCGAGTCCGAGGTCGCCCCAGGCGTCCACGGGCTCGTGGCCCCGGCGCAGGTCGCGGGAGAAGAGGGCGTCGATCTCCTCCAGCGAGAGCGACTCGATGGGGTTGTCGGCGTTGACGAAGACGGCGAGGGCGTCGATGCCGACGACGAGGGCGGTGGGGTCGTAGCCGAACCTGGCGCGGAAGGCGGCGACCTCGGCGTCGTTCATCGGGCGGCTCATGGGCGCGAGCTGCGCGGCGCCGCTGGTGAGCGCCGGGGGCGCGGAGCCGGAGCCGGCGCCGGAGATGGTGAACTTCACG
Source organism: uncultured bacterium (assembly GCA_938003595.1). Lineage (GTDB taxonomy): Bacteria > Planctomycetota > Phycisphaerae > Phycisphaerales > UBA1924 > JACVCK01. The sequence continues at coordinate 5,440 of CALKYH010000109.1, forward strand.
CCGGGCTGGAGCTCCTGATAGGCGGTGGACCAGCGGTTCAGGAGGTTCGTGACGGTCGAGGAGCCGGACGAGACGATGACGGCGTCCACAAAGTTCTGCGATGCGGTGTAGGCCGGCAGGGAGTCGTCGACCGCTGAGGCGAGTGGCGTCGTCGGCTCGGCGCCGGTCGCGGCGGCGATGGAGGCGGCGAGCGTGATCGCGAGTCGGCGGATCATCGGTGGCTCCGTGCGGTCATGCGCCATGCTAGGGAGCGGGTCTGGGTCGGGCGCGGGCGGCGAGGAAGCGGTAGGCGGCGAGGAGGGCGAAGGCGGCGGCCGCGAGCGCGAGAAGGCGCCAGAAGAGGCGGTCGATGAGGTTTGCGGCGTCTTCGACGATGGCGAGGCGGTGGGCGTTGATCTTGTCGTCGAGGGCGCCGCCGGCGAGGAGCTGGTCGGCGCGGTCGATGGTCTGCTGGAGCTCGCGGGCGGCGTCGGCGAGCTGCGTGGCGGCGACGGCGTACTCGTTGATGTCGAAGGGCCTGAAGCGTGGGTCGTCGGCGGGGACGGTGACGCGGTCGACGACCTGCTGCGCGGTGGAGGCGGCGGCGTCGAGGGATTCGGCGGCGGCGCGGAGGTCGGCGGTGATGGGGCGCGCGGCGTCGAGCGTCGGCGGGACCTGATCGAGGAGCTGCTTGATCTCGGCGAGCGCGTCCTCGGAGCGCGCGAAGATCTCTTCGGCGCGGGCGATGCGTGCGTCGATCTCGTCGAAGACGCCGTCGCGGAGTTCGACGAGCTCCGCGGGGAGCGATTGCAGGCTCTGGGAGACTTCCTCGAGGGCGGGGGGGATGCGGTCGTGCGCCTCGAGGAGCCTGGCGACATCGGGCTCGAGGAGCAGCTGGTCGGCCGCGGCCTCGGCCTGCCACTGAAGGATCATGGGTGCGCGCTTGGCCATGAAGAAGACGCGCTCGGCGAGCATGCGGGCGTCCTCGACGGCGCGGCGGGCTTCGTCGACGGGGGCGAGGAACCCGCCGGTGGTGCGCGCTCGCTGCACGATGTTCAGAGCGCGTTCGCCGGCGAACTCGTCGAAGCGGACGAAGCCCACGAAGGTGATGTGCGGATTCTGCTTGCGCCAGGCCCAGATGAGGCGGTCGAAGTAGTCCTGCTCGTCGTGGCTGAAGAGCTCGGAGCCCAGGGCCCAGATGTCCTCCCGGGCGCGGCGGATGGCGACGATCAGCGGGTCGGCGCGGTCGCCGAAGAGCTGGTCCGCGAGGGCGTCGTCGATGAAGATCTGCGACTGGAGCGTGACGACGAGCGCGAGGTCCACGACCTGGGAGACGGGGTCGTCGCTGGTCACGACATCGTAGATGGCGGTGATGTACTCGACCCGGATCTGGGCGGCGGCGGCGCGCTGCTCGCGGTCGGGGTTGCCGGCGATGATCTCGTCGCACGCGGCGGAGATGGTGGTGAGGTAGCGGTCGGCGTACGCGAGGTTGAGGCTCTGGAGGGACTCGAGCGTGAGCTTGTTCTCGGCCAGGCGCCGCGCCATCTCGGGATTCGCGAGAGTCCGGCCGACGGAGCCTTCGCGGACGCACGACGCGGCGGCGAGCAGCGACAGCGCGAACAGCAGACAGCATCCCCGGCGAGCGATTCGGGCCGCGAGGATGGGGCGTCGAGGTCGCATGTCCGTGCGCTAGGCGTTGTGGATGAGGGTGCCGATGGGCTCGCCCTCGACGACCCTGCGGATGGCGCCGGGCTTCTTGAAGTCGAACACGATGACCGGGAGGTTCTGCTCCTGGCACATGGCGAGGGCGGTCATGTCCATGACGGCGAGGCGCTTGGCGAGGGCTTCGGAGAAGGTCAGGTCGGTGAAGCGCTGGGCGTTGGGGTTGGTCTTGGGGTCGGCGTCGTAGACGCCGTCGACCTTCGTCGCCTTGAGGACGACCTCGCAGCCGAGTTCGGTGGCGCGGAGGGCGGCGCAGGTGTCGGTGGTGAAGAAGGGGTTGCCGGTGCCGCCGGCGAGGACGACGACGGCGCCCTTTTCCTGGTGGCGGAGGGCGCGGCCGCGGATGAAGGGCTCGGCGACGGCGGGGATGTCGATGGCGGTCATGCAGCGAGCGGGCTGGCCGAGGGACTCGAGCATTTCCTTGAGGGCGACGCCGTTGATGACGGTGCCGAGCATGCCCATGTAGTCGGCGGTGGCGCGGGGGATCTGCCCGGCTTCGGCCAGGCGGGCGCCCCGGATGTTGTTGCCGCCGCCGACGACGACGGCGATGCGGCAGCCGGAGTCCGCGGCGGATTTGACCTCGCGGGCGATGAGGTCGAGTTCTTCGGGGTCGATGCCGGCGCCGCCGGGCCGGCAGAAGGCCTCGCCGGAGAGTTTGAGGAGGACGGACTTGAAGCGTTGCCGGGGTCGGACCATGTGGTGGGGGCCTTGGGCTGCGGGGATCGGCGGATCGGCGGTCATTGGACCGGGAGCGGGGGGATCGGTCAAGGAGGCGGCGCGAATCACGGAGGTGACCGCAACCGGCGGGGGCGCGGGCGATGTATGGAGTAGTGGCGGCCCAGCGGATCACCCCGGGCGCCGGGCCTTTCCCTAGAGTGCATGTACGCGGATGTCGACGCGAACCGACACGGACCCGGCGGTTGATCCGGCGCAGGAGGCGCCCGAGGTGTCGGCGCGCGGTTTGTGGCCGCGATGGCTTCGATGGGGGGTGAGCGCGACGACGGTGGGGATTCTGCTGTCGGTGCTGTTGCATGTGGTCATCGGCGTGCTGGCGGCGGGGATCGTGGTGTCGGCGGGCGGGGGCGGCGGGGGGCGCGGCGAGCGGGGCGTGGAGGTGGCGATCGATGTGCTGACCGAGACGGAGCTGACGACCTTGCAGGAGGCGCCACTGGGCGTGCAGGCGCCGTCGGAGGAGGCGTTGCCGGAGTTCGCGCCGCCGCAGGTCGATCTGTCGGGCGGGCTGGACACGGCGAGCCCGGCGGGCGGCGCGGGGTTGACGGATGTGGAGGGGTTGGGCGGCGCGGGGCTGGGCGGCGCGGGCGAGGGGACGGGCGAGGGGCTGGAGGATGGCGGCGGGTTCGGCGGCGGCTCGGGCGGGGGCGGGGGGGCGAAGTTCTTCGGGGTGGAGGCGCGGGGCTCTCGGTTCGCGTACATCGTGGATGTGTCGGGCTCGATGGCGGGGCCGAAGCTCGACGCGCTGAAGCAGGAGCTGGCGAACTCGATCGACGGGCTGGTGTCGAACAGCTCGTTCGTGGTGCTGCTCTACAACAGCGGCGCGACGCCGATGGGCGGGCGGACGAGGTGGAGCGAGGGCAGCGACAAGAACAAGCGGACGGCGATGGGGCAGATCGAGCGGATCTCGGCGTCGGGGGCGACGAATCCGTCGCCGGCGTTCGAGGATGTGTTCGGGATGCGGCCCCGGCCGGACGCGATCTACTTCATGACGGACGGGCTGTTCAACGCCGAGGTGGCGCAGACGGTGGCGCGGCTGAATGCGACGGGCGAGCGGCTGACGCCGGTGCACTGCATCTCGTTCGTGAGCCGCGAATCCGAGACGCTGCTGAGACGGATCGCGGAGGACAGCGACGGCTCGTACACGCATATCGCGGGGCCGTCCGGGGTCCTGCCGTGAGGCTCGGGGCGGCGATGTGGCTGGTCGGGGCGAGCGCCGCGTGGGGGCAGGTGGCGCTGCGCGGCGGGGAGCGGATCTCCGAGCCGGCGAGCGCGGTGGGGGTGGAGGGCGTGCGTGTGGGTTCGCGGGTGATCCCGTGGGACCGTGTGCGCGCGGTGGAGGGTGAGCTGGCGGAGCAGGCGGCGGCGTGGGCGGAGGTGTCGGAGACGCTGTGGCGGGCGCGGGCGCGGCTGGAGCGCGGGGATGCGGCGCTGGCGGAGCCGTTGTACGAGGAGGCCTTTGCGCAGCTGGCGGGCGCGCCGGGGCCGACGGCGCTCGCGGCGGCGGAGGGGCTGCTGCGGTGCCGGCTGCTGCGCGGCGCGCGGGCGGCGGCGGTGGAGCCGTGGCTGGAGGCGGCGCGGCTGCGGCGCGAGGGCGTGGCGGTGGAGTTTCGAGGGCCGCCGGTGATCGATCCGGACACGGGGCTGGCGCCGGCGCTGGCGCCGGTGTGGGAGCGCACGGTGGGCGCGGGGGCGCTGGGGCGCGTGGACGGCGGGCGGAGCACGAACTTCGTGATCGCGACGCTGGACGATCTGTATCGGTGGTCGGCGCTGCGCGCGGCGGGGGTGGACGCGGCGGGCGCGCACGAGCCGGTGGTGGGGCCGGAGGAGGCGAAGGACCCGGCGGTGGCGCTGGTGCAGGCGATGGTCGAGGCGCAGCACGGGGATGACCGGGCTCGCGAGCGGGCGCGGGCGGCGCTGAGCGCGGGGCTGGCGCGCGACCTGGGGAGCTGGCAGGAGGCGTGGCGGCGCGCGGCGCTGGGGCTGAGCCTGGTGCGAGAGCGGGGCGAGGCCCAGCGGCGCGACGGCATGCTCGAGCTGCTGCATCTGCCGGCGCGGTTCTCGGGGAGCCAGCCGGCGCTGGCGGCGATCGCGCTGCGCGAGGCGGCGCGCACGCTGGAGGAGGACGGCGATTCGGCGGGCGCGCTGGCGCTGCGCACGGAGGCGGAGGGACTGCGGACGACGCCGGTGGGGGTGTGGGGCAACGCGACGACCTCGGCGGAGGCGGGCGGGGCGCTGGAGCGGTACCTCGAGGCGAACGGGCTGCGGGCGCTGCTCATAGAGCAGTTGGAACGGCGGCTGGCGCAGTCGGCGCCGGCGGAGCGGTTGGCCTTGGCGGAGCGGCTGAGCGGGCTGTATGCGGAGCTGCTTTCGGAGGCGCCCAGCGCGGAGGCGCGGGCGGCGCTGGAGCAGCGGGCGCGGGCGTTGCTCGACGCGGTGCCGGAGGCGGACTCGGCGGATCTGCGCCTGAACCTGCATCGGGCGACCTACCTGCGCGCGGAGGAGGTGGCGGAGCGGTGGCGGCTGCGGCTGGCGAGCGCCTCGGAGGTGGAGCAGGCGGAGCGCACGCTGCGGGCGCTGGGGCCGGACCTGGCGCGGATCGGGGCGATCGCGCACCGGCGGGTGGAGGCGCTGGAGAAGCAGGAGGAATCGGCGCGGGAGACGGATCAGGCGCTGCTGGGCGAGGCGCTGACGACGGCGCGCCGGCAGCGGTCGCTGGCGATGTACCTGGGTGGTTGGGCGAATGTCTACCTCGCGGAGATCACGGACTCGGGCCCCGCGGCGGTCGAGGGGCTGAAGATGCTGGGCTGGCTGCTCAACGCGCCGGACGGCGAGGTCCCGACGATCGAGCGCGTGCCGACGCAGACGCTGCAGTACGAGCACATCGCGCGGGCCGCGCTGGGCGCGGCGACGGCGAACTCGGTGCGCAACGCGCACGAGGAGGCGACGGCGTGGCTCGATCTGGTGGAGACCACCGAGGGCGTGCCGGTCGCGGTGCGGGAGCAGGTGTTCGCGCGGCGGGCGGCGGCGATGGCGCGGGCGGGGACCTGGGGCGAGCTGGTGCGGCTGGTGTCGGCGCGCCGGGGCGAGAGCGTGGACGGCGCCCGGCAGCGCAGGGTGGCGACGCCGCTGAGCCCGAACGAGGCGCGGCTGATCGCGGCGCTGGCGTTCGAAGAGCCGGCGTCGCGGAAGGAAGAGGCGGCGGCGCGGTCGCTGCGGGCGACGGCGCTGGCGGACCTGGTGGCGCAGGAGCAGCTGGCGCAGGTCGTGGACCTGGCGAAGCGCTACGGGACGGAGCCGCTGGGCGAGGGCGGGTTCATTGTCGATTATGTGCGCGGGCTGCTGGCGTACCAGCGAGCGCGCGAGGCTCACGGCGCGGGCGGGGCGAACGCCGAGGTTCCGACGGGCGTGCAGGAGATCGTGGGCCTGTACGAGAACGCGGAGGCGTTGCTCGCGGCGGCGGCGGTCGAGGAGGACGCGGCGAAGTTCCCGCAGGCGCTGGCGGACGCGGAGATGCTGCGCGGGCTGGCGATGCTGTGGGCGTCGGGCTCGGACAGCGCGGGCGGTTCGCAGGCGCGGGCGTTGGCGGCGGCGAACCAGCTGCTGGCGGTCGCGGGGGGCGCGGCGGACGAGCGTGTGCGCGCCGACGCGATGTGGATGGCGGCGCGGGCGCTGGAGTTCGCGGCGGAAGCGAAGGGCGCGCGGACGAAGGAGGCGACCGAGCGGCGGGAGGCGCTGATCACGGAGTTCGTCGGGGCGTTTCCGGCCGATGAGCGCGCGGGGCGGCTGTTGATCCAGCAGTCGGCGGCGGGTGCGCTGGAGCCGGCGGAGGCGGTGTCGCGGCTGCTGGCGACGCCGCAGGGTTCGCCGATGTGGGGCGCCGCGCAGCGCGAGGCGGCGCGGCTGCTGTTCGCGATGACGCGGGACGGCGACGCGGCGGGCCGTTCGGCGGCGGCGCGGCGGTTCCTGGAGGTGGCGGGGCCGATCCTGGAGCTGGACGCGTCGAGCGCGGTGAAGAAGGGCGATGTGGAGGCGGCGGATCGGGCGGCGCTGACGGGCCGGCAGCTGCTGGAGGCGGCGCTGGGGATTGCGCCTCCGGATGTGCGCGCGGCGGGTCAGGCGCTGGCGGCGCTGGAGTCGATGCGCGCGGCGCGGGTGGTGGATCTCTCACCGTACGAGGACGAGCTGGCGTTCCGGCGGTTGCAGGCCGCCGCGGGGCTGGGCGATGAGGCCGAAGCGGAGCGCGTGTCGGACGAGTTGTACGAGCGGGCGATGGCTGGCGGCGGGCCGTTCGCGCGGGCGGGGCTGGGGATGATGCTGCAGCGTGCGGCGACGGCGTGGCGCGCCGGGCCCCAGGACGCGGCGCGGGCGAAGTCGATGGTGCGGCAGGGCGTGCGGGCGCTGGCGACGGACTGGATGGGGCTGACGGAGGGGGCGCGGCTGACGGTGCGGGTGTATGTCGGCGAGGCCGCGGCGTGGCTGTGGGAGCACGAGGGCGACGAGCGGGCGCTGGAGCTTGCGGTCGAGATGCACCGCTGGGCGCTGGAGCGGCAGCCGAACGACGGGGCGCTGCTGAAGCGGATGGCGTCGTTGAGCGAGGCGGCGGGCGATCGCGCCACGGCGCTGGCGAGCTGGACGAAGCTGCTGGCGGGCGCGGATGTGGCGAGCGCGGCGTGGTTCGAGGCGAAGACGCATGTGATGGAGCTGACCGCGGAGGATGATCCCGAGGCGGCGCGGACGATGCTTGAGCAGCATGAGGCGCTGTACCCGGAGTTCGGACCGGCGCCGTGGGGCGCGCGGATGCGTGAGCTGGCGCAGCGGCTCGGCGCCGGAGCCGAGGGGGCGGCGCCATGAGCGAGCCGAACGATGTCTTTGGCGGCGGTCCGGGGCGGAGCGCGCCGCGCCGGGCGGCGCACAGGCCGCTGTTCGAGCCGGAGGAGCTGGAGCGGCGCGGCGATCGGCGGCTGCTCGTGGTGGTGGCGATCGCGGGGCTGGCGCTGGTGGCGATGGCGATCGCGGCGCTGATGCTGACGAAGCAGGGTCCGGGCCAGGGGCCCGGCGCGCCGCCGAGCGCGAGCACGCCTTCGGGTCCGGCGCGGACGGAGGATCGGGAGGTCAAGCAGGCGACCAAGCCCGAGCCGGCCGTTCCGCCGGAGCCGGTGGTCCGGATCGGCGGGCTGCAGGCCGACGCGCAGCGGCAGCCGGCGCCGGTGTCGGACCCGGCGGGGCTGCTGCGTGTGCTGCGCTCGACGCTGGAGAGCGACGGGGGCTCGGAGACGGAGCGGGCTTGGCGGTTCGAGCAGGCCGTGCAGAACTTCGCGGATTCCTGGGTGATGTTCGATCGCGCGACGATCGAGGAGGCGAACCGGTTGGTGGCGCAGCAGGTGATCGCGGCGTCGCGGCGGGAGGGCGGCGCGGAGGCGGTCCTGGAGAAGGTCGGCGGGCCGCTGGAGCGGCTGGCGAGCGGGCAGCGGCTGGCGGCGCACGAGGTGTGGGGCGCGGCGTGGTCGGCGGGCGCGATGGCGGAGCTGGCGGCGCTGGCGGACGCGCCGAGCGCGGTCCGCGGGCGCGCGCACGCGGCGTTGTCGGCGGCGGGGTTGAGTGAAGGGGGCGGGTTCTATGGCGGCGTGACCGCGGCGCTGGGGCGCATGCCGGCGTTGATCGCCGGCGACGGGGCGGGCGCTTCAGGCTCGGCGGGCGACGCCGGGGGCGCGGCGGCGTGGCGGCGGTGGATGCAGGCGGTGGACGCGGCGTGGGGGATCGACGCGACCGGCAAGGAGCGGGCGCTGCTGCGGGGCGCGGGCGATCTGCTGGCGGCGGCGTCCGGGAAGGCGCCGGATCCGACGACGCGGAGCATCGTGCTGTCGATGCTGGCGCTGGCGGATTGGAGCGCGAACGGCGCGGCGCGGGGGGCGGTGGTGAGCTGGCTGGACGACAAGGACCGCATCGGCTCGCGCGAGCTGGCGGCGGTGACGCAGTGGATGGTGAGCAACGCGCCGGCTGCGGCGATCGGCGTGGATCAGGTGCTCTCGGCGCAGGCGGACGAGCAGGAGCGGGCGCGGGTGCGCGACGCCCTGGCGGCGCGGTGGTCGCTGAACACTCCGGCGATGGCGCAGGGCGTGCGTGCGGCGTGGGCGGGCGCGGCGCAGGCGGCGCTGGCGAACGGCGGCGTCTTGGGGTCGGACGCGTTCGCACGGACGGCGCGGCTGGCCCGGCTGTCGGAGGCGGCGGCGCTGCTGCGCCGGGGCGAGGCGGCGCAGGCGCGGGTGGCGTTGAACAAGGCGGCGAGCGGGCGCGTGGCGCCGGGGGCGGGAAACACGGGCGGGGCGCTGGGCGCGGACGCCGCGGGCAGGGATGGACGGTGGGCGGTGCGGTTCCTGGGGGCGAGACGGAACGCGGCGGAGCGCCGCGCGGCGCTGGCGTCGATCAGCGTGGACGGCGCGACGCTGGGCGTGGTGGACGCGGAGGCGCTGGTGGAGGCCGCGCTGCTGGGGGCGCCGGTGGATGTGCGCGACAGCGCGCTGCGCGTGGCCGAGCAGCACGCGGGCGAGGCGACGGTGGTCAACGCGCTGCTGGAGGCGCTGCCCCGCGCGCCGCGCACGGCGGCGGCGGCGCGGCTGTACGAGCGAGCAGCGCGGACCTCGCTGCCGCCGGTGCGGCACAAGGACTGGCCGCTGGCGACGCGGCGGGCGCTGGTGGCGCGGCTGCTGGAGTCGCTGGACGCGGGCGACGGGCTGTCGTTGATCGACGAGTGGGCGGGGGTGATCGCGGACGCGTACGCCGGCTGGAGCGTGACGCTGAGCGAGGAGGCGAACAGCGCGGCGAGCGAGGCGGAGCGGCGGGCCGAGGAGGAGGCGCGGTACAGCGGCGGCACGGCTGAAGAGAGCGCGCCGGAAACTCTTGCGGGCGTGAACCGGCGCCGGGCGATGGAGCCGGCGGACGCGGCGGCGGCGACGCTGGAGGATCTGCGGGACGAGATTCTCTCTCTCGGCGATCCGGCGGCGGCGCGGGCGCTGCGCGAACAGACGCGGCGGCACGCAGCGCGGCGGATGCTGGCGACGGGCGGGCTGCAGGCGTTCGTCGCGGAGCAGGCCGGGACGCTGGAGGCGATGGCGCTGCTGGTCTCGACGGAGCGGCCCGGGGCGGCGGCGACGGCGCAGGGCATCGTGGAGGCGGCGGCGAAGGCGCGGGCCGAGGCGACGGTGGTCGAGGCGCAGATGGAGGCCACACAGCGCGCCATCCTCGAGATGTGGATGCTGCTGCTCGACGCAGGGGGGACGACATGAGGCGCGGCGCTTTTCTGTCGACGCTCGCGGCGCTGGCGATCGTCGGGTCGCTGGCGGCGCGGCCCGTTCCCGAGCTGGAGGCGCGGCTCACGGCGCTGACCCCCGGGGACGCGATGGCGTACTTCGAGCTGGGTGAAGAGGTCGCGTTCGATGCGCGGACGGCGGACGAGCGGGCGCTGGCGCGGCGGCTGTATCTGCTGGCGTACGAGATGGACCGCGCCGACGCGGGCACGCTGGGGCGGAGCGTGTGCCTGGCGCTGGCGGAGATCGCGGCGACGGACCAGGACCGTGATCTGCTGCTGGCGCTGGCGCGGGCGTTCGGCGGCGAGGGCGCGCCCGCGGTCGCGGCGGAGGCGCCGTCGCGCACGGCGGACGATGAGAACGCGTTCGCGCTGGCGACGGCGCTGGGTCATTACCGGGCGGGCGAGTACGACCGGGCGGCGGCGATCCTCGGTCGGCCTGAGGTCGCGGCGCTGCTGGAGCGGCACGAGTCGCTGCTGGGGAGCGCGTCGGTCCTGATCCGCGATGTGAACTCGAAGCCGAGCTGCCGCGAGTGCAGGAATCAGCGCGTGGTGAAGGCCGATCTGGATCCGCGCGAGGAATGGCGGCTGTGCTACACCTGCGGCGGAGACCCGGGCCCCGGGCTGGATCTGCGAGGCCTGGTGGCGCAGCTGCGGGTGGAGTCGATCCTGCTCAGCGGATCGAGGCGGTCGTGGTCGGCGCAGGTGGTGGCGGACGGCGGGGCGCCGCTGCGTGAGGTCGATCCGGAGGACCTGGCCTCGATGTTCGGGGTGGACGCGAGCAGGCCGGTGTGGCGGGCGGGCAAGTGGCTGGAGGTGGAGGCCGCGGGGGCCGAGGGGGACGCGCCCGGCGGGGGCGAAGCGCCCTGAGGGGTGACCCGGGGGTGGCGCCGCCGTAGGATGTGGGCCCTGACGGGAGAACGCCCACGATGACGACCCCCAAGCAAGACCCTGCCGGCGCGACGGCGACCGATCCCGATCTGACCAGCGCCTCGATTCTGGTGGTGGATGACCACGAGCAGAATCTGGAGTTGATTCAGGCTTATGCGGAGAGCATCGGCTGCCGCGTGCGCGTGGCGCGGGACGGTCTGGAGGCGCTGCAGGAGGTTCGGGCGGACCCGCCGGACCTGGTGCTGCTGGATGTCATGATGCCGCGGATGAGCGGGTTCCAGGCGTGCGCCAAGCTGAAGGCGGACCCGGCGACGCGGGACATCCCGGTGATCATGGTGACGGCGTTGAACGAGGTGGGGGATGTGGAGCGCGCGGTCGAGAGCGGCGCGGACGACTTCCTGACCAAGCCCGTGCATCGCCTGGAGCTGGTGACGCGGGTGAAGTCGCTGCTGCGGGTGCGGCTGCTCAAGAAGCAGCTGGAGGCGACGCTCGAGGAAGTCCGGCGGCTGACGGGCGA
>CALKYH010000110.1 GCA_938003595.1 uncultured bacterium
TTCTCGATGCGGGCGGCCCAGGCGCGGACATCCTCGGCGCTGTAGGAGTTGTCGATGCTGAGCATCGGCACGGCGTGCCGGACGGCGCGGAAGCGGTCGATGGGCTCGCCGCCGATGCGTCGGGTGGGGCTGGCGGGGTCGTCGAACTGCGGATGCTCCGCTTCGAGCCGGGCCAGTTCGGCGAGTTTCTCGTCGAACTCCCGGTCGGTCAGGAAGGGCTTGTTGTCGAGGTAGTACGCCCGGTTGGCGCGCTCCAACTCGGCCCGGAGGGCGTCGATGCGTTTCCGGGCTGACGCGGCGCCTGAGTCGCTCACCGCTGTATGGTAAGGAACCCATGACCGCCCGCCTGATCGACGGAAGAGCCCTCGCCGCCAGCCACCGCGCCGCCATCGCCGAGCGCGTCAAGGCCTTGCGCGCCCAGGGGCGCACGCCCCGGCTGGACGCGGTCATCGCCGCCGAGCCGGACACGGCTTCCTATGTCTACGCCGAGAACCAGGGGCGCACCTGCGCCGAGCTGGACATCGAACACCGGCTGCACCGCCTGCCGCCCGCGGCGACCTTCGACGATCTGGCCGGGCGGGTGCTGCTGCTCAGCGCCGACGACGCGGTCAGCGGCATCATGGTGCACCTGCCCCTGCCCGACGGGGTGGACGCGTACCGCATCCAGTCCATGATCGCGCCGGACAAGGATGTCGAGGGCGTCAACCCGGCGAACATTGGCAACATCGTCTACGGACGGTCGTCGTTGGTGCCCTGCACGGCGCTGGCTACGCTGCGGATGATCCTGTCCACCGGGGTGGACCTCCAGGGCAAGACCTGCGTGGTCGTGGGCGCCTCCAACATTGTCGGCAAGCCCATCGCCGTGCTGCTCATGCGCCAGGACGCGACGGTCATCTCGTGCAACAAGCACACCGAGGACCTGCCAGGGTTGGCGCGCCGGGCGGATGTGATCGTCGCGGCGGCGGGCGTCCCGGGGCTGATCCGGGCGGACATGGTCAAGCCCGGCGCGATCGTGGTGGATGTCGGCACGACGCGGGTGGTGGGGGAGGACGGCAAGTCGCGCACGGTGGGGGATGTGGCGTTCGAGGAGGTGAAGGCCGTCGCCGGGCACCTGAGCCCCGTTCCGGGCGGGGTCGGGCCCATGACGATCGCGATGCTGCTCGAGAATGTGGTCGCGGCGTCGGAGACCTGACGAAGACCCTCGGGACGAACCCCCGAGCCGCGCTTTGACCCGGGGCATCGGGGACGCTTGAATACGCAGACCTTGACGAACGGAGATTCCATGCTGCAGTTGGCGCTTGGCATGCCTCAGGGCTGGGAATGGCTGATCATCTTCGCCATTCTGCTGCTTCTCTTCGGGAAGCGTCTGCCCGAGGTGGGCCGCAGCCTTGGCAAGGGCATCACCGAGTTCCGCAAGGGCGTCAAGAGCGTCTACGACGAGGTGGACACGGACACGGCTCCGCGGTCCTCGCCTCCGCCGGCCGATGCTCGCACCCTGCCGCAGCAGGGGCCGACGGTGAACACGCCTTCGCAGGCGAAATCCGAGTCGTCCCCGGCCTGATCCCCTAGGTCGCCAGCATTTCATCGAGCGCGTCCGCCGCGTCGGCGGCGATGTCCGCGATCAGCCGCCCCGGGCCGGTCGCTGCGGTTCCTGCGCCGGCGTCGGCGTTGTGGAGCATGGTCTCGGCGTGCAGTCGGCCCTCGATCAGGGCCCGGGTCCGCCAGAGGTCCAGAAACACATGGATCGCCCAGGGTCGGTTGGTGGCGTTGTCGGGCTGGATGTGCTCGGTGTGCCAGGCCGCGGCGTCCAACGATCGGCTCACCCAATCCGGGCGGGATCGTCGGCGGCCCAGCCACCACAGGGCGTGCATGGACGCCAGGTCGGCCTCCGTCCAGGCTTCGATCGTGCGATACGAATCGCGTGGAGCGATCGGCGAGCGGCTGGCCGTTGCAAGGAGCTCCGGGACGGGGGCCGCGGGATCGACCAACGCCCACCAGAGGCGGACATCCGGCGCGGCGTCGGCCCGGGGCGACGCCGGGACCTGGCCGCCCCGCCACGCCCGGAACCAGGGCTCGACGGACATCGGCGCGAATACCGGCGCGGCAGGGCTCCCACCAGCGCGAGCGGCCCAGATCTCGGCACGGCGGCGGAGCCGGTCACGCCAAGCGGGGAGTTCGTGGTTTTCCGGTCTCATGGGGCTTGGTTCGCGCTGCGCAAGGTTCGTGGGAAAAAGTGTCTGGACGCCGGGCCGACCCGGTTTATAGTCAGGTCATGCCCCGCGTCGGCCCGCACATTGTGGCCCG
>CALKYH010000111.1 GCA_938003595.1 uncultured bacterium
CTCAGCCCTCGTGCTTGCCGATGACCAGGGTCACATTGTGGCCGCCGAAGCCGAAGGTGTTGTTCATCGCGTAGCGGACGCGTCGGTCGCGGGCGACATGGGGGACGAAGTCCAGGTCGAAGCCGTCGTCGGGGTTGTCGAGGTTGATCGTCGGGGGCACGACGCCGAAGCGGATGGCGTTGATGCAGGCGACCATTTCGACGCCGCCGGAGGCGCCCAGGCAGTGGCCGTGCATGGACTTCGTGGACGACATGAGCAGTTTGCCGCCCTTGCTCTTGAGGGCGTGCTCGCCGAAGACGCCCTTGACCGCCGCGACTTCCGCCGCATCGCCGAGCGGGGTGCTCGTGCCGTGGGCGTTCACATAGTCGATGTCGGAGGGGTTGAGGCGCGAGTGCTGCAGCGCCCAGCGCATGGAGCGTGCGGCGCCGCGGCCGTTCTCGTCGGGCGCGGTGATGTGCGAGGCGTCGGAGGAGGCGCCGGCGCCGACGAGTTCGCAGAGGATCTCGGCGCCGCGGGCCTTGGCGTGGGCTTCGGACTCGAGGACGAAGCAGGCGCCGCCCTCGGCGAGGACGAAGCCGTCGCGGTCCTTGTCGAAGGGTCGGGAGGCCTTGGTGGGCTCGTCGTTGCGGGTGGACAGGGCCCGCATGGTCATGAACGCGGCCAGGCAGATGGGCGAGATGGCGCCCTCGGCGCCGCCGGCGACCATGACATCGGCCTCGCCCCGCTGGATGATGTGCATCGCGTCGGCGATGGAGTGTCCGGCGGAGGCGCAGGCGGTGGCGTGGGCGGTGCTAGGGCCCTGCAGGCCGTAGCGGATGGAGATCTGCCCGGAGCAGCAGTTCACCATGAGGCGGGGGACGGTGAAGGGACTGACGCGGTCAGGGCCCTTCTCCGCCATGTAGAGGACGCCCTCTTCGATGGTCCGGATGCCGCCGACGCCGGAGCCGATGACCACGCCGCAGCGCTCGCTGACTTCCTTGGAGAAGTCGACGCCGGAGTTCTCGACGGCCTCGATGGCGGCGGAGATGCCGAGCTGGGCGAAGCGGTCGAGGCGGCGGGCCTCGCGGATGTCGAGGCGCTTGCCGGGGTCGAAGTCGTGGATCTGTCCGGCGATGCGGACGGGCCAGCGATCTTCCCAGCGCTTGAAGTCGTCGCCGGTGATCGTGCTGATGCCGCTGCGCCCGGAGACCATGCCGTCCCAGGCGCTGGTGGCGTCGAGACCGATGTTGGTCACGGCGCCCATCCCGGTGATGACGACGCGAGTTTGGTCGGATCCGCGATTGCTCATGTGGTGATCAGTGGCGGGCGGCGCCGGGCGTCACAGGCGGCCCGTCCGGGTTGTCCGGAGCGGGGTCTGCGTCGTGGTCGTCGCGCGCGGGTCTGAATCAGGCCTTCTGGGCCTGGGCCTGCATGATGTACTCGACGGCCTGGCCGACGGTCTGGATCTTCTCGGCGTCCTCGTCGGGGATCGAGGTCTCGAACTCGTCCTCGAACTCCATGACGAGCTCGACGGTGTCGAGCGAGTCGGCGTTCAGGTCGTTGACGAACGAGGTCTGGCGGGTGATCTCGCCCTTGTCCACGCCCATCTGCTCGGCGACGATCTCGATCACTTTCGTTTCGATCTCTTGTTCGGTCACGACGGCATCTCCGAGGTTCGGCTCAGTTGGGGATTGCGGCCCGGTGCAAAGCACGCCGGGCGCGGAAGGCGGATCAATAAGTCTAGCGGCCAGCGGGGGTCCTGCCAATGGCGGGGGCGGGCTGTGGGAGGGCGTCCGGGCCGATTCCGGAGGCCCGTTCCGGGCCCGATCCCGGGGATCACGAGGGGGTCAGCACATGGTCATGCCGCCGTCCACGCAGATGACCTGGCCGGTGAGGTACCCGGCGTCGTCGGCGGTGGCGTAGGCGACGGCCGCGGCGATGTCCTCCGGCGCGCCCAGGCGCTTGACGGCCATGGCGTCCTGGACCTTCTGGCGGATCTCGTCGGGGAGGGCGGAGGTCATGTCGGTCTCGATGAAGCCGGGGGCGATGACATTGGCGGTGACGCCCTTGCCGCCGAGTTCGCGGGCGAGGGACTTGGTCAGGCCGATGAGGCCCGCCTTGGCGGCGGCGTAGTTGGCCTGCCCGGCGTTGCCCACGACGCCGGAGGTGGAGCCGATGTTCACGATGCGCCCGAAGCGGCCCTTCATCATGGCGCGGGCCGCGGCGCGGCAGGCGACGAACGCCGACTTGAGGTTCACATTGATGACGGTGTCGAAGTCGGCGTCGCTCATACGGAGGGCGAGGCCGTCGCGGGTGATGCCGGCGTTGTTGACGAGGATGTCGAGGCGGCCCTCGACCTCCGCGACCTTCTCGACGGCGCGCTGCAGGGCCTCGGGGTCGCCGACATCGACGACGAGCACGCCCGCGGAGCCGCCGGCGGATTCGATCTCGGCCTTGAGTTCGTCGAGCGGGCCCTGGCTGCGGCTGGCGAGCACCACGCGCCGGCCGTCGCGGGCGAGGCGTGTGGAGATGGCGCGGCCGATGCCGCGGCTGGCGCCGGTGACGAGGGCGACCCTGCGGTCGGCGGGCTTGGCGTTGTCGGGCATCGGGCTTGGCGCCTCCGTGCTGCGGGGAAGGTCTGAAGTCAGTTGATGAAGCCGGTGTTGCCGGTGTTCTGCGTGGCTTCCTCGGTGGTGTCCACGGCGGCGGGCTTGGGCGCCGCGGGCTTGGGCTGCTCGACGACCTGCGCGACGAGCGCGGCGCCGTCGAGATCGGCGGCGGTGAGCGCGGTCAGCGGGGGGCTGGGCAGGGCGCCGAAGACCCACTGATCGCCGGAGCGCTGGCCCTTCCATCCGGTGAGGTAGGCGCCCTGGGCGTCCTGGATCGCGAGGCCCAGGTCGGCGGAGGAGCCGGAGGGATCGAGGCGGACAACGCGCACGGCCTGGATGGAGGCGGTGGCGCCGGTCCACTGGCCGGACTCGATGAGCAGGTCCAGCGTGGCCTTGGCGGGGGCGTCGAGCGCGGCCTCGAAGCCCTCGCGGTCGCCGGCGGCCAGGTCGGACGCGAAGGCCACGATGGCGCGGGCGAGGGACTCGTCCGAGGGCACGAACTTCTGCGGGAACTGGACGCGCGGGTCCGTGATGAGGTCGGCGACGCGGATCGGATCCGGCGCACGGGCCACCGGCGGCGGCGGCGGGGGCGGCGGCGGGGGCTCTTCCTTCTTGCCGCAGCCGGCGAGGGTGGAGAGGCCGGCGCCGAGCAGGAGGAGGCCGGCGAGGGTGGGGACGGTGTGTTTACGGCTCGTCATGGGATTCCACTTTCACGGCGCGGTCGATGCGGCGCATGAGGCCCGACAGGACTTTACCCGGCGCGAGCTCGTGCATCTGCCCCTGGATGTTGGCGATGAGCCACTTGCAGGACTCATCCCAGCGGACGGGGGCGGTGAGCTGTTCGACGAGGCGTTCGCGGATGGAGTCGGGCGATTCGTGGGGGCGTGCGGTGACATTGGAGACGACGGGGCACGCGGGGGGCTTGATCTCGACGCCGGCGAGGGCCTCGCGGAGGCGGTCCGCCGCGGGCTGCATGAGGGGCGAGTGGAACGCGCCGGCGACGGAGAGGCGTGTGGCGCGGAGGCCCATCTTCTCGGCGACGGTGACGGCCAGGTCGCAGGCGCCGGCGGAGCCGCTGACGACGATCTGTCCGGGCGCGTTGAGGTTGGCGGGGACCAGGACATCGGTGTCGCCGGGGGGCGCCGCTTCGGCGCAGAGTGCGGCGGCCTGTGATTCGTCGGCGCCGATGAGGGCGACCATGCCGCCGCGCGAGGATTCGGCGGCGTCCTGCATGGCGCGGCCGCGGAGCGCGACGAGTTTCAGTGTGTCGGCGAAAGACATGGCGCCGGCCAGGTGCAGGGCGGTGTACTCGCCGAGCGAGAGGCCCGCGGCGGCGGCCATGGGGGGCAGCGATCCGACGCGCGCCTTCCAGCCCTCGGCGCTGGCGACGGCGGCGACGAAGAGCGCGGGCTGCGCGAGGTCGGTGCGGTTGACGAGTTCTTCGGGGCCGTTGAAGCAGACATCGGCGAGGCCGCGGCCGAGGGTCTCGTGGAGCATGTCGTCGGCGGCGACGAAGACGCGCGCCGCGGCGGGCTCGGCCTCGAACCAGGCGCGGCCCATGCCGACGCGCTGGGCGCCTTGGCCGGGGCACAACGCGATGATGGGGGTGGTCATGGGCGGGTGTCTCCGAGTGGGGCGCGGGCGAGGTGGGCGTCAGAGGCGCCAGAGGCTGCTGGCCCAGGTCAGCCCGCCGCCGAAGGCGACGAACATCACCAGTTGTCCCTCGCGGACGCGGCCCGCGCGCCAGAGCTCATCGAGGCAGAGGCCGACGGAGCCGGCCGAGGTGTTGCCGTAGTTCTGGATGTTGACATAGAGCTTCTCCTCGGGCAGGCCGAAGCGCTCTCGCGCGGCCTCGAGGATGCGGGCGTTGGACTGGTGGCAGATGTAGTGATCGACATCGCCGGCGTTGAGGCCGGCCTGGTCGAGGGTCTTCTGGATGAGGTCGCCGAAGGTCTTGACGGCGAACTTGAAGACGGCCTGGCCGTTCATCTGCAGGTGGTTGAGCTTGGACGCATCGGGCTCGTCGCCGGGGGGGAAGTCGCGGAGCGAGCGGGGGAGGTAGAGGTCGGTCCAGCCCGAGGCGTCGGCGTGCATGGCGTGGGCGATGACGCCGCGCGAGGCGTCGTCGGTGGCGCGGAGGATCGCGGCGCCGGCGGCGTCGCCGAAGAGGATGGCGATGCGCCGGTCGGTGTAGTCCATGACGCTGGTCATGTGGTCGCAGCCGATCACGCCGACATTGCGGGCGGAGCCGGAGCGGATCAGGGCGTTGGCGATGTTGAGGCCGTAGACGAACCCGCAGCAGGCGGCGGCGATGTCAAACGCCGCGGCGGTGCCGGCGCCGACCTCCGCCGCGACGCGGCAGGAGGTGGAGGGGCAGGACATCTCCGAGGTGACGGTGCCGACGACGACGGCGTCGAGGTCGGAGGCGGGCATGCCCGCGCTGTGGAGGGCGGCGCGGAGGGCGCGGACGCTGAGGGTGCGCGTGTTCTCGCCCTTGTCGGGGTCGCAGCGTCGGCGCTCGCGGATGCCGGTGCGCTGGACGATCCACTCGTCGCTGGTGTCGAGGGTTCTCTCGAAGTCGGCGTTGGTGAGGCGGGCCTCGGGGACCGCGCTGCCGCAGCCGGCGATGCGGACGCCGATGGCGGGCGTCGGCGGCGGCATGACGGCGGAGGGGTCCTGGTGAGGTCGCGTGGTCATGCGGGAAGTGTCGTCGACGCGGAGCGCGTCTTCAACACGCCGGCTTTGGAATCGGCGGAATCCTCGGTTTCGGGGCCTCCGGGGCCGCCGGGGGCGTCCACGATGGGGGCGACCTCGGCGAGGCGGAGGGCGATGGCGTCGTTGAGGCGCGAGGAGACCAGCTCGCGGGAGTTGCGGATGGCGGCGGCCATGGCGCGGGCCTGGGAGGAGCCGTGGCAGATGACGCAGTAACCGTTGACGCCCAGCAGGGGGGCGCCGCCGTACTCGTGGTAATCGTTCTTCTTGAACATCGCCTTGGCGACGGGCTCGAGGCGCATCGCCAGTTCGG
>CALKYH010000112.1 GCA_938003595.1 uncultured bacterium
GCTGGAACACGCCGATGTTCAGCGACGGCGCCAGGGGCAGCGCGAACAGCGCCAGGCCGATCGCCCCGATCGGGCGCTTGATCGCCAGCCACAGCATCGCCAGCCCGACCGCCAGCACGATCGCCAGCGGCCACAAGAAATTCCCCGCGCTCAGCGCGTCGCTGGTCACCGCCCGCAGCGGGTACGACGGCCCCAGCGCCATCGGCGCCGCCGCCTGGCGCAGGTAGAACGCTCCGATCGACGGCGCCGTCAGCACGGTCTCCACGGCGCCGGGCGCGCCGTCGAGCGTCTGCGCCACCGACCCGAGCACGCGCGCCCGGACCACGAAGTACACCGCCCCCAGCAGCGCGAACGGCAGCGCGATCAGCGCCGCGCGACGGATCTTCGCCTTGGCGGTCAGTTCTCGAGGCGCCGTCGCCCACACCGTCACGCCGACCAGCGCGAAATGCACGATGGCCGCTTCCTTCGCCCCTTGCGCGAGCAGATAGCACAGGATGGCGCCGGTCCAGAGCGCGATCGACTTGGGCTGCCGCGCCAGCCCCGTCACGCAGCACAGCGAGCCGAGGATGCCGATCGCCAGCAGCGGGTCCGGCGCGCCCGACACCCACGCGACAGACTCCACACGCGTCGGATGCGCCGCGAACACCACCGCGCCCGCGAAGGCCACCAGCGGATGGAACCCCAGTCGCCGGACGAACAGGTACGCCAGGAACGCCGCGACCGCGTGGAGCCCGATGTTCGCCAGGTGCCACGGCGTGGTGTCCGCGACGCCGAAGAGGCGCACATTCGCGATCGTCCAGCCCGTGTACACCGGGCGCCAGTAGTTGGAGAGAATCTGTTCGGACGGGTCGGTGAACGCCCACACCCCGCTGGTCAGCGCCTCCCACGACCGCCCCTGCTCCAGCACGAGCGGGTTGCCCGCGATCTGACGCGCATCGTCGTAGATGAACGCCCCCTCGATCGCGCCCCAGAACAGCCCGAAGCACAGGATCGCCAGCGCCGCCGCGGCCAGCAGGTGGCCCTTCAGCGCCCGGAATGTCGAGACGGTGGGGGAGTCAGCGGTGGTCATGGGTCCGCCGCAGTATCGGCCCGCCAGGGGCCGGGCCAACAGGGATCAGGCCGGATCCGGCCGCTCCTCGACGACCCGGCCCTCGGGGTCGTAGACATAGAGCCTCCCGTCCTGTTCGCCGGCGCAGCCCTTGTGCGTCCCGTCGCAGAAGGGGAACTTCTTCGACAGGCCGCAGGAGCAGACGAAGATCGGCTTGTCCTGCGGCTCGATCTTGATCGGGCCCATGCCGGTGTGACGGACGAGTCGCGCCATGTGGTGTGCTCCAGGCCGGGGCCGATTCAGGCCGGGCTCTCGATGGATTCGATGATGGTCCGCATGATCCGCGCCGTCGCGCTCTCGCGCCCGCCGAACCGGCCGTCGGCCACGAACGAGCGCGGCACGATCCGGTGCGCACAGACCGCCACGATGTTCTGCATGATGTCCTCGGGGATGCAGTAGTCCCGACCGTCGATCAGCGCCGTAGCGCGGCACGCCTGGGCCAGCGCCAGCGTCCCGCGCGGCGACACGCCGATCTCCACTTCCTCGTGCGTGCGCGTCGCGTTGGCCAGCCGGATGATGTAGTCCACCAGCGTGCGGTCGAGCCGCACCTCGTCCACGCGCGACTGCAGCGCCACGATCTCCTCGCGCGTCATCACGGGGCCCAGCCGGCGCAGCGCGCCGATGTGCCCGTTGCCCTCGCGCGGGTGCGCGGGCTCGGCCGCGTGAGGATTCAACCCCGGGCGCAGCTGCAGCACCCGGGCCTCGTCGTCCGGCGCCGGGTAGCCCAGGTGCACCCGCATCAGGAACCGGTCGAGCTGGCTCTCGGGCAGCGGGTAGGTGCCCTCGAACTCGTGCGGGTTCTGGGTGGCGACGACCATGAATGGCGGCTCGATCTCGATCGCCCGCCCCTCGATCGACACGCTGCCCTCGCTCATCGCCTCGAGCATGGCCGACTGCGTCCGGGGGGTGGTCCGGTTGATCTCGTCCGCCAGCACGATGTTCGCAAAGATCGGCCCGTGCTTGAGCTGAAACTGCCCCGTCTCCCGGTCGTAGATCGACACCCCAAGCACATCGCTGGGCAGCAGGTCCGGGGTCAGCTGGATCCGGCTGAAGGTGCAGTCCAGCGACCGGGCCAGCGCCGTCGCCAGCACCGTCTTGCCCACGCCCGGGACATCCTCGATCAGCACATGCCCCCGCGCCAGCAGGCAGCAGACCACCCGATCGACCGCCTCGGGCTTGCCGAAGAAGACCTTCTGAATGTTGTCGCGCAGGCGGCGGATGGGGTCAAGCATTGGGATGATGGCTCTACGGGCGGGAGTCGCCGGCGGTTGAGGGTAGACTCGAAGGATAGTGGACCAGCCCCCACAGGACGAACGACCCAGCCCCGCGCCGTCGGCCCAGCCGCCGGTCGAGGCCGATCGTCTCGGCCTCTCGCTGCTCGGCAAGCTCCCCTGCGTGGTCTGCGGCTACGACCTGCAGGGCCTCTCGGTCCGCGGCGTCTGCCCCGAGTGCGGCACGCGCGTCCGGGCCACCATCCTCCACGCCGTCGATCCCAATGCCGACGAACTCAAGCCCCTGCCCACGCCCCGGCTCACCGCCGCGGGCCTGCTCATCTGGGCCATCGCCGGCCTTATCGCCACGCTGCTCTGCTGGACGCCGCGCATCGGCGACATCCTCGAGTACGCGCTGCCCAACGCCGTCTTCTATCGCACGCCCGCGTGGCTCGGCCCGGCGACGGCGGGCTTCGCCGCGCTCTCGGGCCTTGCAGGGCTGGGCCTGCTGCGCCCCACGCTCGGCGTCAAGCGCCATGAATTGACGCTCGCGTTCGTCGGCGTGCTCGCGTACATCCCGCTCTGCTGGTCGATCCTGCGCATCTTCAGGATGGACCGCATCGCGGCCCCTCGCTACATCACCGCCGCGCCCGACCCGGAGCGCATCGCCCTGCGGATCATCATGGCCGCGAGCCTGGTGACGCTGCTCGTGTGCATCCGCCCCTGCGCCCGCAAGCTGGCCCTGCGCTCCATGGCGCTGCGCCTGGGTCGGGTGGACCGCCAGACCCTCCTGGCGATGGTCGCCGTGGTGGTCCTCGCCTCGATCGGCGACGGCCTGCGCCTCGCCTCGCTCCATGTGCCAGTCGGGGGCGCCCGGCTCCTCCAGGACATGGGCACGGTCCTCATCGCGGTCGGGTCCATCCTGTTCACCGGCGGCGCCATCGGGGTCCTGGCGGACTCCCTCCGGATCTCCGCCGCCATCCGCAAGCCGGCGCCGGGGCTTCGCCAGGTCTTCGGCGCCCGGACCGGACCCGCCTGAGCCCTCCCCGGCGACGCCTGCCGACTTGGCAGGTCATCCTCCTCCTCTGCCCTGCCGACCGCCGATCCGCGCTGCCTCCGCGCCGGACGAACCGCCCTCGCGCCCGTTGAATCGGGGTTCCTCGCCGACCGACCCGAGTCCTCCGCCCACCGGGCTTGGCATCGGCCTTGCCTCTTGAACACCCACCGGCGCGGTCCCCTCAGGCTCGCCGGTGACCCGTTTCGACCACTTCCCGACTTCCCACGGGCCATCCCAACCGGCCCGCGACCCCCGACCATCGCTTCTGGAGATCAACGCCCATGGCTGTGAAGGAACTCGCCTTCGACACCGACGCCCGCCAGGCCCTGCTCGCCGGTGTGGAAAAGCTCGCCCGCGCCGTCAAGGCCACCCTCGGGCCCCGCGGCCGCAACGCGGTCCTCGACAAGTCCTGGGGCGGCCCGACCGTCACCAAGGACGGCGTCTCCGTGGCCGACGAGATCGAGCTGCGTGACAAGGCCGAGAACATGGGCGCCCTCCTCGTGAAGCAGGCCGCCTCCAAGACCAGCGACGACGCCGGCGACGGCACCACCACCGCCACCGTCCTGGCCGAGGCCCTCTTCCGCGAAGGCCTCAAGCACATCGCCGCCGGCTGCGACCCCAACGCCCTCGTCCGCGGCATGAAGAAGGCCGTCGAGGCCGTCACCGCCGACATCCAGAAGCAGGCCAAGCCCATCAGCGGCAAGGCCGACATCCAGAATGTCGCCAGCATCTCCGCCAACAACGACGCGACCATCGGCAAGTTCATGGCCGACGCCTTCGAGAAGGTCGGCAAGGACGGCGTCATCACCGTCGAGGAGGGCAAGTCCCTCGAGACCACCGTCGATGTCGTCGAGGGCATGCAGTTCGATCGCGGCTACCTCTCCGCCAACTTCGTGACCGACCCCGACAACATGCAGGTCGTCATGGACAAGGCCCTCGTCCTCATCTACGAGGACAAGATCGACAACATCCAGAAGCTCGTCCCCCTCCTCGAGAAGGTCATGCAGGCCAAGAAGCCCCTGCTCATCATCGCCGAGGATGTCGCCGGCGAGGCCCTCTCCACCCTCGTCATCAACAAGCTCCGCGGCACGCTGCAGGTCTGCGCCGTCAAGGCGCCGGGCTACGGCGACCGCCGCAAGGCCATGCTCGAGGACATCGCCGTCCTCACCGGCGCCGA
>CALKYH010000113.1 GCA_938003595.1 uncultured bacterium
CGGCGTGATTGGCTCGATCAGGCCGGCGTCTCGGAGTCCGGCGTGGGGCCCGGGGCGATGACGCCGGCGCCGGGGCGGAGCGAGCCGCAGACGCGGGCGAACGCCGCGGTGAATTCGGCGCCGAGCAGGAAGATGATCGCGGAGTAGTAGACCCACAGCAGGATGACGATGACCGAGCCCGCGGCGCCGTAGACGCTCGCGGTGGTGTTCTGCCCCATGTACATCCCGACCAGCCACTTGCCCATCGTGAACAGGCCCGCGGTGACGAGGGCGCCGATCCAGGTGTCGCGCCAGGCGATCTTGACGCCGGGCAGCACCTTGAACATCGCGGCGAAGAGCGTGGTGATGACCAGCAGCGACACGAGGAGGTTCGAGTACTGCAGCAGGTCCACGGGGATGGGCACCTTGTCGTTCATCCATTTCGCCAGGCCAGCCAGGAAGGCGCTGACCACCAGCGAGACGAGCAGCAGGAACGCGATGGCCAGCACCATGGCCAGCGAGAGCAGGCGCGTCTCGATGACCCGCCAGACGGACTTGAGCGTGACGCGGGGCGGGGTCGGCGCCTCCATCACCACGCGGAGGGCGAGGCGGATCTGCCCGAACACGGCGGTGGCGCCGATGAACACGGTGACGGCGCCGACGATGGTCGGGATGAGGCCGCCCCAGTTCGTGCTGACGCGGCTCATCATGGCCTCGACCTGGGCGGCGCCCTCGGGGCCGACGAGCGCCGCGAACTGCTCCAGCAGCTCGGCGCGGACCTCTTCCCGCTGACGGAAGACCTTGTCGGCGACGGCGACGACGATGAGCAGGGTCGGGGCGAGGGAGAAGATGGTGTAGAACGCGATGGCCGCGGCCATCTGCATGCAGCGATGGCGGCCGTACCCGCTGAAGGCGGTGTAGATCACGCGCCAGGTGGTGCGGAGGCGGCTGGTTCGCGGCTCGGGGGCGGCGTCGGTCACGGGGGGCACGATAGCGACCCCCCGCGCGCGGGGTGAGGGGGGCTTGGTTGGCGGGTTGAGCGCCGGTAGCGTCCTCGCCTTCATTCCTCTGGAGGTGTTGGCATGGACATGATGACGCCGCCGACCGGACCCGTGATGCACCGGGGTCCCAAGGTCTTCACGATGGGGCTGCTGGCCATGATCTTCTCCGGCTGCGCGCCGGCTGGGCTGGTCCTGGGCCTGATGGCGATGTCGTGGGGCAAGAGCGATCTGGACCAGATGAAGGCGGGCCGCCTTGACCGGGAGGGTTACTCGCTGACGGTGGCGGGGCGGATCCTGGGGATCGTCGGGGCGATCCTGAGCGCCGTCTCGCTGCTGTACTGGGCGCTGTTCCTCTTCATCATGATCGCGGGCGCGGCGTCGGCGCCTCGGTGAACGGCGGCGCGGCGAAGAGCGGCGTCTGGGGCCGGGATCAGGCCCTCGGAATCGTTCATCGGGGCGGGCTAAGATGTCGGCGGATCGGCCATTGCTGGGCGTCACGATGGGCCCGGCGTGCGGCCGATGCTTCGCGACCATCAGGAGACCGCCCCCCATGACCACCTTCGCCAGCAAGCCCGCCGCGACCGCCAAGAACGCCGATCCGCTGACCCTGATCGATGTCGATCATGTGCGGTTCTATGTGGGCAACGCCAAGCAGTCGGCGTACTTCTATTCGCAGTGCTTCGGCTTCCAGGTCGAGCAGATCGCCGACCTGACCACGGGCTCGCGGGGCAGCGCGCAGTATCTCCTGACGCAGGGCAACATCCGCTTCATCCTCGAGACGGCCCTCACCGACGACCACCCGGCCGCCAAGGAGTGCATGCTCTACGGCGACGGCGTGAAGGATGTGGCGTTCACCGTGTTCAGCGCCGAGGCGGCGTGGAAGCAGGCGGTGGCCAACGGCGGCAAGTCCGCCAAGGAGCCGACCGAGGTCAAGGACGATCAGGGCTCGGTCATCACGGCGAGCGTGCAGACCTATGGCCGGTGCGTGCACAGCTTCGTCGAGCGGCGCGGGGCCTACGCCTACGAGAACCTCAAGACCGGCGGCCTGTTCGCCCCCCACTTCCGGAAGTTCGGCGCCTTCGCGCTCAACGACTACAACGTGCAGCATCCGTGCGGGCTGAAGTTCGTGGACCACCTGGTCGGCAATGTCGAGATGGGCGGCATGAACCGCTGGGTGGAGTGGTACGAGAGGGTCCTGGGCTTCTCGATGTTCAAGCACTTCGACGACGCGGACATCTCCACCGAGTTCTCGGCGCTGATGAGCAAGGTGATGGCCTCGGGCAACAACCTGATCAAGATGCCGATCAACGAGCCCGCCGAGGGCAAGAAGAAGAGCCAGGTCCAGGAGTACCTCGACTGGCACAAGAATGTCCCCGGCGTGCAGCACCTGGCGCTGCGGACCGACGACGAGCTGCACAGCATCACCGAGCTGCGCCGGCGCGGCGTGGACTTCCTGGCCATCCCCGACAAGTACTACGAGCAGGTGTGGAAGCGCGTGAACGCGATGCTCACCGAGCACGGGCACACGCCGGTGAAGGAGG
>CALKYH010000114.1 GCA_938003595.1 uncultured bacterium
GGAGTGGAAGGAAGAGGTCGAAGGGGTCGAAGGGGGCGAAGAGATCGGGGAGGGGAGGGGGGGAGGGGGTTCGGAGGGGAGTCGGAAGAGGTGGAGGAGGAGAGGGAGCGAGGCCCGTAGCCCTCACCCGGCCTCTCCCACGGCCAGAGCGCCGCGGGAGAGGGGGGTTAGCGCAATCCGTAGTCCTTCAGCTTGCGGTAGAGCGTGCGTTCGCCGATGCCCAGGAGTTTGGCGGCCTGTTCGCGGTTGCCGCCGGTGAGGCGGAGGGTTTCGCGGATGGCGCGTTTCTCCAGCGCTTCGAGGCTCGTGCCGGCGAGGGAGCCCATGGCGCCGGCGTCGTTCGGGGTGTCGGGGGCGCCGTCCTCGTCGGGGGTGACGATCTCGGGCGGGATGTGGCGGACATCGAGGGTGGAATCGCCGCCGCCGATGGCCATGACGACCATGTTCTGCACGACATTGAGCAGCTGTCGCACATTGCCGGGCCAGGCGTAGGCGGTGAGGCGCATCATGGCGGCGTCGGTGATGTCCGGGGGCGGCTTGTCCTTGGCCATCTCGCCGGCGTACCGGGCGATGGCGTGGCGGACGATGCGCGGGATGTCCTCGCGCCGCTCGCGGAGGGGGGGCAGGTGGATGTGGGCGCCCTTGATGCGGAAGAACAGGTCCTGGCGGAAGCCGCCGTCGGCGGAGGCTTTCTGGAGGTCCTTGTTGGTGGCGGAGACGAAGCGGACATCGGCCTTGCGGGGCTCGTTGGAGCCCAGGCGGACGACCTCGCCGTTCTCGAGGACGCGCAGGAGCTTGGCCTGCATGGTGAGCGGCATGTCGCCGATCTCGTCGAGGAAGAGGGTGCCGTGGTCGGCGTACTCGAAGACGCCCTCGCGCTCCTTGTCGGCGCCGGTGAAGGCGCCGCGGACATGGCCGAAGAGGGCGTCCTCGAGGAGTGATTCGCTCTGCCCGGCGCAGTTGAAGGCGACATAGCGTCGCTGGGCGCGGGGGCTGTTGCGGTGGATGGCCTGGGCGATGAGTTCCTTGCCGGTGCCGCTCTCGCCGGTGATGAGGACGGGGAGGTTGGAGGCCGCGACCGTCTTGACGGTCTGGAGGATGCGGCGCATGGGCTCGGAGCCGGCGATGATGCCGTCGAAGCCGTCGTGCTGGACGAGGTCGTCGAGGCCGTCGGCGTCGTGGCGGAGGAGGGCGTTCTCGGCGGCGCGGTTGACGAGGGAGCGGAAGACCTCGAGGTCGAGGGGCTTCTCGATGAAGTCGTAGGCGCCGTGCTTGAACGCGGCCCTTGCGGTGGGGACATCGCCGTGGGCGGTGACCATGATGGTCTCGGCCTGGGGCTGGAGCTTGCGGGCGGCTTCGAGGACCTTCATGCCGGCGTCGCCGCCGTCGGCGCTGACGCCGTCCTTGCCGCCGGAGCCGGGCATGCGCAGGTCGGTGACGATGACATCGAAGACGCCGCCCTTGAGTTCGTCGAGGGCCTGGGCGACGCCGTGGACGATGGTGCAGATGTGGCCGGGCTTGTGGAGGGCCTCGGCCATGACCTCGGCGTGCTCGGGCTCGTCCTCGACGATGAGCACCTGGGCTCGGGGCTGGGATGTGGGCTTGTCGCCGATGCTCATAGGGCGGGCAGTCTATTCGCTGGTGATCGGGCGGCGCAGAGGGCGATGGCGATGGCGTCCGCGACATCGGCGGGGGTGGGGGGCTCGGCCAGGCCGAGCTGGGCCTGGACGGCCTCCTGCATCTGGCGCTTGCTGGCGTGCCCGAAGCCGGTGAGGGACTTCTTCACGCGCGTGGGCTGGAGTTCGACGATCTCGACGCCGGCGCGGCGAAGGGTGAGGAGGATCACGCCGCGCGCGTGGCCCATGGCGACGGCGGTGATCGGGCGCTTGTAATGGGCGAAGAGGCCCTCGATGGCGGCGACCTCGGGGTGGAGGCGCTCGACGGCGTCGGCGAGGTCGCGTTCGAGTTCGACGAGGCGGTCGGCGATGGGGCGTTCGGCGGGCAGGCGAAAGACGCCGGCCTCGACGAGGCGCGGGCGCTCTGGGGTGGCGGGGCGTCCGGGGGCGCCGGCGGGGTCGATCTGGACGCAGGCGTAGCCGGTGAGGCGGAGGCCGGGATCGACGCCGAGGTAGAGCACGGGGGCATGGTACGGGGATCGGGGGGAGGCGTTGAGCGCGAGGGGCGAAGAGGCGTCGAAGGGGCAGGCGGCGCCGGCCTGCAGAGGCGCGCGACCTCGATGAGGGCGCGGAGTTTGATGTGGTCCTTGTCGGTGGACTGCGCGAGTTCGAGCAGGGCGACGAGGGCCTGGGTGAAGAGGGCGGTGTGGAGGTCGTCGGTCGAGGTGTGCATGGGTGGGTCTCCACCCTTGGGCGCATGACCGTCGGCGCGCGCACAGGAACGGAGTTCTGCAGACCGACGGCGCGGCGGCTGCGCGGAAACCGGCCCGGGGAGCGGGGAAGAAATTCTTCGATGATGTTCAGGATCGCCGGAGCGAGGGGCGCGTTTGTGCGCGCGACGGGGGTTCTGGGAAGTGGGCGGACCGGGGGGGTCGAAAATCTGTCTTCCATTCCGGCGGCGTCGGGTTAAACTGGGCGATGCCCAGGGGGCGGCGGCGACCCGCAGCTCCGATCCGAAGGCCTTTCGGGAGTTGCATCACATGTCAAGGCTCTCTTGCGCGGCGCTCGGGCTCATCTTCGCGTTGACGGCCTCTGCGGGGGCGGATCCCTGCCGGGAGCGGTGGGATCCGACATTCGGCTGGCGGCACCTGAGCGGCTCGGGCAATGCGCTGGCGCCGCTGCTGGACGGGGGCGAGACGCGCGTCATGGTGATGGGGCGGTTCGAGGAGGCGATCGGCGTGGAGGGAGCGCCGTCGCCGAGCGGGGCGGTGGTGTGGGACGGCGAACTGCCAATCAATCCGTTGCCGGAGGGCTACGCCGGCCCGACGCCGCAGGAGATCTGGTGCGCTGTTACGGCGCCGGAGGCGCTTGGGGGCGGGGTGTACGCCGCGGGCCTCTTTCATCCGGACCCGCAGACTGCGTGGTCGACACAGAAGATTGCGGTCTATCGGGGCGGCGCGTGGGAGGTCGTTGCGACTCCGACGATCGGTCGCGTGCTGTCGATGGCCTTCCATGACGACGGTCAGGGGCCGGCGCTATTCGTAGGGGGGGACTTCACGACCATCGACGGTCTTTCCGTGCCCAGGATCGCCAAGCGACAGGGCTCGACCTGGGTAGGGCTGGGGGCAGGGGTGAACGGGCGCGTTCGTTCGATCGATTCGATGGAGATGGATGGCGGGGACATTCTGATGGTCGGAGGCGATTTCTCGCAGGCAGGTGGATCGCCGGCGCTGCGCGTTGCGGTCTGGGATGGGGCGTCGTGGTCCGCGCTGGGGGCTGGATTCAACGCGCCGGTGTACGAGGCTGTCGATCTGGAGATCGACGGTGTTCGGACCATCGTCGCCGGGGGCGAATTCACCCAGTCGGGCGGAGCGCCGACGATCGGCGCCGCGAAGTGGGACGGCTCCAGTTGGGTGCAACTTGGCGACCTGGCGTCGGCGGCTCGCGCGGAGGTGCTTGTGCACTGGCCGGGGACCGGGTCCGGCGCGGGTCTCTACGCCGGTGGGCGGCTTCCGATCGACGGTGTGACCTATGGGCTGGCGCGGCTGGTGAACGGCGAATGGGTCGGCGTCGAATCGATCTGGCGCGATGTCCACGATCTGGGCGTCTACTCTCTTCCGGGCGCTTTGGATCCGCTGCTGGTCGTCGCGGGCACAAACTGTCAGGGACGGAACATCCTGGCGGGGTACGACGGCGTGCGTGTCGTGGCGCTGAGCAACGGCGCGGAGCCGACCACATTTGACGGTGGACAGGGATTCGTCACGCACGATGACGGCACTGGTGAGGCCCTGTACATGCTGGGCGAGAGCGGCTATGTGGGCGGCGTCGGCAGTCCGGGGCTAATGAAGTGGAATGGGCGCGCCTGGCAGGCATCCAAGGGCTGGGACTGGGGAGGCACCTGGGATGCGGTCTCCATCACCTACGAGGGGCGCCCGGCGCTCGCCATCGTGGGCTCCGACATCTTCGTGGACGGCGCCCGAGTCGGCGCGTTTATCATCTGGGATGGCGAGGCGCTGCACACGCCGCAGGGCGGAGTGCCGGGGACGGACGCGCACGGGCGGGGGATTGTGGAGTTCGAGGAGAACGGAGAGTCATGGTTGGTGGTCTGCGGCAACTTCGAGCCGGGCGACGGCGCGCCGGCGAGGTTTGTCGCCGCGTGGAACGGTGAGGAGTGGCGCTCGCTCGATGCGGGCCTGACGGACGAGGCGACGCCGTATTCGCTCGCGGTATACGACGATGGGACGGGCCCTGCGCTATTCGTCGGCGGCCGGCGACTGATCGGCGGGAGCACGCTGGCGCGATGGGATGGGAGCGCGTGGTCGCCGGTCGCGGGCGCGCCGTCGAGCTGGTCGATCCGTTCGATGGCGGTAGGCGACATGGGCGATGGAGAGCGGCTGCATGTGGCGGGAGACTTCCGTGTCTGGCAGTCCGGATTGCTGGCGTCGTGGTCGATCCTGTCGTGGGACGGGGCCGAGTGGCGGAACTTCGGGCAGCCGATGCGCAACAACTCCGGATTCGGACCGGTCGCGGTGCATGCGATCCATATCGAGCCGATTCAGGGCGTGCCAACGCTGCTGGCGGGCGGACGGTTCACCTCGGCCGGGCCCGTGCCGCTGCGTCATGTCGCCCGGTGGAGCGAGGGGAGATGGCGGCCGCTGGGGCGCGGGATCGACTCGCCCATGTCGCTGGAACCGGTGCGCGGCTTCGCGGTCGTCGAGGATGCGGCGGGGGATTCCATCTTCGTGTGCGGCGAATTCGACGGCTATCAGTCCAACGCGATGTCGGATGTGGGCCGGTTCGTGCTCTGTGCGCCTGCTCCCGCGACGACGCTGGCCGATGTGAACGCCGACGGCGTGGTGGACCTGCGCGATGTGGAGCAGCTGACGCGGGCGATCGGCGACAGGCGCTCGCGGGCGGAGGCGCGGTTCGACCTCAACGGCGACGGCGCGGTCGATGCGAAGGACATCGAGGCGGCGCTGGGCGCGATGGGGCAGGCGCCCTGAGCGGCGCCGGGCGCTTCAGTTGAGGATGTCGGATTCGATCAGGCCGTCCTTGAGGCGGACCACGCGCTGGCAGCGTTTGCCGATGGCGGGGTCGTGGGTGACCATGATGATGGTCATGCCCTGGGCGTGGAGATCGTCGAAGGTCTTGAGGATGGCCTGGCCGGTGGCGGAGTCGAGGTTGCCGGTGGGCTCGTCGGCCATGAGGATGACCGGCTCGGTCACGAGGGCGCGGGCGATGGCGGCGCGCTGCTGCTGGCCGCCGGACAGCTCGGACGGGCGGTGGTCCATGCGGTCGCCGAGGCCGACGAGTTCGAGCTTCTGCTTGGCGCGGCGCTCGCGCTCGGCGGGGTTGACGCCCTGGTAGAAGAGCGGGACCTCGGCGTTCTCGGCGATGGTGAGCTGGCTGATGAGGTTGAAGGCCTGGAAGATGAAGCCGATCTTCTTGCCGCGGAAGTGGGAGAGGGACTCGTCGTCCATGGTCGCGGCGTTCTGGCCGTCGAGGAGGTACTTGCCCTCGGTGGGACGGTCGAGGCAGCCGAGCAGGTTCATAAGGGTGGACTTGCCGGAGCCCGAGGCGCCCATGATGGCGACGAGCTGGCCCTTGGGGATGCAGAGGTCCACGCCGCGGAGGGCTTCGACCAGGACGGAGCCGTCGGGCTTGTAGTAGATCTTGCGGACGCCCTGGAGCTCGGCGACGACAGGGCGCTTGGACCAGTCGTTGGCTGTGGTGCGGGCTGGCGCGGGCTGTGTGTCGATGGCGCTCACGGGGGAGTCTACCGCTGGGGCGGGGCCTGGATGCCCCGGGATGCGTGCGGGGGCCCGGAAAAAGCCCTGAACCGCGTTAGCGCTTGCCGTCCTCGATCTGGAGGGAGGCGAGGGCGCTGGCGGTGTCGGAGGCGAAGCGGAAGACCTTGTCCAGGCCGGTGACGAGCATGATGGACCAGACCTGATCGGAGACGGAGCAGAGCCGCAGGGAGCGGTCGCACTCGTCGAGGCGCTTGCGCAGGCGGAGGAGCTGGGCGATGTTGGAGGAGTTGAGGTAGGTGACGCCGGCGAGGTTGAGGACCAGGTCGGGGGATTTCTCGGAGGGGATGGAGGTCAGGCGCGCGTAGACCGTGTTGAGCTCTTCGGAGAGCGCGGGCTCGTCGGCGAGTTCTGCGATCACGATGTCGTCGGACCAGTTGCTGGCCATGGGGGCTCCAAGGGGGGCTTCGGAGGGTAGCAGAAGCGGGGGAGCGAGTGGGGGCTCCCGCGGAACTTACGGTTCGCCGGCGGGCGGGGTTTCGGCGGGCTGGCCGTCGGCGGCGGGGGCGTCGGGCTCGGCGCTGGCGGCGGGGACGCGTGCGGCGGCGATGACGCGGTCTTCATCCTTGACGCGGACGACGCGGACGCCCTGGGCGCCGCGGCCCGTGCGGCGGATCTCGCCGGCGGGGATGCGGACGATCATGCCGCCCTGGGTGATGACCATGACATCATCGTGGTCGAGGACCTTGAGCGCGGCGACGGCGCGGCCGTTGCGTTCGGAGGTGTTGATGTCGCGTCGGCCCTTGCCGCCCCGGGACTGGGCGTGGGGCTTGCCGACCTCGGGGCTGACGAGGTACTCGTCCACGACGGTGCGCTTGCCGTAGCCGCGCTCGGTGATGGTGAGCAGGTCGGTCTCGGGGAACTCGGTGGCGCGGTCGCCGTCGGCGTCGACCTTCATGCGGATGGGGACCAGGCCGATGACCGAGTCGCCCTCGGCGAGGTCGATGCCCTTGACGCCCGCGGCGGCGCGGCCCATGAGGCGGGCGTCGCTCTCCTCGAAGCGGATGGCCATGCCCCGGGCGGTGGCCAGGAGGATGTCGTCGTCGCCCTTGGTGACGGCGACATCGAGGAGGGAGTCGCCCTCCTTGAGGCCGACGGCGATGATGCCGGCCTTGTTCACATTGCGGTATTCCTTCAGCGCGGTGCGCTTCACGATGCCTTCGCTGGAGACGAAGGTGAGGAAGTCGCTGGAGCGCTCGAAGTCCTTGATGTTCAGGAAGGCTCGGACCTTCTCGCCCTCGCGGAGGTCGAGGAGGTTGACGATGGCGCGGCCGCGGCTGGTGCGGTTGAGCTCGGGCAGCTCGTAGACCTTGAGGCGGAAGACGCGCCCGGTGTTGGTGAAGCAGAGCAGGTCGTCGTGGGTGCTGGCGACGAAGACATGCTCGATGAAGTCGTCGTCCTTGGCGTCGGCGCCGATGACGCCCGTGCCGCCGCGCCCCTGGAGGCGGTAGGCGTCGGTGGGGAGGCGCTTGATGTAGCCCTGGTGCGAGATGATGACGACCATCTCGCGTTCCTGGATGAGGTCCTCGATGGAGATGTCGGTGTCGGAGTCCTCGATGCGGGTGCGTCGCTCGTCGGCGAAGCGGGCCTTCATGTCGGCGCAGTCGTCCTTGATGATGGTCATCACGCGTTCGCGGCTGGCGAGGATGGCCTCGAAGTCCTCGATCTGCTCGACGATCTTGCGGTAGTCCTCGACGAGGCGCTCGATCTCGAGGCCGACGAGCTGGATGAGGCGCATGGCGCCGATGGCCTCGGCCTGGACTCGGGTGAGGGCCAGGCCGTCGGGGGCGTCGGCCAGGCGCTTGAGGAGTCGCGCGGGGATCTTGGGGGCGTAGGGGTGGTCCTCGGCGATGCGGAAGCCGCGCGCGGCCAGGCGCTCGATGGCCTGCTCGCGGGTGGTGGAGGAGCGGATGACGGCGATGACCTCGTCGATGTCGCAGACGGCGAAGATGAGGCCTTCGAGGATGTGGCCCCGCTTCTGGGCCTCGTGCAGCAGGTGCTGGGTGCGCCGGCGGATGACCTCGACGCGGTGGTTCACATAGTGCAGGAGCATCTCGCGGAGCGAGAGCGTGCGCGGCTGGCGGTTCACCAGGGCGATGTTGATGATGGAGTAGGTCTGCTGGAGGGGGGTGAACTGGTAGAGCTGCTGCTCGACGACGGCGGGGTCGGCGGCGCGCTTGAGTTCGCAGACGATGCGGACGGGGTTGTTCATGTCCGACTCGTTGCGGGCGTCGGAGATGTCCTTGATGCGCTCCTCGCGGACGGCGTCGACGATCTTCTCCATCAACGACTCGCCGCTGGTCTGGTAGGGGATGGAGGTGATGACCAGCTGCTGGCGGTCCTTGGCGCCGGGGGTGGGCTCGGTGTGGACATCGCCCCGGATGGTGACGCGTCCGCGGCCGGAGGAGTAGGCCTCCCAGATGCCGCGCCGGCCGCAGATCGTGCCGCCGGTGGGGAAGTCCGGCCCGGGGACGATCTTCATGAGCTCTTCGAGCTCGATCTCGGGGTTGTCGATGGTGGCGACGATGGCGTCGAGGATCTCGCCGGGGTTGTGGGGCGGGATGGACGCGGCCATGCCGACGGCGATGCCGGTGGAGCCGTTGACCAGGAGGTTGGGGAAGCGCGCCGGGAGGACGGCGGGCTCTTCGAGGGTGTCGTCGTAGTTGGGCTGGAAGTCGACGGTGCCGAGCTTGAGGTCCTCGAGCATCTCGGCGGAGGCGTGGGCGAGGCGCGCCTCGGTGTAGCGCATGGCGGCGGGGGGGTCGCCGTCGATGGAGCCGAAGTTGCCCTGCTTCTGCACGAGGGCGCAGCGGATCTTCCAGTCCTGGGCCATGTTCACGAGCGTGGGGTAGATCGCGCCCTCGCCGTGGGGGTGGTACTTCTTCATGGTCTCGCCCACGATGCCGGCGCACTTGCTGTGCTTGCGGCCGGGGGAGAGGTTGAGGTCGTTCATGGCGACGAGGATGCGTCGCTGGCTGGGCTTGAGGCCGTCGCGGACATCGGGCAGGGCCCGGTCCATGATGGTGCTCATGGCGTAGGTGAGGTAGGAGTCCTGCAGCTCGCGCTCGATCTGCAGATCGATGATCGAACCGCCCTGGGGGGCGTCGGATTCGGGC
>CALKYH010000115.1 GCA_938003595.1 uncultured bacterium
GCGCATGTCGTCCCGTCGCCCGGCGGCGCGGCGCACCTGGCGCTCTGGGGACTCGGCGCGCTGCGCCGCAAGCGCTGATCTCCGACCACACACAGACAAGGGCCCGCGCGGCGATCCGCGCGGGCCCTTGTGCAGGTCTCAGGCCGTGATGGCGCCGCTTACTTCACCAGTTCCATCTCCGTGGGGCGCCAGCTCCTGTCGAAGAACGACTCCAGCGGCCCGTAGAGCCGCAGGATCGTGAACCAGCCCTTCGCCGGGTCGGTCTGGATCCAGTTCCCCGGCGCCACGCCGTCGGGCTTCGTCGGCGAGAAGTAGATCGTCGTCGATCCATCGGCGCTCGCCGTCGCCGCGGGCGTCGGGTAGGTCTGGCTGCCGGCGCGTGGGTAGCGCTGGGGCGTCTGCAGCATCGAGCGCGTCTGGTTGTCGTAGGCCGTGAACGACCAGAAGTTCGCCGCGGGGATGCCCTTGGGCAGCGTCACCTTGTAGGTCTTTGCGCCGTCGAACGGGTTGCCGTCGCTGTCCAGGAACCCCATCAGGTACTGCGACCCGACCCGCGGCAGCGTCATGATCATGCCGGGCGAGTCCAGCGTGTACCCGAAGTAGAACGCCGTGCGGGAATCCAGCGTCCGCGCGCCCGTCGGCGGATGGGGCTTGAAGTACCCCTCCTTCGTGAACACGGGCGGGGGCGTCTCGAAGAACGCGCCGCCCTCCCACAGCATGCTGCCCCACATCGAGCCCGGGTAGTACGACCAGTCCGGGTGCGAGACGCCGAACCGCCAGTTCAGCGAGCGCCCCGCCGCGCAGCCCACGGCCGCCGCGTCCGCGAGAATCGCGCGCATCCTCGCGTCCGGGTTGAACGACTCGCCCTTGACGATGCCGATGGCCGCGAGCTGGCCCGCCAGCTCCGGGTCGTAGCTGGTCGCCGGCTCGTTCTGCACATTCGCGTTGATCATGTCGAAGAACGAGGCGTCCGACGGCGGAATGGTGTTGAACGACTTGCCGCTGGCCTCGACGAACTTCGTCGGCGGGACCGGGGGGTTCGAGCTCATCCGCACCCCGCCCTCCAGCGCCGTCGCGATGCTCGTGCCGAAGGCGCCGGGCGTGTACGGATAGATCTTCAGTCGCTCCTTGATCAGCGCGACCGTGGGCTTGGGATCATCGTTCGTCAGGAACGCGCGCGCCGCGTACAGCGCATGGTTCGTGCCGCAGTGCGCCACATGGAACCCGCTGTCCGGAAGCGGGCCGTCGTAGCCCGGCGGCACGAGCAGGTACCGGCCGCCCTCGCCCCGGTCCGGCCCCGGGAAGCCGATGTCGATCACCCACGAAAACCACATGTCGTTGATCGTGCCCAGGCCCTTGGGGGGCTGCTCGATCACTATCGGGCCCTTGCTCAGGTCGATCACCGAGCAGTAGTACACGGTGTCGGCGTTGGCGGTCAGGAACAGCGAGTTGGAGTCCATCAGCTCCGGGAAGATGACGACCGAGTTGTCCTCGGCGCCGATGCTGTGGAAGCCCTCGCGGATCGCGTACGCCGAGGCGCCGCGGAAGCTGTTGTTGTAGGCCTCGACCGCCCGCGTGAAGGCGAGCGCATCCCGCACGCGCTCCGCCGTCTCCACCGTGGGGACGCCGTCGCGGAACTCCAGCACGCCGATCCGCGACTCCAGCCGGTCCGGCGTCACCAGAGACCGTGGCGGATCGCCGGCGTGAACCGCCGCGGCGCAGCCCGCGAGCAACCCGACGATGGCGATCGCGCCTCCTGCGGCGCCTCGATAGTTCCTCTGTCTCTGCATCTTCGATGACCTCCACTTAGGAATTGGCTGGCAAGAAAGCCCCGGCAGACCTCTGAAACCGCCGCCGCGAGCGTCCGCATGCTAGCCGCCCATCCGCTCGGCGCGAGGCCTGGATCGTCGTTTCAGATGAACCTGCGCGGCTGAGCCGCCATTCACGCGACGCTCATCCCCGTCTCATCGCGCGCCCGCAGTGTCTCTTGTCGCTTCGATCTCTATGTGCCGCAGATCGACGCAGACCAGAGAGGAGCCTCTTCATGCCCCCCAGAGCCTGGAGCAAGAAGGACGAGCGCCAGTACGAGCATGTGACGAAGAGCGAGAAGGAGCAGGGCCGCTCCGCCGACCGCGCCGAAGAGATCGCCGCGGCCACCGTCAACAAGCAGCGCGCCAAGGAAGGCCGCACCAGGTCATCCAAATCGTCCAACTCCCGCAAGAAGTCCTGACAGGCCGCTCAGAGTCCCTGCTCACGATTCGACTTCCCACGCCCCTCCGCTCCGGCCGGCGACGCCGGCCGGTCCCACCGATTCCGCCCGAAAAGGCCGCGGTGGGATTCGAACCCACGGATAACGGATTTGCAATCCGTCCCCTTAGACCACTTGGGTACGCGGCCGCCTGTCCCGGGGGCTCTCGCCCCGCAGGATCGGCCATGATAGCCGCTCGGTCTATGCCGGTCGGCCCGAGCCGATCCCCGGCCCCTCGCTGGACAGCGCCCCGCCCGGCGCCCGACTATGAAGACATGGTCCCGACGCGAAACGCTCTCTCGCCGCTCCTCCTGCTTCTGCTGGCGATCGCGTGCGCCCCGTCGGCACGGGCCGCGCAGCCCGCGAACCCCGCCCAGCACCCGGCGCTCAACAGCCCCAGCGTGGACGAGCGCATCCAGCAGATGGACGCCCCCGCCGCCAACCGCGACCCCGTCAAGCCCGACGGCGCCCAGGCCACGCCCGGCGCCCCGCTGCGCGAGGGCTCGTTCCTCGTCTCCCGACGGGGCCGCCTGGCGCACAGCCACGACGGCTGGTGGTTCTTCTTCGACGCCGATGAGTCCGGGCGCAGCGACGCGCCGGTCCTGGTCCACCCCTGCGCCACGCTCGCCGGCATGATCCGCCTGATGGAGTCGCGCCGAGAGCCCACCACCTTCTATCTCAGCGCCGAAGTCTTCGCCGACGGCGGACGCAACTATGTGCTGCCCACGCACTTCTCCGTCGCCGCGGCCCGCGCCGAGCCCACGCCGGCGCCCCCGCCCGTGCAGGCCGCCGACGCCGCCGATTCCAACAGCGCCGACCCCAGCGCCGCGTCGCTCATCGGCGGCGTCGAACGCGCCACCAGCGCCCGGCGCGACGCGCCCGTCGCGTCCGCCAGCGCCGCGAGCGGCCCGGTCGTTCGCGAGGGCGAGTTCTTCAACCTCCGCAAGGCCCGCATGATGCCCGACCAGAGCGGCCAATGGCGCGTGACCTTCGACAACGACGCCGAGAGCGGCAAGTCGGACCCCCCCATGACCCTCCTGCCCTGCCGCACGCTCGGACGCATGACGAACCTCGCCCGCGCCGCGCGCGAGGGCATGACCGTCACCGTCAGCGGACGCGTCTTCCTCTTCGAGGGGCGCAACTACCTGCTGCCCACCCTGTTCTTCGTGGATTACGCCGCCGCGGCGGGCGAGATCCGCGCGGCCCAGTGACGCCCCGCAGAATCTGAGGGATTCCACGCCCCGGAACGCCCGTCCCCGCGCGCCCCGCGCCGGGGTTTATGGGGCGTTCCGCTTGTGCCGTCCCGCCGCTGTGAAGCTGGTCAAGTCCGGCAATGCCGGGGCCGATGCTGACCGGACGGTAGAGACGACGCAGCCGCGGCGACGCGGCCCCTCTGCCCATGAAGACCCCCGGCCCGGAAACCCACCGCCGATGCCTGACATCCCGGACAACGAGCGCGGGAACGGCGCCGCCGGCCAGGAAGACTGGAGCGGCAAGGAGGTCTTCACGACCGGCGAGGCCGCGCGCGTCTGC
This sequence comes from uncultured bacterium, assembly GCA_938003595.1. Lineage (GTDB taxonomy): Bacteria > Planctomycetota > Phycisphaerae > Phycisphaerales > UBA1924 > JACVCK01. The sequence goes on from CALKYH010000115.1 coordinate 3,782, forward strand.
AATGTCAGCCAGCAGACCATCATCCGCTGCTTCGACAGCGGTCGCCTCACCGGCTTCCGCGTGCCCGGATCGAAGTTCCGGCGCATCCCCCGCGCCGACCTGCTCCGCTTCATGCACGACAACGGCATCCCGCCCGACCGCCTCGAGTCCGGGCGCAAGCGCATCCTGATCGTCGACGACGACGCCCAGACCCTCGCCCTGCTCCGCGACACCCTCGGGCGCGACCGGCGCTACGAGATCCAGACCGCCGAAACGGGCTACGACGCCGGCATCCTCACCGCCACCTTCCGCCCCCATCTGGTGATCGTGGACTACATGCTCCCCGATGTGCGGGGCGACCTCATCGTCCGCCGCCTCCGCGAGCGCGAGGACACCGCCGACACGCGCGTCGTCTGCATCTCCGGCGTCGTGAGCCAGGAGGACGTCGACCGCCTCTCCCGCGCCGGCGCCGACGCCTTCGTCCGCAAGCCCTTCAACATCGAGAAACTCACCGGCAAGGTCGCCGAGCTCCTCGGAGTCGGCGCCGGGCACGGATCCAACGGAACAGCGCATTCCTCCGACGCAGGGATCGAGGGCTGACCATGCCTCCGGAACAGGAAAAAGCTCGCAAGAGCCGCGTCGAACTCATCCTCGAGCAGCTCGACGCGCTGCCGACGCTCCCCAGCGTCGCCAGCCGGCTGCTGCGCCTGTCCAGCGCCGCCGACGCCGACTTCCGACAGATCGTCACCATGATCGAGTCGGACCCCGCCCTCACCGCCAAGCTCCTGGGCCTGTGCCGACGCGCCGACAAGCGCACCACCGAGGAAGTCACCACCGTCGACCGCGCCGTCGTGCTGCTCGGCTTCGAGGCCGTCCGCGCCGCGGCGCTGAGCGTCAATGTCTACGAGCTCCTCGCCGATCCCCCCGGCAAGGATGTCGACGACGCCGAAGCCTCCGGCCGCGCCCTGGACCGCAAGGCCTTCTGGCGCTTCAGCATCGCCACCGCCTGCGCCGCCGAGCTCCTCGCCCACGAGCACCGGGGCCAGAAGAACACGCCCACCCCGCCCGAGGCCTTCACCGCCGGCATGCTCCACGGCATCGGCATCCTCGCGCTCGACTACGCCCTGCCCAAGACCTTCGGCCGCGTCCTGCAGATCGCCTCGCGCACCGGGCGCGACCTGGCCGAGGTCGAGCGCAGCGTCATCGGCGTGGACCACCACGCCGCCGGCCGCCGACTCGCCGAGCGCTGGGGCCTGCCCAAGGCCCTCTACGACGTCATCTGGCTGCAGGGCCTCGCGTACGAGTCCCTCCCCGATGTGCCGCACAAGCGCACCATCTGCATCGTCAATGTCGCCGTCGCCATCGCGCGCCTGCTGCATGTCGGCTGG
>CALKYH010000116.1 GCA_938003595.1 uncultured bacterium
GCGCCAGCTGCGCGAGCAGATGTCGTCGAACCCGCTGACGGTGCTGCCGGCGTCGGCGTTCTCCGGGGGCGGGGGCGGGGGGCCGCTCCGCGCCGAGTCGGCGGAGCTGGTGGGCAACTACGCCCTGCGGATCCGGTTCTCGGACGGGCACGACACGGGGATCTACTCGTGGAAGTACCTGCGCGAGATCGAGCCGGGCAAGGCCGGGGCAGACAAGAAGTAGGCGACGCCGGCGCGCACGGGCCCCGTGGGGGGCCCGCACAAGCGTGCTGCATCTCCCCTTCCAAATCCGTCCCACCGGAGGGGGCTGTTCAGCTCGGCGCGATGTACTGCTCGAGGTACTGGATAGTCTGCTCCATCACCTCGGACTCCGCGGCGTTGAGGTCGCCGATCGAGATCATGCCCACGACGCGCTTCGTCTCCACCACGGGGATGTGGCGGACACGCTGGTCGCGCATGAGCGCCTTGATCTCGCAGCAGCGGGTCTCGCGGTCGCAGCAGATCACATCGCGCGTCATGATGTCCTCGACCCTCGTCTCGTCGGGCTTGCGGCCCTGAGCGACGACGCGGTTGAGGATGTCGCGTTCCGTGACGATGCCGATCAGCTCGCCCTTCTGGCCGAGCACGGCCAGCGAACCGACGCGCCGGTCGCTCATGCGTTTGGAGGCGTCCAGCGCCGTGGCGTCGGGCGCGATCCAGACAACGCTGCGATCGGTCTTGGTGCGGAGGAGGTCTTCTGCGCGGGGCATGGGCGCCATCCTTTCAATCGCAAGGGCGTCATTGCCCTTGCTCCGGCTCCCTCCGCTCTCCCCCACGGACACCGTGTGTCCACATAGTGTGCCACACCGAGGGCGCCGCGCCCAGCAAAATCTACGGGTTATCCCACGCTCACTTGCGCCCGGACGCCGGAATCGGCCCTCCGGGCTAGCTCCAGCGGGTCAGGTGCCAGTTCTTCTTGCCCCGGCGCAGCACGATCAGGCCCTCGTGCAGCAGGTGCCCGGGGGTGAGCCGGTCGTCCGGGCCAACCTTGCGCCCGTTCACCGACACCGAGCCATTCGCCAGGAACTCGCGCGACTCGCGCTTGCTCTTGGCCAGCCCGGTCTCGACCAGCAGGTCGATCAGCGCGACTCCCTCGCCGCCCAGAAGGGCGCGGGAGTGGTCGCTCGAGGGCGCCTCCGCGAAGGCCTCGCGCAGGGTCGCCTCGGGCAGCGAGGTCACATCGCCGCTGAACAGCGCCGAGGCCGCCTTCTCCGCCGCCTGGGCCTCGTCGTCGCCATGAATCAGCGCCGTCGCCGCCCGCGCCAGCGCGCGGTGCGCCGTGCGGGCGCCGGGGTCCTGCGCGTGCACATCGATCAGCCCGTCCACATCGGCGCGGGGCAGCAGCGTGAAGATCCGCAGGAACCGCGGCACATCGCGGTCGTCCGCGTTCAGCCAGAACTGGTACATCGCGTACGGGCTCGTGCGGTCGGCCGTCAGCCACACCGCGCCGGACTCGGTCTTGCCGAACTTGCCGCCGTCGGCCTTGGCCACCAGCGGCGCCGTGACGCCGAAGACCTCTTCCCCGATCACGCGCCGCACCAGGTCGCCGCCGGCGACGATGTTGCCCCACTGGTCGGAGCCGCCCACCTGCACCGTCACGCCCAGCTCGCGCCGCAGGTGCAGGAAGTCGTACGCCTGCAGCAGCTGGTACGAGAACTCGGTGTACGAGATGCCCTGCTCGCGGTTGGTCAGCCGCTCCCGTACGGCCTCCTTCTGGATCATCACATTCACCGAGAAGTGCTTGCCCACATCGCGCAGCGCGTCGATGAACGAGAGCTTGCCGATCCAGTCCAGGTTGTTCGTGATGATCGCGCCCTGGGGCCCGGTCATGTCCAGCAGCCGCTCGAAGATGCGCCGCTGGCCGTGCAGGTTCGACTCCACCATTTCCCGCGTCTGCAGGGTCCGCTCGGCGGACTTGCCGGACGGGTCGCCGATCAACCCGGTCGCGCCGCCCATCACCACCACCGGCCGGTGCCCGGCCCGCTGGGCGTGCACGAGCATCATCAGCGGCACCAGGTTGCCGATCGTCAGCGAGTCCGCCGTCGGATCGAACCCGCAGTAGATGTGGCGCCCCTCGGTCAGGTGCCTGGCCGTCGCGGCCTCGTCGGTGGCCTGGTGCAGCAGGCCCCGCCAGCGGAGTTCATCCAGATAGTCGTGCTTGGAGAGCGGCATGGGGCCAACACACTACCAGCGCCCCGGCCGATCCGCGTCGATCCGCGGGGGCGTCACTGGCCCGGGTACGGCAGCGTCCAGTCCGGGCGGTCGGCCTGGTCCGACCAGCGGCGCATGTCCTGCATGCCCTCCCAGTCCAACGCCTCGGCGTGCCCGTCCAGGAACCCCACCACCGCGCGGCCCAGCGCCGCGAAGTGCACATTGCCGATCGTCGCCGAGCGCAGCCGGGCGTCGCGCTCGCTGGGCGGCGCCTCCGCCCAGCGCCGGTCGAGGAAGTAGGGCGAGCGGACGCGGAAGAACCCGTCGTGCGCGATCACCTGCCCCGTCGAGATGCTCGTGAAGTCGTGCTGACGCGTCGCCGTCGCGAAGACGATCAAATTCGACGGGCGCGAGGCCAGCGTCGCCTTGCGGACCACCCAGTTCGGCCCCCACGCCTTCGACGCCTGCGCATCGAAGCCGTACTCGTTCGCGTCGCCGCCCAGGAAGGTGGTGTTCAGCCCGAAACGCGGCCCCTCGGAAACCGCGTAGATGAACTCGTCCCGGGGAAGCTCGCGCAGCGCGTCCAGCGCCGCGCCGTCCGGGACGAAGGCGCCGAAGGCGTAGTCGAGATACGGGGCCAGGCGCCACGGGTACCGCCCGGTCGCCGCGGCCGTGGAGTACTGCTGCAGCGCGATCGGCTGGTTGAACTCGTCCCGCGCCCCCAGCCCGGCCTTGTAGCCGATCATCAGCTGGTCCTGGTTCGCGCTGGCGTACTCCTGATACGCGCCCACGAGTTGGCGGGCGCTGCTCTCCTCGCGCGCCAGGGTGGCCATGCCACGCGCCCGACCGAGGCCCGGCAGCAGGATCGCGATCAGGAGGGCGACGATCGAAATAACGACCAAGAGCTCCACAAGGGTGAAGCCGCGGCGGGAGATGGGTCGTTTGGAATACTGCCAAATCGGAACCATGGCTGTCCTATTGTAATCCGGTCTTGACGGGCCCGGGCCTGACCTCTACCGTTCTCCAAATGAGACTCGGTCTCAATACGATATCGACCCCCACCCGGCGGCGCCACACCCGCCACTGAGAAGAGAGACCCCCATGCGAACCACTCGAATCCTGACCGGATTGGCGCTCTGCATCAGCGCCACCGCCATGGCCGGCGCGCCGGCGGTCATCGACCTCGGCTTGGCCGACGACGATGTCTGGGCCTATGTCTCGGCCGTGGATCCCGCGACCGCGACGGTCATCAACGCCTGGGGGTCCTCCGATGTGGACCTGAACCCCCAGGGCTTCCCGGGGACCTTCCCGCAGTCGAACTTCTGGTCGCACATCTTCGTCGGCTGGGACACCGGCGACCTGCCGGCGGATTTCCGCTGGGGCGGCGCCACGGTGCGCATCCGGCTCGGCAGCGACACCTGGGTCCCCGCGGAGGGCGATGCCTACATCCGCTTCCTCGACAGGGGCTTCCGCGAGGCCACCTGGAACATCGTCTCCAACACGCCGGTCCCCGTGCCCGCCATGGGCTCGATCACCGGGGTCGACGCCAACGCCACGCTGACGGGCGACACCATCACATTCCACATCCCCGCGGACCTGGACCGCGAGATCGTCTACGCGTGGCTGACCGGCGGGCAGGTGTACTTCGCCGTCACCGCGGACAACGCCCCCCCGCCGCCCCAGCAGGGCATGCCCCCGGACCTGACCGGCGCCCTGCAGATCTTCTCGTCGGAGGACATCTTCGGGCGCGGGCCCCGGATGGAGCTCATTGCGGGTCGTCTGGGCGACACCAACGGCGACGGCGTGGTGGACTTCGAGGACCTGAACAATGTCCTGAGCGACTTCAACGCCAGCGGCGCCGGGCTCGCGGGCGACCTGAACCTGGACGGCGTCGTCGACTTCGCGGACCTGAACGAGGTCATCTCGTTCTTCAACACCTGACCGCCGCCCTCCCATCTTGACAGCCCTTGGAAAGCGGCCTCCGAGGCCGCTTTTTCTTTGTTAAGGATCGCAGATCCGGGGGGAATTAGGGTTGTGCGGGGGTTTGGTCGGGGTTAGTCTGCATCTGGGCGAAATCCCCGTCCACTCGCTCCGCCCGAGGGCCGAGAGCGACCCATACCTGTGACCACCGGAGAATCAGAGATGCTGACCTGCCGCTCCTTCGCCACGGCCGCTTCCGCGGCCGCAGTCCTCATGCTGTCCGGCGCCGCCCGGGCGCAGTGGGTTGAGTTCCAGGATGTGACAGCCACGAACCTCGTGCTGCAATCCGTCACCCTCTCGGACGCGGAGGAGAAGGACATCGCCGTCGGCGATTTCGATCATGACGGCGACATGGATGTGATCTGCGTCCGCAAGCGCCCGTTCTCGGTGGCGGGCCCGCGCAGCGATGTGCTCCTGATGAACGAGAACGGCATGCTGGTCGAGCGCACCTCCCAGTACGCCCCTGAGATGATCTCGATCCCGTCGGACTCGCGCGATGTGCTGGTCCGCGACCTGGACAACGACGGCTGGCTCGACCTGGTCATCGCCAACACCTTCTTCCAGCAGCCGATGTACTACCGCAACCTCGGCGACGATGTGAACGGCGACTGGCTCGGCTTTGTGAGCGAGGGCGACACTCGGTTCCCGATCATCACGCCCGTGAATCAGGAGGACGGCCCGCAGTTCTGCGCCCTGGACGCCGGCGATGTCAACGGCGACGGCTATCCGGACATCTACTTCTCGAACTATCGCCCCGCCGGCGGCACGAACGACTGCCTGCTCATCAACGACGGCACGGGCCACTTCACCAACGAGACCAACGCCCGCCTGGGCAATAACTCCAACGTCGCGTTCGGCCCCGCCGCGGAGATCCGCGATGTGGACATGGACGGCGACATGGACATCGTCAAGGTCTCCACGCTCTACAACGCCTCGCCATTCAACGAGTGGGGCGTCTTCGTCCTGTTCAATAACGGCTCCGGCGTCTTCAACACGCGCCCGTTCCAGAACCTCTACGACAACGAGAGCCCCTACATGTTCACCATGACCGACCTGGACGGCAACGGCATGCTCGACATGTACGTTGTGGACGACAACACCGACGGCCTGGTCAAGATCACCAACCCCGTGCAGGACGGGCCGCTGGGCATCTCCGACAACAACGTGACCAACTCTCCTCGCACGGGCAACTTCGGCGGCAATGTCAAGGTCGCCGACATCGACAACGACGGCGACCTGGACATCGGCGTCTCGCCGATCGATGTGGACATCGCCAACTGCGGCTCGAGCGCCCGCTTCGCCCTGCTCCGCAACCCGGGCACGGGCCTGGTGAGCGACCCCTGGCCCTCCACCGACCACCAGAACATCCACATCGCCGCCCACGACTTCGCATTCGTCGACATCAACAACGACGGTTGCCTCGACCTGTTCATGGGCACCTGCACCTCCTACGCCCTGTTCCGTCAGACCAACTGCCTCATCGTCGGCGACATCAACGGCGACGGCATGGTCGGCTTCGACGACCTGAACCTGCTGCTGGGCTCCTACGGCCAGTCCGGCCCCGGCCTGGCCGGCGACCTGGATGGCGACAACGATGTCGATTTCGCCGACCTCAACCGCCTGCTGGGCAACTACGGCGCCGGCAACTGATCCGGCCTCGACAGAATGATCACCCTGAGGCCCGGCTCTCGAAGCCGGGCCTTTTTTCTTGCCTGATCCGGCTCGGCATGGTGGAATAGGCCTCGCCAGCGTCGGGTTGATCCTCGTGTACTTCCGCAGGGCGTCCGCGCTCCGTGCGCCGCCCGCCCCCGACGCAACCCGAAGGAGAGTCCCCGTGCGACGCATCCATCACCTCGCCGCGCTCCTGTGCGCCGCCGCCGCCCCGGCCGCCCTCGCCTCGTTCCACCTCATGCTCATCGACGAGATCTTCTCCAGCCCGGACGGGCGGGTGCAGTACATCGAGCTGCGCGCCACCTCCAACAACCAGACGCAGCTGCAGAACACCCGCATCGTCGCGTTCGACCCCACCGGCGCCGTCGAGACCCTGGTGATCGACATCACCACCTCGTTGCCCGCCCTGAACAGCGGGGAGACCTGGATCGTGGCGACGCCGTGCTTCGAGAACGCCGCGGGCTTCGTGCCGGACTATGTCATCCCGTCCGCCGGCCTGATCCCCGGCCCCGACGGGCGCATCGTGTTCCGCAACGACGCCAACACCAGCATCCCCGACGCCGTGGCCTACGGCGCCTACACCGGGGCCAACTCGCCGTTCGGCACGCCCGCCGCGGCCCTGCCCATGGACGGCACGAACGCCCTGCAGCGCGTCAGCACGACCACCCCCGACAACAACTCCGTCAACTTCGCCGCGGGCGGCAACTCGCCCAGGCGCAACGACGGCATGACCGCCACGCTCGACCTCCGCCCCTGCGCCGGCGACACCAACTTCGACCGCCTCATCAACTTCGCCGACATCAACATCGTGCTGGGCGAGTTCAACCAGTCCGGCGCCTGCCTGCGCGGCGACCTCAACGGCGACGGCAGCGTGAACTTCGCCGATCTGAACATCGTGCTGGGCAACTTCAACACGGGCTGCTGAGCAGACGACGCCACCCGAATGCAACCGCGGCCCCGACGCCTGCCCGCGTCGGGGCCGCGTTTCTTCACGCGGGCGTCTGGGCAGGCGTCAGCGCCGCCGGCGAATCATCGCGGCGCCGGCCAGCGCGTACATCGCGACTGCCCCCGGCGCGGGCACGAGGCGGATCGTCGCCCGGTACGAGCCGAACTCCGCGGGAACCAGCGCCTCGAGCGCCGGGTCCCACGCCAAGGGGTAGTGCCCGACATTGAACGGCGAGGTGTCGTTGAGCCCGTCGATCGCGTCGTCCATCGACAGGAAGAAGGCGCCGACTTTCAGGAGGTAGTCGCCGGGTTCCAGCCGCAGGCGCAGGAACGAATCGAACTCGAACACGCTGCCGTCCTGATGGCCGCCGGAGGAATGGCGCGCGGCGCCGTCCTCGTCGTGGTGCGGGAACTCCGAGTCGCCGTTGGATTCGATCCAGTCGTCGGCGCCCAGCTCGCCGTCGTCGCGGAACAGGTGGATCTCGGTGTCGAAGAACTGGTGCAGCCCGTCGCCGTTGAGGTCGTAGATCGAGACATGGCGATGCTCGTGGAACACCACCTCCCACGAGAGCAGGTCGATGATGTGCAGACCGCTCGTCGTCGCCGTGAAACGGATCGTGTCCACGGTGGACGCGTCGTCGGAGGCGACCCCCTGGGCGCCAAGGTCTACGCGGTGGATGCGACCGTCCACAATCAGCGGAGCGCCAGCGTCGACCGAGCCGGCGCCGGCCCAGGCCCCGCCGCAGCACGACGCGACCAGCAACGACCCGGCTGCGGAACGAACGAATCTCATGGTGAGCTCTCCTCTCGCGGACGGTGTGCAGGGGCTCCCGAAGAGAATCCACAGGGAGTCCCCGCTATTCCGCCGCACTGCATGAAGAAGGCCCGGCCCATCGAAGGGCCGGGCCGGGATGACACATCGGGAGCGACCAGCGGTTCAGCGCCGCCGACGGATCAGCGCCAGGCTTGCGAGGCCGAACAGCGCCGCGCCGCCCGGGGCTGGCACCAGGCCCATGGTGATCTCGTAGTCGCCGTGATCGGAGGGGACGAAGTCGTCGAGGTCCTCATCGTACGAGACGGGGTAGTAGTTGTTGTCGACATCGAGGCCCAGGATCGCGTCGTCGATCGACATGTGGTAGGCGCCGATCGCGAGGATGTAGGTCCCGGGGTCGAGCAGCACGCTCAGGTACGAGTCGTAGCCGTAGATCGAGCCGTCGGAATTGGCGCCGTCATGGGAGAACTTGTCGTCGTTCCTGGCCACCTGGTCGTCCGAGGTCAGATCGCCGTCGTCGCGGAACAGGCGCAGGTAGCTGTCGATGAAGGCGATCTCGCCGTCGCCGTTGACATCCACCACGGAGTTGCTCCCGTTGTCGAACTCCCAGGAGAGCACATTGAAGGAGTAGTGCCCGGTGGTGGTGACCGTGACATACCAGTGGTCCACGGCGCTGGCGCCCTCGAAGTCCGGTCCGCCGAACTGCGGCGTCACGCGGAAGATGGACCCGCTCACCACGATCGGATCCGGCCCGAGGTCGATGAGACTGGCGGAGGCGAGCGACGCCGACGCAAGACCCACGAGCGCCGCGGCCGCGCAGAGGTGCTTGTGCATGATCGTTCTCCCTGTCTGTGCTGACTGACTCCAAACCCCTCCGGCCCTGGCAGGCGGAGCGAGCGGGAACAGTCTCCCAAAGACCGGGGATCGGTGCAACCCGAAATTTGTCGCCGACGCCGGATCTCAGACCGCGAAGTACTTGGCCTGCGGGTGATGCACGATCAGCGCGCTTGTGCTCTGTTCGGGGTCGATCTGCCAGTTGTCGGTCAGCTCGCACCCGATCCTTTCGGGCCTCAGGAGCCGGAAGAGCTTCTCCTGATCGCTCATGTCCGGGCACGCGGGGTAGCCGAACGAATACCGCGAGCCGCGGTAGCGCTGCACGAACAGGTCCCGCACTTTCGGAGAATCTTCTCCACCGACGCCGATCTCCTGGCGCATCCGCTTGTGCCACAGTTCCGCCAGCGCCTCCGCCGTCTCCACGCCAATCCCGTGCAGGTAGAGGTACTCCGCGTACTCGTTCGCCTCGAACAGCGCGCGAGCCCGCTTGCCGACCTCCTCGCCCACCGTCACGCAGTGCATGCCCAGGGCGTCGCGCTTCCCCGAGCCGACGGGCAGGAAGAAGTCCGCGATGCACAAGCGCTGGCGGCCGCGCTGGCGCGGGAAGGTGAAGCGTTCCACCTCGCGGTCGTGGTCCTTCGGGTCGTAGACGATCAGGTCTTCGCCGTCGCTGTTGCAGGGGAACCAGCCGTACACCACCCGGGGGCGCAGGATCTTCTCATCGCGGCAGCGGGCCTTGAGCCGCTCGAACAGCGGCGTGACCTGCTCCTCGATCTGGCGCTGATAGTCCGCGTCGGACCTGGCGCCCTTCTTGAACTGCCACTGCCCGCGGAACAGCGCCACGGTGTTGATGAACGGGTAGACCTCGTCCAGGTCGATTCCCTCGACCACGCGATCGCCCCAGAACGGCGGCGTGGGGACCTCCTCCAGGCGGCGCACGCCCTCGGGCGCGATCTCGACGGCGACGGCCGGCTCGTCCGTCTCGGCCTCCGCCGCGACGGCCTTTGATCTGGAGATGACCTCTTCGGCCCGGGCCCGCTTCTCGAGCCGGTCGGCGATCTCGGCCTGCAGCGCCGGCGCCCGTCCGGTCATGAGATGGTCCATGACGCGCAGCCCCTCGAAGGCGTCCTTTCCGTAGTAGACCGATCCGGAGGTGTAGGCCGAGCGCAGCTCCGTCTCGCAGTAGTGCCGGTTCAGCGCCGCGCCGCCGAGCAGCACCGGCGCGCCGACGCCCTGCGTGCGCATCTCCAGCAGGTTCTCGCGCATGACCGCGACGGACTTGACGAGCAGGCCGGACATGCCGATCGCGTCGGCCTTGTGCTCGCGCCAGGCGCCGATGATGCTCGCCACCGGCTGCTTGATGCCCAGGTTGTGCACCGTATAGCCGTTGTTCGTCAGGATGATGTCCACCAGGTTCTTGCCGATGTCGTGCACATCGCCCTGCACCGTCGCCAGCACCACGGTGCCCTTGGTCCGACCGCCGGTCCGCGGCATGTGCGGCTCCAGGTGCGCCACCGCCGCCTTCATCACCTCCGCGCTCTGCAGCACGAAGGGCAGCTGCATCTGCCCGGAGCCGAACAGGTCGCCCACGACCTTCATGCCGGCGAGCAGGTGGTCGTTGACGATCTCCAGCGGGCCGTGGCGGGTCATCGCCTCGTCGAGCGTCTCCTTCAGGCCGCGCATCTCGCCGTCGATGATGTGGCGCTGCATTCGCTCCTCGACGGGCAGGTCGGCCAGCGACACCTTCGTCGCGGCCGCCTCGCCCTCGGCGCCCTCGGGGAACATCTCGATGAACCGCAGCAACGGATCGAAGCCCGGGCGCCGGCGGTCGTAGATCAGGTCCAGCGCGCCGCCCCACTGCTCCTGGGGGATGCGGTTCTGCGGCAGGATCTTGGACGAGTGCGCGATGGCGCCCGTCAGCCCCGCCGCCATGCACTCGTGCAGGAACACGCTGTTGAGCACGGCGCGAGCGCCGGGCTTGAGGCCGAAGCTGACATTGCTCAGGCCGATCATCGTGGAGCACTCCGGCAGCGCCGCGCTGATGCGCCGGATGCCCTCCACCGTCTCCAGCGCCAGGCGCCGGTCGGCCTCGACGCCCGTGGTGATCGGCAGCACGAGCGGATCGAAGAGGATGTCGCCCGCGTCCAGCCCGAACCGCCCCGTCGCCAGCGCCGCGATCCGCTCGGCGATCGCCAGCTTGCGGTCGGCCGTCTTGGCCATGGCCTCGACCGGGTCCTCGTCGATGGTCCCCGCGACCACCGCGGCGCCGTAGGTCCGCGCCAGCTCGCAGATCCGCCCCAGCTTCTCCTCGCCCTCCTCCAGGTTCATCGAGTTGATCACGCACTTGCCGCCCGCGTGCTTGAGCCCCGCCTCCAGCACATCGATCTGCGTCGAATCGATCATCAGCGGCGCCTGCACCTGGCGCACATACCGCTTGACCACCTCCGCCATGTCCGCGGCGCCGGCGCGCCCGACATAATCCACGCACACATCCAGCACATGGCTGCCGTCGCGCACCTGCTCCCGCGCCATCGACACGAGGCCGTCCCAGTCCTCCTCGTTGAGCAGGCGCTTGAACTGACGGGATCCATTGGTGTTCGTCCGCTCCCCCACGAGCAGCGCGGACAGGTCCTGCCGGAACTCGACCGCCGTGTACAACGACGAGCAGCCGCGCCGGGGCGGGCTCTTCTCCATCGCGGCCGGCGCCCGGCCGCCCACCGCCTCCGCCAGCGTGCGGATGTGCTCCGGCGTCGTGCCGCAGCAGCCGCCGACGATGTTCACGCCGTCCTGCTCGACGAACCGCATCACCGACTCGGCGAAGGGCCGCGGCGCCAGGGGATACTCGGCCCGGCCGTCCACCAGCGCGGGCAGCCCCGCGTTGGGCATCACGCTCACCGCGCCCTTCCAGCGCCGGCCCAGCCAGTGCACATGCTCGGCCATCTCCACCGGGCCCGTGGCGCAGTTGAGCCCGAGCGACAGCAGCGGGTAGTTCCGCAGCGCCTCGGCCGCGGCGGCGATCTCGGTCCCCAGCAGCATCGTGCCTGTGGTCTCGATCGTGACGCTGGCCATGATCGGCACATCCGCGGCGCTCAGGCCCTTCTCGCGCAGAGCGATCAGGCACGCGTTGATCGCGCACTTGGTCTGCAGGATGTCCTGGCAGGTCTCGATGACGAAGACATCGACGCCGCCCTCGAGCAGGCCCCGCGCCTGCTCGGCATAGGAGTCCAGCATCTCGTCCCAGGTGGTGTTGCCCAGCGACACCAGGCGCGTGCCCGGCCCCATCGAGCCGGCGACGAACCGGGGCCGCTGCGCGGTGGAGTAGCGCTCGCACGCGCGTCGGGCCATCTCGGCGCCGACGCGATTGATCTCGCGCGTGCGCTCGACAAAGTCGAACTCGCCCAGCACCAGCTTGTTGGCGCCGAAGGTGTTCGTCTCCACGGCGTCGGCGCCGGCTTCGAGGAAGGACTCGTGGATCTCGCGGATCAGCTCGGGGCGCGTGAGCAGCAGCG
>CALKYH010000117.1 GCA_938003595.1 uncultured bacterium
CTCTTAATCAGCGGGTCGAAGGTTCGAGTCCTTCGGGGGGCATTTTTCTGCGCGGAGGGGGTGGGGGGAGTCTCGCGGCGTCGATCGAGAGGGTCGACGGGCATTCCGGCGTCGGTCGTCCAGTAGGATCGGGGCTGTGACCACGCCGTCCAGCCAGATCGGACCGTACAAACTGGAGCGTGAGCTCGGGCGCGGCGGGATGGGCGTGGTGCACCTGGCCCGGGACGCCCGGCTCGATCGATTCGTGGCCATCAAGGCGCTGCCCGAGGCGTTCGCATCGAACGAGGAGCGCTTGGCCCGCTTCGAGCGCGAGGCGCGCACGCTGGCGCAGCTGCATCATCCGAACATCGCGGGGATCTACGGCGTCGAGGAGCAGGACGGCCGGCGCTATCTGGCGCTGGAGTATGTCGAGGGCGAGACGCTCGCCGAGCGGCTCGATCGCGGGCCGATCCCGGTCGAAGAGGCGCTGGAGATCGCGGCGCAGATCGCGGCGGGCGTGCAGGCGGCGCACGATGCGGGCGTCATTCATCGCGACCTCAAGCCCGACAACATCAAGCTGACGCCGGCGGGCGAGGTGAAGATCCTCGACTTCGGCCTGGCGCGCGCGGAGGGATCGTCGAGCTCCGGCGTGGCGCTGAGCGAGAGCCCGACCCTGACCTCGGCGACGCCGCGCTCGCCCACGATGCCCGGGGCGATCATGGGCACGGCGGCGTACATGTCGCCCGAGCAGGCGCGGGGGCGACCGATCGACAAGCGGAGCGACATCTGGTCGTTCGGCGTCGTGCTGTTCGAGATGCTCACGGGCGCCAACCCGTTCGCGGGCGAGACGGCGAGCGACTCCATCGGGGCGACGCTGCACAAGGACATCGATCTGGGCCGGCTGCCCGCGGGCGTCGGGCCCGCCGTTCGTCGGACCCTGGAGCGATGCCTGGCGCGCGATCGCGAGGCGCGCTGGCGCGACATCGGCGATGTGCGGCTGGAACTGCTCGCGGCCATGCGCGGCGCCGACGAGCCGGCGAGCCCCGCGGCGGCGCGCCGGAGGCCGACGCTCGCGGTCCTGACGGCCGCGGCGACGACGGCGCTGGCGGTCGGCGCGGCGGCGTGGCTGCTCCGGCCCGCGGCGCCGGCGCCGCTGGTGGCGGATCTGACTCTGCAGTTCAGCGCCGAGAAGACCCTCGCGAGCTGGTCGTTCCCGAAGATCTCCGCGGATGGGAAGCGGACGATCGCCAAGGCGGGCGAGGGCTCCGGGTCCGTCGTGCTGGTGCGCGACATCGACGAGAGCGCGGCGCGCATCGTGCCGAGCACGGAGGGCGCGACGGAGCTGGGTCTGTCTCCGGACGGGCGCTGGGTGGTGTTCCTCCAGGATGGATCGATGCGGAAGGCGCCGATCGACGGCGGGCCCGCGATCACGATCTGCGAACCGGAGAGCGTGCGAGGGGTCGCCTGGACGAGCGACGACTGGATCATTTTCGGGCAGCGCGTCGGCCCGCTATTGAGGGTGAGCGCCGCGGGCGGCCAGCCGGAGCCGCTTTTCTCAGTGGAGGGGGAAGGTGACGATTACTCGGATCGTCACCCCGCGCTGCTGCCGGACGGCCGGGGCGTGTTGTTCGTTCGTGTGCAGGGCGACTTCGCGATGTGGGACGGGTCGTCGGCGTTGTGGGCGGCCAGGCTGGACGGCGGCGAGGCGCATCTGGTCGCGCGTGGGGCGTCGCACGGCCGGTATATCCCCGGGGGGCGGATCGCGATGCAGCGCGAGGACTCGCTCATGGTCGCCGCGTTCGATCTCGAGCGACTGGCGCTGACCGGTCAGGAATCGCCCGCGCTGCGCGGGGTTCGGTCGGCGAGCCCCAGCGCCCCGCCGCAGTTCGACATCAGCCTCAGCGGCACCTTGATCTATGAGCTGGAGACCGACTCGACGCTGGTCCAGCGTCGGCTGGAGCTGGTGTCGCTCGAGGGCGTGGCGCGGCCGTTCATTGCCCGGGAGGGCGCGTTCGAGTGGGCGGTTTTCTCCGACGATGGTCGATTCCTCGCGCTGGAGATCGAGACGGAAGCCGGCAACAGCCTCGCGACGCTGGACCTCGAGCGGGACCTGCTCCGGGCGATTCCGGGCGATCGGACCAGGAACTCAAGGCTCCCGGTGTGGAGCCCGGACGGCAGGAGGCTGCTGTTCGTCCGGCCCGAGGGCGGCGATCCCCGGCTCTTGCGTCATCTGGTTGCGGGCGTCGATGAGCCCGCGTTGGTGGAGGCGGACGACTCCTGGCTTCTGCCGTTGGACTGGTCGAGCGACGGCCAGCGCGTGCTGGTCACCAAGCTCGACGCGGACGGCGGCGCCGACCTTGGATTTCTGCGGTTCGACGCCGGTGGGGAGCTGCTCTCCGGCGCTCTCGAGCCGTTCATCGAATGGGCCGGCGTGCAATCCTTCGGGTCGTTCTCGCCGGATGATCGGTGGGTCCTCGCCGCGACGAGCTCCAGGCGGCAGGGCAGGTCGCTGTTCGTGGTCTCGGCGGACGATCCCTCGAGGATGACGCAGGTCTCGGACCAGAACGCGACCTTCGGCCTCTGGTCGCCCGACGGCGGCACGATCTACTTCTGCGATCGAAGCGCCGAACCGGCCACGATCTACGCGGTGGACTGCAGCGTCAGCGAGCAGGGCGAGTTCATCGTCTCCAAGCCCCGTCGCCTGTTCGACCTGGAGGGCGTCGATGTGTCGCTGCATGACATCGCGACCGACGGCGCGGCGTTCCTGGTCTCGCGGCCGGTGGCGCCCGCCGGCCGTCCGGCGGAGAAGAACTCGGTGCAGATCGTGTTGAACTGGGCCGAGCGGGTGGATCGATCGATGCGCGGTCGGTGACGAGGCGGGTCGTCGCGGGGCACGCGGCGACGGCGGCGCTGAAGGGCTCGCGCGTGCGATCGCGGCGGATCAGTATGTGAAATTGGCGAGAGGGTCCGTGGTCGGCAGATTGCCCGCCGCGGCGTCGCCGTTGACGCCGAAGTTGGCGGCGCCCGTCATGTTGAGGATGGGTCCGAAGTGATTGTTCGGCGCGATGTTCCAGTTCACGCCGTTGGCGCCGCAGGTGTTGGCGATGATGAGCGAATCGGAGGATTCCACGAGGATGCCGGTGGCGTTGTTCGTGCAGTGATTCCGCTCGACGCGGGCGCGGGTCCCGGTGATGCGGACGCCGGCGCCGCCGGAGTTGGCGGCGCAGGTGTTGTTGGAGACCACGCCGCCGCCGGCGGCGATGATGCCGCTGCCCGCGAAGGTGCCGGTCACGGTGCAGCCCATCGCGGAGGATCGCGCCGAGAGCGAGACGCCGAACGGCTGATTGCTGCGCGCGACGCAGCCGGAGACCAGCGAGTCGGAGAGCACGGCGATGCCGCCGCCGAGGTTGGAGGTCGCGACGCAGTTCAGCACGACCGAGCCCGCGGCGGCGAGGATGCCGACCGATCCGTTCGACGAGGCCTCGCAGGACTCGATGACCGCGTGGCCCAGGCTGCCGGTGAAGGAGCGGGCGCGGATGCCGTCGGCCCCATTGCCCCTGGCGATGCAGGCGCGGATGATCGCGTCGGTCCCGACCGAGATGCCTCGATTCCCGTTGGAGATCGACTGCACATGCTCGACGATCGCGCCGGCCGCGAAGCCCGCGTTGGCCATGAGGTCCACGCCGCTGACTCCCCAGCCGATGACGACGCCGTCGCGGATCGTGATGTTGTCCGCCAGCCCGTCGGAGGTGACGCCGCTGCCGGATCCGGGAACGCCCTGCAGCGTGAAGCCGTTGAGATCGAGCGTGACATGGTCCGCGAGGATGCGCACGCCGTCCTTGCCGGAGGCGCCGACGACATTCGCCGTGAGGTAGTACGAGCCCGGCTGCGTGATGATGAAGACGGCGTTCTCGTTCCCGGGCGTGGTCTCCGCCGACACGGGGGTGCGCGGCTCGACCTGCTGCAGCGTCTTCTGCGTCGGCGCGACGGGCCCGGGCGGCGGGGTCAGCGGCCCCGCAACGGCGACGGCGGCGGTGATGGTGAGGGCGAGGGACGCGAAGCCGGCGCGGGCGCGAGGCGTGGCTGGAACAAACACGCGGGCCTCCTCCTCGTTGCGGGGCAACGACGCTGAGAGACAAAGTACCGCCCGGGGGGCCAGGGCTCAAGACTTTTTCACTGCGGACTGGCGTGGTTTGGCGCCTTCGGGGGCTGGGCCGAGGACTACGCGTCGCCATTGCCGGGCTGGCGACGCCCCTGTACGCTGAGATCAACTACCGCATCGGGCGCCCTGAGGGTCTGCAGCCGCGAGCCGTAGGCGGGCCATACGGAGATGCCTCGATGGTCGATGTCCTTCTGGTGGATGACGAGCCCGGCATGCTCGGCGCGTGGGAGCGACTCTTCGCGATCCAGCCTGATATGCGCCTGGCGGGCACGCTGCCGAGCGCGGACGGATTGATGGCCGCGGTCAAGGCGCTGCGCCCGGGGCTCGTGGTCATCGACCTGACGATGCCGGGTCTGGACCCGTTCGAGGCGATCGCGCGGCTGCACACGGACCATCCGGATCTGCACATCGTGGTGTTCAGCGGCATGAACGACGACGCGACCATCCGTCGCGCGGTGGAGGCGGGCGCCCGCGGGTTCGTGGACAAGCTGGCGGACCCGTTGGAGATGCTCGGGGCGCTGCGTCGTGTGGCCGCAGGGGAGCGGGCGCTGCCGGAGTGGTTCGAGCCGTCGGCGGACCGGGGTCGCCGTTAAGCGTCCAGCAGCGCGCGGACCTCGGGCGAGAACTCCACGCGTCCATCGACGACGGACGCAAGGACTCGCAACAGCTCGTTCTCGCCGTCGTTCTTGGTGGCGAATCCCCAGGCGCCGATGTCGAGGGCGCGCTCGATGAGTTCCTCGCGGGCGTGGCCGCTGAACACGACTAGGCGAGTCGCCGGTCGCACGCGGAGCAACTCGCTGGCGGCGTCCAGCGGGTCGCGGCCCGGCATGTCGAGGTCGAGCAGGACGATGGAGGGCTCTTCGCGCCGCACCGTCTCGATCAGGTCGTCCGCCCGCGGGATCCAGCCTTTCCAGACGAACAGGTCGTCCTGGCTCAGCTTCATCTTCAGAGCCTGCGCCACCTCGGGATTGTCCTCCACGCAGAGCACACTGATCGGTCGTTCTGTCAGGGGCATCGCTGCTCGGTCCTCCGCCGGTCATCGGTCATGGATGATGTCGGCGCCCCGCGCAGGAACGGCGGGCGGGGCATGATCCTTGAAGATATCGCGCAGCGTCTCGCGGAGGGCGCCGAACTCGGGGCGCGGCCCGAGCGCGCGGACAGGGCGCGAGAATCCGTGGGGCGCATCGGCGAACAGCGCCAGCGCGGCGCCCTCGGGCGCGCCGCAGAGTTTCTCCTGGTCGTCGGTCACGAAGAGCGCGGCGCCGGTCGCGCCCTCGGCGCGGTTGACGACGCGGACATCGAGCCCGTGCAGCTCGCGGGTGGTCAGCGAGCGGAGCCGGGAGTCGCGGACATCGACGATCGCGAGCGGCTGATGGCCGGAGGCGCGGCGCGTCGGGATCGGGAACCGAAGTGTGAACCGGGCGCCCTCGCCGGGGCGGGATTGGGCCTCGACGCGGCCGCCGGCCTCGCGGACCAGCCCGTGCACGAGCGCGAGGCCCAGGCCCGTGGAGATGCCCCTGGTCTTCGTGGAGAAGTAGGGCTCCATGCAGCGCTCGAGGACCTCCGGCGGCATGCCGGGCCCGTCGTCGGAGACGATCACCCGGACCTCGCCGGCTTCCTCACGAGATTCGATCACGATGCGGCCCGACGCCCGCTCCCGGAGGGCGTCGCCGGCGTTCTGCACGAGGTTGAAGACCACCTGCGTGAGCGCCGCGGCGGAGATGGGCGCCCGGCGGACGCTCTCATCCAGTCGCGCCTCGAGCGTGACGCCTCTGGGCGTGGCGCTCTTGAGGACGCCCTCGACATCGGTCCACCAGGCGCGCAGGTCGATGGTCTCGGCGGCGGCGGAGCGATGCGGATCCAGGGCGAGCAGGCGCAGCCCGCTGGCGAGGCGCCGCAGGTACTCGGCGGAGGTGCGGATGGCTTCGACATCCTCGCGGGCCTGGTCGGGCAGGGGCTGGCTCGCCAGCGACTCGAGCCGCACGCGGATGGGCAGCAGCAGGTTGCCCATGTCGTGGCCGAGGCCGGCGGAAAGCGTGCCCATCATCGCCATGCGTTCGGACATGCGGAGGCGTTCGTAGGTCTCCTTCAGCTCGTGCGTGCGCTCCTGCACGCGCTCTTCGAGATCGGCGCGGTGGCGGTCGAGCTCCTCCTCGACGGCGCGTTGCTCGGTGATGTCGGTGTTGGTGCCGAACCACTGCACAACGCGCCCCTCGGCGTCGAGGATGGGCACTGCTCGGCTGAGGAACCAGCGGTACTGCCCGTCCTTGCCGCGGAGCGGGAAGATGTCCTCCCAGGCCTGACCGTCGCGGCAGGCGACCGTCCAGCGCTCGACGACGCGGTCGACATGGTCGGGGTGCTGCACGGCGCGCCAACCCCAGCCCTGCATCTGCTCGAAGGTGGTCCCCGTGTATTCGTACCAGCGCCGGTTGTACCAGTTCAGCGAGCCGTCGGCGTCGGCCATCCACGCGAACTGCGAGATGTTGTCCGCGAGCACGCGGAACCGCTGCTCGCTCTCGCGAAGCGCCTGCTCGGCGAGCGTGCGGTCGGTGATGTCAACGCCGGTGGACTGCAGCTCCACGGGGCGGCCGTCCGCGTCGAAGCTCAGCGCCCGATTGGTCCACATGTACAGGCGCGTGCCCGCTGCCGTCTCGCAGTGGTTCTCGATGACCATCTCCGGTCTGTCGATCGTGATCCGCTCCAGATCGGCGCGGACGCGCTCACGGTCGGCGCCGGTCACGAACTCCCAGAGACTCCTGCCCTCCAGGTCCTCGCGGCGCATGCCCCTCGCGCGGGCGTAGGCCTCGTTGACGAAGAGGATCGTGCCGTCCATCCGGAAGCGGCAGACCAGCTCGGACTGGGTGTCGACGATCGCGCGGTAGCGTTCGTCGGCGGCGCGGCGCGTCTCGCGGACGGTCTGGGATTCGGTGATGTCGACGACGAGGTTCACGGCGCCGGTCACCCGGCCGGAGGCGTCGCGCACGAGCGTGGGGAACGGGAGCGCCGTGCGGCGGAGACCGTCGGCGCGCTCGACCACGAGCTCCTGACCCCGGACATCGCGGCCTTCCTTCAACGCGATCGCCAGGGGGCACTCGTCCTTGGGCATCGGCCGGCCGTCCGGGTGAAACAGGCGGCGGGAGCCGCACCACAGCTCGCCGAGCTCCGGCCGTCGGCCCCACATGGCGGCCGCGGCCTCGTTGTAGGAGGTGATGCGGCCCTGGGCGTCGGTGGTGTAGATGGCGGCCGGGAGCGCGTTCAGGACGCCGGCCGGATGCGAGGACAGCAGCGATCGCAGATCGGCCGCCATCGCGCCACGACCATCCGGAGCGCCCCGGTCGTCGCTGGGATCCTCGTGCGTGCGATGTGGTGCGGCGTGCTGGGTCATGGCTCGCGCCCGCGAGGGACTGCTGAGACTGTACCGGGGAATCCCTCCGGCATGACCCTAAAAAAAGCTTTAATCAGCGCGCGGCGTCGGCGCGGCGCTCATTCGTCCTCCGCCGGCTCCGGCGGGGCGAGGCCGATGACGCTGTCGGGCTCGGTCGGCGGCTCGGCGGCGTTGGCGGGGACCGGCGTGTGCTTGCGGATGAAGAACAGCGGCACGGCGCCGTCGGCGGGCTTGGTCCAGGTGGTCAGGACGCGGCGCCCGGCCTCGAGTTCGTAGTTGATCGCGGCGATCGACTGGCCCAGCAGCGATGGAATGGTGTGGGGCTCGGGCTCGGCTCCCGCGGGGCTGGCCAGCACGGCGCCGCCGCCGGGGCCGAAGCGTTGTTCGCCCCAGCGCGCGATCATCTGATCGACGTACGGGTTGCCGGTCGCGGCCATGACGAAGCCGAACTGCGGGTTGAGGATGTCCTCGTCGAGCCAGCGGGTGTCGGTGGCGTTGCCGACGAAGGCGGTCAGGCCCGCCTTGGCGGCGAGGGCGACATTCCGCGGGTTGGAGTCCACGATGCGCACGGGCACACCCGCGTCGGCCAGGGCCTTGGCCAGCTCGCGCGCCAGGCGGTGGGCGCCGATGAGCAGCACGCCCGAGGGCGGCCCGGCGCGCACGCCCAGCAGCGAGGCGACAGGCCCGGCGAGCAGCCCGCTCAGCGCCACGGTGATGAACACCACCACGAAGACCAGCGTCTCGAGCTTGGCCGCCTGCTCGGCGAGATTGGCGCCCGCGACCATGGCGCGCGGGCCGATGGGCGAGGCCTGCGCCGCCTCCGCCGCGACGCGCGTCAGCTCCAGCGCGGCGATGGACGCCACGGACACCGCCACGATGCCGCGCGGCGCCATGAAGCAGGCGAAGAGCTTCTCCCGCACGCTCAGGCGCGAGCCGGCGCAGCCGATGAAGACGCACAGGGGGCGCACCGCCACCAGCACGGCGAGCACAAAGGCGCCGTCGAGCCAGGTCAGGTCCCGCAGGCGCTCCAGATCGAAGCGCGAGGCGAGCAGGATGAACAGCGCGCCCACGAGCACGCCGGAGACATCCTCCATGGCGTGCTGGACATGCTGGATGGCCTGGCCCCGGGCGCGGGCGAGGATCATGCCGCAGACCGCCGCCGCGACCAGGCCGGATTCGTGCAGCACCAGCTCGCTGCAGCCCACGGCGATCGTGCAGGCGGACAAACACAGGAGCGTGGCGGCCGAGTCGCTGGCGGTGGACCTGGCGACCAGACGCAGCAGCGGACGGGCCAGCGCCCCGGCCAGGGCGCCGAAGCCCGCGCCGAGGATCAGCGGCAGCACATAGAACGCCGCCCAGCCGACGCGCAGGTCGTCGGCCCCGCCGCCGTGTCGCCCGAGCACGATCTCCAGCGTGGTGACGGTGATGATGACGCCGATGGGGTCGATGAGCACGGCCTCGGCGCCGAGGGCGGTGTGGAGGCGGGGGGTCAGCGACACGCGGCGCAGGATCGGCTGCACCACGGTGGGCCCGGTGACGATGAGCACGGCGCCGAGGATGAGCGAGAGCTCGACGGACAGGCCGACCAGGAAATGGGCGGCGGCGGCGGAGCCCAGCCAGGTGATGATCGCCCCGACGCTGAGCAACCCCCACACGGCCTTGGGCGCGCGGAGCAGGGCCTCGCGGTCCAGGTGGATGGAGCCCTCGAAGATGAGCAGGCCGACGGCGACGCTGATGATGGCGCCGATGCTGCCGCCGAGCTGGGCGCCGTCCACCAGGTTCAGGCCGACGGGCCCGAGGCCGACGCCCACGAGCATCAGCGGCAGGATGGCCGGCACGCGCAGCCGGCCGCAGAGCATCCCGATGGCGATGCCGACGCCGATGGCCAGTGCGAGTGTGGATGCGGGGCTTGCGCTCACGGGGCCCAGTGTAGCCGGGCGGCGTGCGGCGTCTCCGGTCGGCGCTCGGGCTACTGGGGGGGCGCGGTGAGGCCGTAGCCTCCCAGCACGATGTTCAGGTCGGCGAAGTCCACGCGGTTGTCGAAGTCCAGATCGCCGGGGACTCCTTGCCCGACCGCGTTGTAGTTGGAGAGCACGACATTGAGGTCGGAGAACCCGACGGCGCCGTCGCCGTCGGCGTCGCCGGGGAGCGCGGGCGTGAGGGCGACCTCGTCGAGGGCCTCGAGCCAGAGCTCCGCGAGGCGCTCGTTGCCGCGCTGGCTGACATGGTTGGTGTCGGCGCGAAGGCCGTCGGCGAACAGCTCGTTCTGGTCGCCCAGCTCGGGGTGCATCAGGAGGCTGATCGACGGCGCGTTCATCGCGGCGCCGTGCTCGAGGATGTACAGGTGCCAGGGCGTGAAGGTGGCGGCGTGGGTCATGTCGCCGAGCCAGACCAGGTCGGCGTGGGGCAGCGCGCCGCGGACCAGCGTCGCCCAGGTGGTCATGCTGTCGGCCGTGCTGTCCTGCTGGGCGAAGGTCTGCAGCCAGACATCGGGGCTGAACAGCGCCATCCATGCGGGTATGGAGGCGGCGGCGGCGGTGTTGATCTGGGGCTGGTAGCCGTTGCCGCCCCAGCCGGCGACGCCCCAGACAAAGCCGTCCACATCGGGGCGCCAGGCGTCCATCGCGAAGAGCACGGCGCCCTGGCCCGAGCCGTCGCCCACGCGGAACCGCAGGCCGCGCCACACCGCCGGGTCGCCCGCGTCCAGAGCGGGCCAGGTGTACTCGATGGTCTCGTAGCGCCACGGGCCGAACAGCAGCGCGGCGCCGTTGGCGGGCGGGGCGCTGAACGGGAACTCGAGAATGATCGTGGTCGCGCCGGGCGCCGTTTGATTGAAGTCAACGCTCGTGATGACGGCGATGGAGTCGCCGTGGACGACCGTGTGCCCGGGGACGGCCAGCGCGCGAGCGTCGCCGGAGAGGGTCAGCACACTCGGCCGATAGGCGTCGCCGGCCCCGGGATCGAAGGTGCGCGAGCCCGTGGTGGTGTCGAGGTCGAGCGGCTGCTCCGGCTCGGCGTCGGCGCCGAAGGCGCCCTGCCGATCGAATTTGTTCGGCGCCCAGAGCAGCGTGGAGGCGCCCGGGCACGCGAAGGCGTGCGCCCGCAGCAGCAGCGGTCGGTCGGCGCGGATAAGGCCCTCCGGCTTGCAGCGCAGCGAGAAGCCAGAGCCCGGGGGCAGCAGCAGGCCGGCCCCGGGGCCCACGCCGTTGTCGGCGACCGAGCCCGTCCAGAAGCGCGAGGCGTCCATCTGGGAGATCGAGGTCACGGCGCCGCTCATGTACGAGGCGTTGGTCCCGGTGTCGAGGCCGAACCACGGCGTCTTGCTGGTGGTCATCGGCGCGTTGAGCACGCCGGAGGTGGACTCCGGGCGCAGCCAGGCGAAGCCGTGTATGTAGTTGCCCGGCGACAGGCCCGAGCCGTCGAAGCGCTTGGTGGCGCGGCTGTTGCCGCTGATCATGACCTTCCACGGGCCCGCGGGGCCGGTGACCAGCCGGCGCGCCCGCGGCGCCACGGCCGCCACGCGGGGCTGGGAGAGGTCCTCGCTCACCGAGGGCAGTTGGCGCACGAAGAAGCCCGCGTTGCCGCCGTCGTGGTGCGACACATACCGACAGCTGTCCGCGGCCAGCACGGGGCGGACCATCGAGAAGTTGTCCGGCAGCGCGGGGCCGGCGCGGTTGAAGATGGCGAAGTTCTTCGTGGTGGCCAGTCCCCCGATCACCGCGGCGCGGTCGCCCTGGCTGGAGGCGACGCTCAGCCCGTTGGTCGGCAGCGTGGCGACGCAGTGGTTCACCATCCACCAGCAGTTGTCGGCGCCGGTCATCAGGCCGCCGTCGCCGACCGTGTTCATGTCGAACGGGGCGTGGAAGCGGCGCGACTGCCACACCGCGGCGCCGTCGGCCGGCGCGATCGCCTCGCGGCGCAGCGCCAGCTCGGCGTACACGCCCTCGACCGCGAGGACGGTCTCGGCGCGGGCGACGAAGGTGTCGCCGCTGACCGGGCCGGGGATGAAGCCGGAGATCGAGGCGCTGGCGGAGGCGAAGGGCTTGCTCTCGCACGCCGAGCCGATCCAGAGTTCGCCGGTGGTTCGATCGAACGAGGCGACGACCAGCGCCCACTCGCCGGGGACGAGCGCCTCGGGCGCGGTGACGGTGAGCGAGGTCGGCACGCTGGCGGCGCGCCGGAGTCGGGCCAGGGGCCGGCCCTGCCCGTCGAGGCGGAGCTCGAAGGCGCCGGTGATCGTGAGGACGGCGCGCTCCGCGCCGGATGCGGGGTCGGTCGGGCGGATCCAGATCAGCGCCGAGAAGCTGTTCGTGGCGACGATGCCGGTGCCGGGATTGGGCGCCATGCGGATGTGGGCGATCTCATTGATCGTCTCGAAGCTGGCTCGCGCCGGCGGCGTGGGCGCAGCGAGGGCGATGAGCGCGAGCGCTCCGGCGAGGAGGCCGGCGTTGGTGCGAGGTCGCCGCATCGGGGGGTTGGGGCTCTCTCTCGCCGTCGGCCCGGGCTGCGCCGACGGCGTGGCTGTCCTGATGAATGTACGGGGTGTTTTCGCGGCGGCGGCGATTTTTTTGGAGGGTTTCGGGCTTTTCACCCCCTCGGCGCGGGTCAAGGTCCAAGAAAAACGCCCGGCGCGGGGGCGCCGGGCGTTGGAATGGTCAGGTTCGTGCTCGCCAACCCGGGTGGCTGGCGGGTTCGGGGAAATCAGCAGGTCGTGCTGTATACGCCGAGCAGGGAGTTGAGATCGCCGAAGTCCACATCGCCGTCGCCGTCGAGGTCGCCGGGGAGGTTGGCGCCGTTCTGGCCGAAGGCGCCGAGCAGGAGGTTGAGGTCCGCGAAGTCCACATCGCCGTCGCCGTCGATGTCGCCGAAGCACGAGGCGCAGCTGTTCATGGTGGACAGGTCCAGCTCGACGAAGCCGACCGGCGTGCCGCCGCCGCCGGACAGGCCGGAGAGGCCGTCGGCCGCCGACATGTTCATGCAGGCGATGCGGATGACGCCGTCGAAGAACATCTCGATCTGGAAGGTGTTGGAGTTGCCGGCGTTGTACTCGGTGACATTGAGCCAGGTCACCACGACGCGGTCGGCGAGCGTCTTCCAGGAGACCTGTCCGGCCTGACCGGGGTGCAGGTCGTCGAAGTGGCCCGAGATGCGGGGCAGGTCGAAGTGGTCGGTGATGGTCTCGGTGTAGTCGGTGTCGCCGGCGGTGAAGGTGACATAGCCGTTGGAGCCGACGAAGAAGCTGGTGTACGACACGCCGTAGATCGAGACCGTCGCGCCGGGCGTGACCTGGAAGAACTGATCGTCCTGGGTGCTGGGGAAGGTGATGACATTGCCGCCCGCGGGATCGGTGGGCAGGGCGGTGATGGGCTCGAAGCAGCCGCGGTAGAAGTCCACGGTGTTGTTGGGCGTGAAGGTCATCATGTGGCCGGCGGTGTCGCGATTGTCCGCCGTGTCGAAGTTCTCGGTGAAGTAGGAGGGGATGTCGGAGGTCGCGAAGGTGAAGCACGCGCCGCCGTTGTTGTTCCCGGCGCCGTTGCCCGCGGCGTCCGTCGCCGCGGTCGTGAAGTAGTAGTCGGTGTCTTCGCTCAGGCCCGCGATGTTGATCGTGTGGCTGGTGTTGAGCCCGGGCGCTCCGACGACCGTGGTCGCCCCGGCGCAGCTCGCGCCGAAGGACAGCTCGGAGACAGACGGCTCGTTCGTGTTGAAGGTCACCGTGGCGCCGAAGGGCCCGATGTTGGAGACCTGCACATTCGAGATGACCGGGCCGACGCAGTCCACCGTCGCGTTCGAGACGACCGGCACATTGGTGTTGCCGAAGCCGTCGTCGGCGTCGATGTAGGTGAACGAGATGGTGTCGCCGTGGGCGATCTGCAGCGCGCCCGCGGCGTTGGTGGTCGTCAGGGGCAGGGCGCCGCGGAAATCGGCGGTCTGCGCGCCGGTCTCGGTGAGGACCACGATCTCGCCGACGGGGTCGCTGGTGGAGGTGATGTTGACGAAGACGGTCTCGACCGCGTTGTCGTCGAGGTTCAGGTCGCAGTCGGTGACGCTGGCGTTGAGCGACGAGTCGGCGCAGGAGTAGAGCGAGCGGTCCATCGCGGCGACGCCGGCGGTGGAGCAGTTGATGAGGAAGGGCGAGGCGGCCAGGGAGAACTTCTGCGGGCCCTGCGGGACATTCGCGCCCACGACCTCGACGCGCCACACGCCGGCGGGCACGGGCTCGCCGTTCACGCCGACGGCCACCTGCTCGATGTTGTCCCGGGTGTTGGGGGCGTTGCGGGCGGCGGGGGTGTTGGGGTTGTTGGGGTCGAGCGTCCAGGGGAAGCGCCGGACGCCGTTGGGGTCGAACACGCGCAGGTCGAGGTTGTTCACCAGCGCGGGGATGGCGTTGAGGGTCGCCGGGGGATCGTTCCAGGCCAGCGTGGCCTTGAAGGTCTCGCCCGGGTTCACGAGCACCAGCGCCGAGTACACGCCGCCCTGGGCGACGGTCTCCTCAACGAAGTTGCCGGTGCGCATGAAGTCGATGGCGCCGTCGGCGCGGACCGAGCCGTAGCCGGTCTTGTAGTCCGGGCCGGTGTTGGTCAGGTCCACCGCGGTGTGGGCGAGGATGGCCTTGACGGTCGAGCCGATGGGGTCGGGCTCGCCGCTGAACTGCACGCGGAAGTCCTCGAGCATGAGGGCCACGATGCCGGTGACCGTGGGCGCCGCCATCGAGGTGCCGCTCTTGACGTTGTAGCTCGTGTTGTTGCTGTTGGAGCTGGTGGAGGTCACGCCGCCGTCGTTGGTGCCGGCGTGCGTGCCGTTCTGGCTGCCGGGGCCGGACATGTCGGGCTTCATGCGCCCGTCGTCGGTGGGGCCCCAGGAGGTGAAGCTCGTGACGCTGTCGTCGTTCGAGTTCATGGCGCCGATGGTGATGTGGTTCTTGCCGCCGCCCGGAGGGGCGATCGTCTCGAAGCCGCCGGCGGAGTTCGGCCAGGTGTTGCCCGTGTTCTGGCAGTTGCTGGACTGACGCTCGTTGCCCGCCGCCCAGACGATGATCAGCTCCTTCCCGGCGACGCTGCCCCGGGCGATGGAGTCGATGAGAGAGTCGGTCGTGCCGTAGTTGCCCTGCCAGTCGCAGGGGTTGCCGTTGGGCGCCGTGTTGTTGCCGATGGAGTTGTTCGCGACCGAGACGCCGTGGTTGGTGATGGCGTCGGTGTAGTCCTGCAGCAGGTCGCCGGGGTTGGTGTAGAGGAAGTCGCTGCCGCCGGCCCACTCGAAGCCGTAGTTGTTGATCGTCACGCCCGGGGCCATGCCCTTGTGCAGCGGGTTGGCCACGCCGGCGCCGCCGATGGTGCCCGAGACATGCGTCGCATGGTCGGACAGGCCGTCGGAGTCGCGGTTGGTCGCGCGGCCCTGGAAGTCCACATGCGTGGTGCGGATCGTGCCGCCGTCGAACACCATGACGGACACGCCCGCGCCGGTCAGCCCGTAGGGCGCCGCCTGCACGATGTTCACGCCGGTGCGCTCGCGGTTGCTGGCGTTCATCTCGGACAACTGCCAGATCGCCGGCTCGATCCACATCACCGCGTCCTCGGCGGCCA
The DNA here is from genome assembly GCA_938003595.1 of uncultured bacterium. Taxonomy (GTDB): domain Bacteria; phylum Planctomycetota; class Phycisphaerae; order Phycisphaerales; family UBA1924; genus JACVCK01. The sequence continues at coordinate 15,107 of CALKYH010000117.1, forward strand.
GGGGCTTGACCTGCGACTGCGGGATCTCGATGACCAGGGCGTTGATCGGGCCCAGCACGCTGCGGACGAAGGCGCCGTAGCGCGCGGCCAGCGCCGCGGCCTCGGTGTTCAGGTCCACGTCCTTATGGAAGGTCACATAGGCGCCGAACACGGGCTCGAAGCCCTCGTCGCCGTCCTTGCGCTCCTTCATGTTGACGACGGCCCACTCCGGGACCATATCGGCCTGGAGGAAGGTGTCGAGCTTCCAGTTGTCGCGGATCTCGCGGACGCTGTAGAGCGAGGGCTCGGCGGCGATCGCGTCGGCGTCCAGCGCGCCGGCCACGGGGCTGAGGGACGCGAAGAAGGCGTTGTCGCCCAGGGGGCTCAGCAGCGTCATGCCGGCGTTGGCCAGACGGGCGCGCTGGGCGTCGGTCACGGGGGCCTTGAACTGCACCACCACGCGACGGCGCTGCGTGTCGGCGGCGCGGGCGTTGAGGTCGGTCAGGGTTGTGCGGATCTGCTCGGCGCTGAGCGAGGGGATCGCCGCGTCGGCGCCGGCCCGCCACTGGACCTGCGCGCTCGCGGCGCAGGACAGCAGGGCGCCGGCGGCGCAGGCGAGCAGGGCGGACGGACGGAGCGCGCGGACGGGGCGCGGGGCCATCGTGGGCATGAAACAACTCCTGAAGTCGGAACGCGGGGTGTGGATCGGCACAGGGGCGTCGGGGCCGGGTCGGGCCAGATCGGGCTGGTTGGGCGTCGGACCACCATGTCCGGACGCTCCGTGGCGGGCAACGAGGCGCGGCCCACGGCGTAGGCGGCGTCCGGTGATTCCCGTTGACAGCGTCGGACCCGGCGCTGCCGGGGACGGGGCCATCGCGAGAACCGCGCAGGCGCCCCGAACGCTCGGCGTAGGTCCGGAATGGAACATCCCACGCGGACGGGCCGTGGTCAAGGGGAATTCACGCCGCGGGGGCGAGAAGTTCGTCCCTATCGGCGGATTCCGGGGCCGGCTCCACGGCCTCGGCCACCTCGGGCGATCCTTGCCGACGCCGGCCCGGCCACACGCAGACCACGCCCGAGAGCCCGATCAGGGCCAATGCGCCCGGTTCCAGGCCGAGGAGGCCGAGCGTGTAGGGGATCGGGGCGGACGCCGCGGCGTCGGGCTCCAGCATGGGCGCCGGCAGCGGCGCGGGCGGGAGGGCGAGGGCGGAGCGGGCGACCAGGCCGAGTCCGAGAACGCAGGACACCGCGCCAAGGGTGATGGCGGCGACGGTGGAGATGGCTCTGCGCTCGGACATGGAGTCGCGCTCTCTCTGCTCGCTGTGCGTCCCGGCGGCGCCGGTCGGCGGTCTCTCTCCGCCGCCCGTGATGCATGGGCGGCGCTCCTGCGGGGAACATAAGCCCTCCGCGCCCGCGTGCAAGGGGATGCGAAAAAAAGAAACGGCCAGATGTCCGGCTGGCGCGGGTTCGCGGGGTTCCCACCACGCCCGTTCCTGCGGGTACGCTGGCGCGCATGACCGTCAGCCAGTGGCGCCGATCCTCGAATCCGACGAGCGAGACCTGCGATGTCGTCGTCGTCGGCGCGGGGATCGCCGGCGTCTCCGCGGCGCTGGACCTCGAGCGACGCGGGCTGGAGGTCGTCGTCCTCGAGCGCGACCAGCCCGCCGCTGGGGCCTCCGGGCGCAACGCCGGGTTCCTGATGCGCGGCTGCGCCGAGAACTACGAGATCGCCGGCCGCGAATACGGGCGCGACCGCGCGAAGGCGCTGTGGAAGCTCACGGAAGACAACCTGGCGGGCCTTCGCGCCGAAGGGATCGACCGGCTGGCTTCGGTCCGGCGCGTGCCCTCGTGCCTGCTGGCGCTGGAGGAGGCCGAGCGCGAGGAACTCCGCCGCTCCGCCGCGATGATGCGCGAGGACGGCTTCGCCGTGGAATGGCTCGAGGGCCCCGGCGCCGGCCCGGACGACGCCATCTGGCGACCCCGCGACGGCAAGCCCCGGGCGCTCGCGGCGCTGGTGAACCCGGACGACGGCGCCTGCAACCCGCTCGATGTTCTGGGCCTGCTGCTCCGGAAGATGCGCGCCCCGGTCCGCCAGCGGGCGGAGGTCGTCGGCATCGACGACGGGCCGGGCGGCCACTCCGTCATCGTGCGGACGGCCGAGGGCATGATCCAGGCGGGGCACGCGCTGGTGTGCGCGAACGCGTATGTCGGGCTGCTGCTGCCGCGGATCGCGAGGCTTGCTGCGCCCAAGCGGGCGCAGATGCTCGCGGCGCGGTTCCGGCCGGACGCGGGCGTGCGCCTGCTCATGTCGTACTACGCGAACCATGGCTACGAGTATTTCCGTCAGACCAACGACGGCACGGTGGTGGTCGGCGGCTGGCGGAAGGCGCACGCGGACGAGGAGGTCGGCTACGAGGACCGCACCACCGCCCCGGTGCAGGAGGGGCTCGAAGGATTCGCGAAGCGCCTGCTCGGCGACGCGTTCGAGATCACGGCGCGCTGGAGCGGCGTCATGGGCTTCTCGCCCGATCATCTGCCTGTGGTAGGGGCGGTGGAGGGCTTCGCCTCCCGGCGAGTCTGGTTCTGCGGCGGGTTCACGGGGCACGGCATGTCCATGGGCTACCGCACGGCGCAGATCGCCACGGCGGCGATGCTCGAGGGCGCGCCGAACATGTTCGATCTCCAGCGGCTGGGTTGAGTGCGTGCGCGACGCGGAAACGAACAGCCCCGCGGCGGGGCGGGGCTGTTGCGTACGAAATCGGGATGTCGGGTCGATCAGCGACGGCGACGCAGGCCGGCGAGGCCCGCGAGGCCGATCAGCGCCGCGCCGCCGGGGGCGGGGACGCTGGCGGGGTTGAAGATGGCGACGAGCTGGCCGCCTTCGACGAGCTCGGCGTCGCCGAGGCCGTAGTGGGCCTGGACATTGGCCAGGAACCAGCCGCGCCCGAGGATGGCGGAGGCGTCGATGATGCCGGAGGCCTCCTCGTTGTTGGTGAAGGGCGCGGTGGCGGCGGTCCCGAGGTCGCCGAAGCGGGCGATGTCGTGCTGGGCGAGCTCGGTGAGGGAGTCGGTGGCGACGCTGTAGGACCAGATGCGGGCGCTGTAGTCGGAGCCGCCCGGATCCTCCTGGATGAGGATGTTGCCGAAGCGGTCCATGGTCATGTTGTCCATCATCTGGGGGGCGCCGGCCTCGGTGCCGTCGATGAGGGTCTCGATCACGCCGCCGGAGGTGGGGTTGGTGATGTCGAGGGTGAGGCGGTAGAGGCGGCTGTTGCCCTCCTGCGCGCCGGTCCCGGTCTGGATGGTGTCGAAGCGGTCAGTGGTGACGAAGTAGAACTCGTTGGGGCTGACCGGGTTCCACACGCCGTCCTCGGGGCGGAGGAACTTGGTGACGCCGGCCGCCGTGCTCTGGTTCTGCAGCTCGGCGCCGCTGGTGGAGCGGACATCGCCGAAGCTGTGCAGGGAGAAGTTGTTCGTCCCGCCGACGCCGGAGGTCCGGTCCTCGGAGGCCACGCCATCGACCTTCACGCCGTAGAGGTTGCCGTTGGTCAGGCCGGCGCGCTCGACGGCGTTGCCGGTGGACTGCTTGTCGCCGACATAGACATACAGCTCGCCGGGCGAGGAGTCGTCGAGGCCGACGACGATGGTCTTGTCCTGCGCGTAGGGGTTGGCGACGGAGTTCTCCCAGGAGAACTTGCCCAGCGCCGCGAGTTCGAAGGCCTTGCCGGCGCCGCGCCCGTTGAGGACGGTGGCGAAGGCGCGCCCCTCGGCGCCGGCCTCCTCGCCGTTCATGTAGATCTTCTGCTTCGTGCCCAGGCCGCTGTCCTTGTTGAAGAAGGCGCCGACGGAGGGCAGGTCGGCGGAGCAGAAGCGGTTGAACTGGGTGGTGGTGTTGTAGAACGAGTCCGTGGCGGTGTCCCACAGGGCGACGCGCCGGATCATGTCCTCGCCCTGGACGACCTCGAGAGTGTCGCGGTCGATGATCCACTTGGAGACGAAGGCGCCGGTGGAGCCGTGACGGCGCTCGACGCCGCTGGTCGCGCCCAGCTCGTGGTTCACGAACAGCGAGAAGCGGGAGCGGTTGCGGTTGATGTAGGCGCCCATGCCGTCGGGGATGCCGACCATGCGGTAGCCGTCGACCGAGTCGCCGACGGTGAGGATGGACACGATCTCGGCGCCGGGGGCGACGGGCGTGAGGTACGGGGTGGCCGAGCTGCTGGGCCCGGTGGCCGCGAGGGCCTGACCAGCGCTCAGCGCGAGCGCAACGATAGCGAGAGACGCATTCGACATCTGGGGACTCCTCCGTAGTTCGAGACTCCGCGGGCGCTGGGCGCGGCCCGCGTCAACCGCCGGTCCAACACGGACGCGGCGCCCTCTTCCCTGGGCGAGCGGCATTAGACCGACCCCGCTTGAAGGCCGGGCAAGGGACCGGTGAAGATCACGCGAACATTGCGCTCAGGCGCGAACCGACCTACAGTGTTCCCCTTGCCCGGCGAACTGGTCATCGCGTTCTTCGGCGACATCGTCGGCTCGCCCGGCCGACGCGCCTTTGCGCACGGGGCGGCGCTCGTCCGCGAGAAGCACGGCGCGCAGGTGATCATCGCCAACGCCGAGAACGCCAAGCACGGCTCGGGCCTGAGCCACGAGGGCTACAGCGCCATCCGGCGCGCCGGCGCCGACGCCATGACCCTGGGCGACCATGTCTACCGCGAGCGCGAGGCCATCCCGCTGCTGGAGAACCCGGAAATCCCCGTGTCGCGTCCGGCGAATCTCGCGGTCGGCGCCCCCGGCAAGCGCATCGCGCGAGTCGAGACGGCGCCGGGCCTGCCGCCGGTCTACGCGCTCATCGTGCTGGGCCGGCTGCACATGCCCATGCCCGCGGACGATCCCTTCGCCGCGATCGACCGCGAGCTCGCGGCGATCCCGGAGAAGGACGCCGTCGTGCTGGTGGAGATCCACGCCGAGTTCACCAGCGAGAAACAGGCCGTCGCCTGGCACTGCGCCCGCAACTGGGGCGGGCGCGTCGCGGCGGTGGTCGGCACCCACACCCACACGCAGACGGCGGACGCCCGCATCCTCGAGCACACCGTCGGCGCCATCACCGACGCCGGCATGTGCGGGCCGCGGCGCAGCATCCTCGGCCGGCGCGTGGACGATGTCCTGCGCATGATGACCACGCAGGCGCCGACCGTGCTGGATGTCGCGGATGAAGACCCCCGGGCCTGCGGCGTGATCGTGCGCTACGACCTCAACAGCCGGCGCACCAAGGGCATCGAGGCGTTCGACCTCGCGGCCCCGTCCTGACAGCCCTTAGCCGGCGCGACGGATTCGATTCGCCAGGGCCCCGAGGCGGTCCACCGGGGCGCCGTCCCGTGCGGGCGGCTTCGCGCCGGCGAAGTTCGGCGACATGAACGGCAGCGGGGGGGCGTCGGCGGACCAGAGGTCCTCGTGCGCCTCGGGCTCCGAGGGGTTGTCGAAGGACGAGCGGGCGAAGAGGTCGTCGTGGGAGGCCGCGTGGAAGTCGGTGTCGCCGCTCATGAGCGAGTTGATCGGCGCGATGCGCGCGCGACTTTGCTCATGCGCTCGCGGCGCGCGCAGAATCGCGCGCTTTTTCGGTCCGCGCGCGCCCGAGGACGCGCGGTCGGGCTCCCTCGCCGGCGCGGGCGGGTCGGCTACCATCCCGACGGAAACCCCACGCCCGCCGCGATTCCCGCGGCCAAACCGGACTCCGAACGCATGCCGACCGCCGCTCCATCGTCCAGCCCCGCCGCCGCCGACCGCACCAAGGGCCTCGCCGTCCACGGCGGGACGCCGGTGCGGAAGTCGCCCGTCCCGCTGATCTCCGCAGGGCTCGCCCCCGAGGACATCGAGGCGGCCACCGCCGTCCTCAAGAGCGGCATGCTCCGCCAGGGCGCCCGCTGCGCCGAGCTGGAAAAGGCCTTCGGCGCCCTGACCGACGCCAAGCACGCCCTGACCTGCGCCAACGGCACCTGCGCCCTGCAGCTGGCCTACGAGCCCCTGGTCCGGCCCGGGGACGATGTCCTGGTCCCGGCGTGGACCTACATCGCCACCGCCAGCATGATCGTGGCCCGGGGCGCCCGGCCGGTGTTCGTCGAGTCCGACCCGGACACCATGTGCATCGATGTCGCCGACGCCGAGCGCCGGATCACCCCCAGGACCACAGCTATCGCGGCCACCCACCTCTACGGCAACCCCGTCAACATCGACGGCGTGCAGGCCCTGGCGGCCAAGAAGGGGCTGAAGGTCGTCTACGACGCCGCCCAGGCCCATCTGGCGACCTACCGGGGCAAGGGCCTGGGGGCCTACGGCGACGCCGTGACCTACTCGTTCTACGCCACCAAGAACATCTCCACCGGCGAGGGGGGCATGGTGACCGTCAACGACGACGACCTGGCCCACAAGATCGCGATGCTGCGGTCGCACGGCGAGTCGGGCAAGTACCTCCACGACAGCGTGGGCTACAACTACCGCATGACCGATGTCGAGGGCGCCATCGGCTTCAGCCAGCTCGGCCGGGCCCCGACCCTCACCGCCCGCCGGCGGGAGAACGCCCAGAAGCTCGACGCGATCATCGCCGGGATCGACGGTCTCAAGGCGCCGAAGGTCACCCCCGGCGCCGAGCACGCGTACCACCTGTACACCGTGCGGATGGATGCGGACCGCTTCGCCTGCTCGCGCGACGAGTTCATCGCGGCGCTGCAGGCCGAGGGCGTCCAGTGCGCCGTCCACTACCCCCGCTCGCTCACGCGCCAGCCCGCGTTCAAGGACTTCGTGACGGGGCACCTGCCCGGCGCGGACAAGCTCGCGGCGACGGTGTTCTGCATCCCGGTGCACCCGGCGCTGACCGAGCGCGACATCGCCGACACCGGCGAGGCGCTCGCGAAGGTCGCGGACGCCTACCGGCGCTGAACGAGACGCGGTTCAGAAAATCATGCCGGTCACGCGGCCGCCGAAGACGACCTTGTTGCGGACCATGCCCTGCACATCCGCGACAAAGCGGCGGCTGCTGAACTTCACTTCCTGGCTGAGCAGGATGAGGTCATCGCCCGGGACGACCTGGTCCCGGAACGAGAAATCCTCGATGCGGACGAAGCCCGCGAACTTGCGGTGGTCCATCCGCGAGAAGTAGAGGAACGAGGCCAGCTGCGCGCCGGACTCGATCATCAGGACGCCGGGCATCAGGGGCCGGCCGGGGATGTGCCCCTCGCACCAGAACTCGTCGGGCCGGACATGGCGCACCGCCACGCCCTGCGTGAAGTCCGGGCTGTGCCAGGCCACGGCGTCGATCTGCAGCATGATCCCCCGGTGGGGGATGTAGCTCTCCATGCCCTTGCGCGAAACAACCACCGCCCCGAGGTCGATGCCGGAGACATCGAACAGCGGGGTGTTCCGGGGGCCGCTGGAGCGATCGGCGGTCTCGCTCGCGCCCCGAGCCCGCGGCGGCTGCTCGGTCACGGAGGGCTGCGCCGGGGTCACTTGTCGTCGGTGCGGAGTTCGAGAACCTTCTGACGCACCGTCTGGGCGGCGTTCTTCAGGTCCTGCATGGATTTGCGAACGCGGGTGCCGGCGGCCTTGTTGCCGCCCTCGGCCTTGCGGACATCCTCCTCCGCCTCCGCGATGATCCGCTTCAGAGCCTCGAAATCCTCCATGCTGCGCCTCCGTTGGGTGGGAGTCTGGGGGCCCGCCGCTGCGGGCTGACCCCGTATCGTTGACGCTCCGGGCCGATTTCGCAAGCCGGGGGCCCCCGAAATGGCCATTCCATGGCGTCTGAGGGGCCTTGGTGGCGTCCGGACGATGGTCTCGGAGGTGCCCTCAGGCCACAGAAACGCGGTTATTGGTCCAAAATCGGCGATAGCCGCAAAGGGATCGCAGAAAAAGGGGCCGCGAGACCGCGGTCGCTTACCCCGGACTGGGCACCGGGCCCGATGGCCGCAATCAACAGTCGCAGCCGTCGTGGCGATCATCCACGCGCTGGGGCGTCACGACCCCGCCGGGGCCCTGGGCGCCGGGGCCGAAGAGGATCATGTTCTTCCCGTGGTTCTTCGACTCCATCGCCAGGCCATCGGCGCGGCAGATGAGCGACTCGGGCGTCTGTGCATCCCAGGGGAAGGTCGCGAGCCCGCCGGAGACGGAGAGGATGCCGGGCGCATCGGAGCCGAGCTTGGGGAAGCGCCGGTTCTGCACCTGGCGCTGGAAGCGGGCCGCGAGCGCGGAGATGGACTGCGGGTGTCGGCTCGAAGGGTCGCGCGGGCCGTCGGGCTCGTAGAACACCACGGCGAACTCGTCGCCGCCGATGCGGCACACGCGGTCGCACGGGCGCACCACCGAGCGGAGCAGCTTGGAGACCTCGCGCAGGATGTCGTCTCCCGCGGCGTGGCCGTAGGAGTCGTTGAACTGCTTGAAGTTGTCGATGTCGAAGACCAGCAGCGAAAGCTCGTGCCGGCGCTCGCGCGCGTGCTGGAGCATCTGGGGCAGGAAGCGGTCGAAGTAGCGCCGGTTCCACACGCCGGTCAGCGCGTCGGTGAAGGCCGCCTGGCGGAGCTGGCTCTGCTGCTCGCGCAGGGCCAGCCAGCAGGCGAGCCACTCGGCGCAGCGCGACAGCGCGGGGAGGGAGGCTTCCTTTGCGGTGATCCAGCCCAGCGTGCGCCCGCGGTGGATGACCGGCTGGGTCGCCAGGCCCCGGCGCGGCGCCGGCGCAGCCGTCTCGGGGGTGAAGGTCGCGTCGGGGTCGGCCAGACGACGGCGCATCTCGTGGACGCAGGCGCCGACGATCTCGGCGCCGCTGAGCGCGGCCCGGAGGATCGGCAGGTCCGGCTCGCACTCGCCCGTGCCGTAGGCGCCGATGAACGGAGCGCTCTGACGGATCGGCTCGCTCGGCGCGCGGGGCCCGGCGCTCGGCGTCGCCCTGGGCTGCGGCGCTGCGGGCGCTTTCGCGCCGCTGCTCGCCAGTCGCCGGAGTTCGGAGGCCTCCAGCCACGCGGGGGCGACGGCGTCGTAGAGCGCGTCGGTCGCGTCGTGCTCGGCGCCGCCGCTGGTGGCCTGCAGGGCGACGAGGAACGCGCCGGGGTCCACGCGGCGGAGCGCGGCGACAAACTCGCGCTCCTCGCTGGCGGGCACGGCGCCGCGCGGCGTGAGGACCGCGGTGCGCCGGGGCGACTCGTCGTCGATCGGATTCGCCAGCTCGCCGATGGCGTCCAGCGGTTCGCGGGCGCGGATGAGCTCGATGGACGCGTCCTTGCGCAGGCGCGACTCCACGGCGCCGCGGCCGACGACGATCACACGCAGGTCAGGAGCGGGCGCGGTCACGGTGTGGCCGGTCACGGCTGGTCTCCTCGCGGGCGGCGCAGCGGCTTGGGCGGCGACGGGTCGTCGTCGGACCAGTCGGTCAGCAGCATGCCCAGCTCCTCGTCGGACAGCAGCGAGGCGACCTCGCTGTCGTCGTCGGACCGGGGGCCGGGGATGGGCGCGGGGTTCGGCGGAAGATTGCCCAGCGAGTCGAAATCGCCCGTCAGGCGCAGGGCCGGCGCCGCGTGGCGCTTGGGCTGCGGGCGTACGACGACCTGCGGCGTGGCCTCGGGGATGGGCTTGGGCTCGGGCATGGCCTGGAGGCGCGGCGTGGTGTCGGACTCGTACTTCCAGACCGGCGCCGCCGGGGCGAAACGGGCGATCGAGGCGCGCAGCCGATCCAGCCCGGCGATGCGTTCGGGCTCGAGGATGATGAGCGCCGGGGGCTCTTCGGCGGGGTCGCCGCAGAGCGCCGCCATGGCGGCGAACACCGAGTGGGCGACCTCGAACTGGACCTTGCGGTTCTGGAGGGAGCGCAGCAGATCCTCGGGCGGCGCGGCTCTCCCGGGGTCGAGGAGAATGACCGCCCGCAGCGTCTCCGGGGACCGAACGCTCTGCGTTTGGGGGGGCATCTCCCAGAAGTCTACATTTCGTGACCGGTAGGGCACGCTGATCTCCCTCATTTCTCCTCGCTCCGAGTTCAGGTTCGGTCAACCCGGGGTCGAACCTGAGTCCAATAGGAAAGAAGAGACCGAAAAAGATCCGTCTGCGGGGCCCAGGGCCGCGAAGGACTCCACCATGGCGGACCGGTCCTGGGGGGATCTCAGCAGGTGCAGAATCCTGGCCCCGGCCCCCTGAAGGTTGTCAGCAGGGTCGATGCAATCGGTTTCGATGAGGGCGGCGCGATTCTGGGCAAGCGGCGCGGCGTTGGCGCGCTGGTGGCCGTCCTTATGAAAGGGGTAGGGGAGGAACACCGTGGGGGTGGCGCTGGCCCAGGCCTCTCCGACCGAGCCGGCGCCGCAGCGGGAGACGGCGAAGCTCGCCGCGCCCCAGGCGCTGGCCATGTCGCGGCAGAAGGGGGTGACGACGGCGGGCACGCCGGCGCGGGCGTAGGCGGCGACGAGCGCGGGCTCGGCGCCGGCGCCGCACTGGTGCAGGACCTGCCACCCGCGGAACGCCCCGGCGTGGCGTGTGACGAGGGCGTCCATCAGTTCGTTGATGGTGCGCGCGCCCTGGCTGGCGCCGGTGACGAACAGCGTGTCGAGGTTGGGGCTCAGGCCCAGGCGGGCGCGGCACTCCTGCGCCGTGCCCTGCGGCACGGCGGCGCGGCGCACGACGGGGCGGATGCGCCGCCAGTCTGCGGGCACTTCGGGGCCGTCGGGGCTGAAGACGGCGTCGGCCTTGCGCGCCAGCAGACGGCTGGCCTTGCCGGGGACGGCGTCGAGGTTCACCAGGGCGGTGCGCAGGTCGAGCGCACGCGCGGCGGCGGCGGCGGGGGGGCAGACGAACCCGCCGAAGGAGACGAGCCACGCCTGCGTGGGATCGGCGCCGTTGAGCGCTTTGACGATGGCGTCGGCGCTGATGCGGACCGCGTCGCGCCAGCCGAGCGCGAAGCGGAGCAGCGGCATCGGGCGGGCGATGAAGGGGCGCGCGGGGACGGCGGTGAAGGGGACCGACTCGGCGCGGAGGATCTCGGCGTCCAGCGGGCGGGTGGAGCAGATGAAGTGGCAGCGAGCGTCGGGCGAGGCCTCACGGATGCGTTCGGCGACGGCCAGCGCGGGGTAGATGTGCCCGCCGGTGCCGCCGCCGGCGAAGACGAAGACGCGCGGCGGAACGGCCATGGTGTTAGACGGCCACCGGTTCGCGGGACTCGGCGATCGATTCGCTCGGCGCGGCGGCCTCGACCCGGCGCGAGATGCGCTCGCTCGGTCGGCCGGACCAGTGCACCTCGTCGCGGTCGAGCGAGATCAGCAGGCCCAGCGAGAACGCCGTGAGGATCCAGCCCGTGCCGCCGGAGGACAGCAGGGGCAGGGCGATGCCCTTGGTCGGGCCCAGCCCGGTCACGACGCCGATGTTGATCACCGCCTGGATGCCCACGGTCGCGAGCACGCCGATGCCCAGCAGCCGGGCGGCGGCGGCGGACTCGGGCAGGCGCCGGATGATCGACCAGCCGCCCCAGAGGATGCCCAGGTACAGGGCGATGATCGTCGCGGCGCCGAAGACGCCGAGTTCTTCACAGATGACGGCGAAGAGGAAGTCGGTGCGGTCCTCGGGGAGGTAGCCGAACTTCTGCAGGCCGAAGCCCAGGCCTCGCCCGAACACCTGGCCGTTCGCGACGGCCACCATGGACTGGATCATGTGGTAGCCGGCGCCGTCGGGCTCTTCATAGGGATTGAGGAAGGTGACCAGGCGCTGCATGCGGTAGGGGCTGGTGATGACCGCGGCGACCAGGCCCAGCAGCGCCGGCGGCACGAAGAGCCCCAGGTGAATGAAGCGCGCGCCGGAGGCGAGCAGGATGACGGCGCCCGCGGCGAGCATGAGCACGCCGGTGCCGAGGTCTTCGAGGGTGACCAGCGCCGCGGGCACGCCGACGAGGATGAGCGCGGGGAGCAGGCGGGAGAACTTCGCCATGCGCTGGGGCCCCTGCCACGCGCAGTAGAGGGCCAGGAGGATGACGGCGCCCCACTTGGCGAGTTCGCTGGGCTGAAGGCTGCCGGCGACGGGGACATGGATCCAGCGGCTGGAGCCGTTGACGGTGCGTCCGAGGCCCGGGACATAGACAAGCATCAGCCACCCGGCCAGAAGGACGAGGGCGACGACGAAGAAGGGGTGGATGGCGCCGGTGGGGCCGTGTCGATCGGGGGAGCCGAGGCGGCGGGTGTCGAGGATCTCGATGGAGCGGAGCCGGGCCGCGGCGATCATGGCGACGAGCGCCAGCGCCATGTAGGCGGTGGAGCGGGAGATGACGATGGACTGGAAGGTGACGGCCTTGGTGTCCTCGACGCTCATGCCGGCGGAGGAGACCATGACGACGCCGATGCAGAGCAGGCCGAGGACGCAGAGGGCGATGATCTGACTGGGTCGGGGCATGGTGTGGGGTAAGGATCGGCTGGGGAAGGGGTTGGGGAGCAGAAACGGAGGGCGCGAGGCGCGACCGTGGGCGAGCGTGCACCTCCCGTCGCCCCATCGGGGCGGGAAGACGGCTAGCTCCCTTACGGTCGCGTCTCGTGGTTGCGTTGGTGGGGGCGCTGGCGCGACCGTGCCGAGCCACGGTCACGGGCACGGTTGTCTCGACGCGCTGCTTACTCGCAGCTCGTGTTGAACGCGCTCAGGACATGGTTCAGGTCCTGGAAGCTGTACTGGCCGTTGAAGTCGGACAGGATGAGGTTCAGGTCCTCGAAGTCCACATCCAGGTCGCCGTCGTAGTCTCCGGCGCAGGCGCTGGTGGTGATGGCGGTGCCGACGATCACGCCCGTGAACTGCAGGGTGATCTTCAGGTCGTCGCCGAAGAAGACCATCTCCAGCGCCACGGGGATGGTGAGGGTGTCGAAGTTCACCTGCGCGACGAGCGAGCCATGGGTGGTGGAGGTGTTGTCGAACGGCGCCGCGGCGGTGAGTTCGATGAGCGGGGGGCTGCCGGTGTTGAGGTTGGCGACGCCGTCGAGGATGGTCCAGACGGTGCCGGTGGGGGTGAAAGTCTGGTTGCCGGCCGGGCCGCTGAGCGTGTGAGCGGCGCTGTCCTGGATGCGGAAGACCATGTCGCGCAGGATGCTGCGCAGGTCCAGCCCGAGGGTGGGCTGGGTGGCGTACTCGATGGCGAAGTCGGCGGGCTCGGGGTTGTTGGGCGCGCTCTTGGAGCCGGGGAGGTAGCTGTCGTGCTGCTGGGCGCGGATGAGCGATGAGCCGAGGAACTCGATCGTGCCGGAGGTCACATCGGCGTCCACCGTGCCCATGAGTTCGGCGGTGAAGCCGTTGGGGGAGATGGCGATGGCCGCGTAGCTGGTGGTCCCCCCGAGAAGGACATTGCCGGAGGTGATGGTCAGGTGGCTCTCGCCGGGGTCGATGTTGAAGGTCGTCGTGCCGGCGAGGGCCGGGGTCACGAGGGCGGCGGCGCAAACGACGGGCGCGAACGAACGCATCGCGATCACGGGTTCTCTCCTTCCACGGCGAGGTTCAGCGAACCATGGTCCGGGGGCCGGCGGGGCGGGGCCCCGATCTCTCAGGACAGAATAGACCGAGATCCGGCCCGGGGAGAAGGAAATTAATGCCGGAAATGGCGGACGCTGGTGATCAGGCAGGTCACGCCGCGGCTCTGGCAGAGGTCGATGGTGTCCTGATCGCGCTTGGAGCCGCCGGGGTGGACGAGCATGGTCACGCCCGCGTCGATCAGGACCTGGGGCCCGTCGGCGAAGGGGAAGAAGGCGTCGGACGCGGCGATGGCGCCCTTGGCGTGGGGGCCGGACTTCTGCACCGCGATGCGGCACGCCGAGACGCGGTCCACAGTGCCGCAGCCCTGGCCGAAGAGGCGGACGGTGTGGGGCTTCTCGGGGCAGTGGCCGCCGATGGCGACGGCGTTGGAGTTCAGGTGCTTGACGGTGGTCCAGACGACGGCGGCGGCGGCGAGGCGCTCGGGCGTGGGCGCGGGGCCGGCGGCGTGTGTCCACTGCTCGGGCGCGGCGCTGCGGGTGTCGCGGTCCTGCACGAGCATGCCGCCGGGGATGGCGCGGTGGTCGAGCTTGCGCGCCGCGGCGCCGGCGCGTTCGCCGGTGGCGATGATGCGCACGGTGGACCAGCGGTTCTTGAGGTAGTCGAGCGCGTCGGGCTCGAAGGAGGGGGCGACGATGACCTCGAGGAAGACGCCCTCGGCGCCGAGGCGCTGCGCGGCGGGCAGGTCGATGGGGCGGTTGACGGCGAGGATGCCGCCGTAGGCCGCGAGAGGATCGCCGACGAGCGCGCGATCGACGGCGTCGGCGACGGTGGGGGCGGTCGCGGCGCCGCAGGCGTTGCGGTGCTTGATGACGGCGGCGCCGACGCTGTCGCGGTCGAGGCGGCGGAGTTCCTTCACGAGTTCGAGCGCCGCGGCGGCGTCGAGGATGTTGTTGTACGAGAGGCGCTTGCCGTGAAGGAGTTCGGCGTTGACGACGGAGGGCCCGGTGGAGGCGGGGTCGCGGTAGAGCGCGGCGTCCTGGTGGGGGTTCTCGCCGTAGCGGAGGGCGTCGACCTTCAGGTAGGCCAGGCGGAGGACCTCGGGGAAGGGGTCGCCCGCGGCGCCGGACGCGCCGCCCCGGCGGGACAGGTACGAGGCGATGGCGGCGTCGTAGCCGGCGGTGCGCGAGAAGGCGCCGGCGGCCAGGTCGGCGCGGAGCTTGAGCGTGGTGGCGCCGTTGTGCTCGTTGATGATCGAGATCACGCGGTCGTACTGCGTGGGGCTGGAGACGACGGCGACATAGGCGAAGTTCTTGGCGGCGGATCGCAGCATGGAGGGCCCGCCGATGTCGATCTGCTCGACGGCCTCGGCGTGGTCCACATCGGGCTGGGCGACGGTGCGCTCGAAGGGGTAGAGGTTGACGCAGAGCAGGTCGATGGGCGCGATCTTGTGGTCGCGCATGGCCTTGGCGTGGTCGGGGTTGTCGCGGACGCCCAGCAGCGCGCCGTGCACGGCGGGGTGCAGCGTCTTGACGCGCCCGTCCATGATCTCGGGGAAGCCGGTGACGGCGTCGATGGGCGTGACGGGCACGCCGGCCTGCTCCAGGGCGCGGGCGGTGCCGCCGGTGGAGATGATCTCCACGCCTCGGTCGGACAGAGCGCGCGCGAAGGGCACCAGGTCGGACTTGTCCGACACGGAGATCAGGGCGCGGCGGACGGGGATGAGGTCGGGCATTGGCGGCGTGGTCAGAAGCGGGGGCCGAACTTGGAGACCTTGCCGTCGGCGGTGACGGCGTAGATGGGGCCGTTGTCGAAGCCGTCGATCACGAGCTGCCAGATGCCCGGCAGCGTCACGCGGACGACCTCGTCGCCGTTGGCGGGGTCGAGGGCCACGGCGTCGGCGCCGTCCCAGGCGATGAGACGGCCGTCGCGGACGCCGAGGATCTCGCCGGAGACTTCCTTGGCGGTCCAGATCTCGTCGCCGCTCATGGCGTCGAAGCACACCATGCCCCGCATCGGGATGGAGACATAGAGCCGGCCGTTGTGGAACGCGGGCTGATCGGTGATGGGGCGCTCGTTGCGGCTGCGCCAGTCGAGGGAGCCGTCGGACAGGCGGAAGGCGTAGACGGACTGATCGGTGGAGGCGACGAACAGGTGGCTGTCGCTCGCGACCGGGTTGTTCTGCAGCGGGCCGTAGACGCGGCTGCGCCCGTAGGAGGAGCCGTCGATCGGGTCGAGGATGATGACATCGCCGCCCTGGCTCACGACGCCCACCGTGCCCGCGGCGAGGACGGGGAAGGCCTTGATCGCGCCGTCGAGCCGGTAACCCCACTGCTTGTAGGTGCTGAGGAGGTTGTGGCCGAGCACCTCGCCCGCGGCGCCGCCGAAGACGGCCATGTTGCCGACCAGCAGCGGGGGCGAGTCCACCACGATGGCGAGCTGATGGCGTTCGAGCGGCTCGCCGGTGCGGGCGTCGAGGACGAACAGCTCGCTCTGGCTCGCGGCGTAGACGCGGTCGTCGCGCCGGGCGTTGCCGACGAAGCGGGTGATCTTGCGCTCGGGCGAGGTGGCCCAGCGGCTGCGCCCGGTGTCGGCGTCCAGGCAGGTGAGGGTGTTGCCGGTGTCCTGGAAGAGGAGGATGTCGTTGGAGGGCGTGAAGAACAGCGAGCGCCCGCCGCGGGAGACGAGCCCGGAGCCGCGCCACTCGAGGCGGTAGCCCAGGGCGGCGTACTTCTCGAGCTCGGTCTGCGGCGCGGGCTTGTCGTCGGCGGCGACGGCGCGGACGGGCTTGTCGGAGGAGGCGTCGGTGGTCGCGGCCTTGTCGGAGCTGCAGCCGAGGGCGAGGCCCATGGAGAGCAGGAGCGCGCTGGGAAGGATGGCCTTGAGGTTCATGAATGAGTCTCCGTGGGGCGCGTCGGCGAGGTTCCGCGGACGAGGGGCGATCGAAGGGTCCCCGGGCAGGGGCAGGAGGCGGGGGCGGAGTATGGGTCGGCCCGTGCGGGGAGGCAAGGGAGGGGCCCGGGGCATGATGGTACGGGCCTTGGAGGGCCCTATGGTTGGCCCATGTTCACCGGATTGGTGCAGGCGGTGGGGCGTGTCGCGGCGATCGAGCCGAACGCGCGGGGGGTGCGCCTGACGGTGGACCTGGGCGCCTGGGGCCACCGACCGGGGCTGGGGGATTCGATCAGCGTGTCTGGCTGCTGCCTGACGGTGGCCGCGGCGGGGGGCGCGAGCGTCTCGTTCGACCTGGTGCCCGAGACGCTGAGCAAGACCACGCTGGGCGGGCTCAGGCCCGGGAGCCGGGTGAATCTGGAGCACGCCTGCCGCGCCGATGCGCTGATGGGCGGGCACATTGTTCAAGGGCATGTGGACGGCGTGGGCGAGGTGGTGCGGGTGCAGGACAACCCGGAGGACTGGCGCGTCGTGGTGCGCCCGCCGGGCGGCCCCCGGGGGTTCATGGAGTGGGTGTCGCCCAAGGGATCGGTGACGATCGAGGGCGTGTCGCTGACGGTGGCCGAGCTGGATGTGGAGCGGGGCGAGTTCGGCGTGGCGCTGATCCCCGTGACGCTGGAGGCGACGACGCTGCGCGACCTGCGCGCGGGGTCAGCGGTGAACCTCGAGGGGGATGTGATCGCCAAGACGGTGGTGCACTGGATGAGGCACTACGCGGGGCGGGGGTGACGCGAGATGGCGCCGTGCCATCGACCGCGGCTCGGAGCGGTCGATGACGAGGGGTCCGATGGTCCGCGACCGTGCAGGGCCACGGTCACGGGCACGGCTGCTGGACTACCGCTTCTCCGCGCCGATCGGGTTGTGCCACCTGCGGCCGTCGATCCTCAGGAGTTCATCGCCGTTGTCGGGGCCCCAGGAGCCGGGCTTGTACTCCTGGATCTGGTGGCGGAGGGTCTCGGACTCCAGCAGCGGCTGGCAGACGGTCCACGCGCCCTCGACCTCTTCGCGGTGCTTGTAGAGGGTGCGGTCGCCGCGCATCGCGTCGAGCAGGAGGGGGCCGTAGGCCTCGACGACCTGGGCGTTGAAGGACGCGGCGTAGTCCATGTCGAGCTTGACGGAGTCGATGACGAGCTTGTGGCCGGGGACCTTGGCCTCGAGGCGGATGGAGATGCCGTCGTCGGGGGCGATGTTGATGACGATCCGGTTGGGCGGGCGCTCGGCCACGCCGCGGAACATCCAGGCGCGGGGCGGCTTGAACTGGACGACGATCTCGGTGAGCTTGCGGGCGAGCTTCTTGCCGGAGCGCAGGTAGAACGGCGCGCCCTCCCAGCGCCAGTTGTCCACATGGACGCGCATGGCGGCGTAGGTCTCGGTGTTGAGCGAGGGGTCCACGCCCTTCTCGCCGGTGTAGGCGGGGCCGGAGTCGTTCGCGGCGTAGCGGCCGAAGGCGGCGTGCTCGTCGGCGGTCTCCACGGGGATGGGCCGGATGGACTTGAACAGCTTGATGCGTTCGCGCGAGAGCGCGTCGGCGTTGTAGGACGACGGCGGCTCCATGGCGACGAAGGCCATGACCTGCAGCAGGTGGCTCTGGATCATGTCGCGCATGGCGCCGGAGCGGTCGTAGAAGTTCGCGGCGCGGGAGCCGACGCCGACGGTCTCGGCCGCGGTGATCTGCACATGGTCCACATGCTCGGCGCTCCACAGCGGCTCGAAGATGCGGTTCGCGAAGCGCATGACCAGGATGTTCTGGACGAGCTCCTTGCCCAGGTAGTGGTCGATGCGGTAGATCGACTCTTCCTCGAAGACCTGCCCGAGCGAGCGGTTCAGGGCGACGGCGGAGTCCAGGTCGGAGCCGAAGGGCTTCTCCACGATGATCCGCTGCCAGGGCACATCGCCCTTGTCGATCACGCACCAGCGCTTGCCCTCGCTCACCAGGCCCGCGGCGCCGATGCAGGTGATGATGGGGTCGTACAGCCCGGGGGCGACGGACAGGTAGAACAGGATGTTCGGCGAGCCGTCGCGCGGGCGGGGCACGCCGTGCTCGTCGGCCAGGGCGTTGATCCGCTTCGACAGGTCGGTGTACTCGTCCAGCTTCGCGGCGTCGGCGGCGTGGTAGTGCAGGCGCCTGGCGAACGACGGCCAGGATTCGGCGTCGAACTCGGAGGCGAACTCCTCGACCGACTCGCGCATCTTGTCGCGGAAGGCGTCGTCGGTCATCGGGGTGCGCGAGACGCCCATGACGCAGCAGCGCTCGGGGAGCAGGCCCTGCTCGTCCAGCTCGTACAGCGCGGGGATCAGTTTGCGGTGCGTCAGGTCGCCCGAGGCGCCGAAGATCACCAGGACGCAGGGATCGGGCTTCTCGCTGGGCGGGATCGTGGGCATGGGCGCATGGTCGGCCCCTGCGCGCGCGGCGTCAAAGCGCGGCGGTCAGGCGCTGATGCCGGGCCAGGGCCATGAGCGGGAAGTAGTGCCGGTACAGGTGGTATCGGAGGTAGAACACCTTCGGGAACCCCGTCCCCGTGAACCAACCCTCGCGCCACGCGCCGGCGGGCTCGGTCACCGGGTGGCTGATGATCGGCCGGGGGCCGTCGGGCTCGGCCCAGGCGTGGGGCATCGGGCGGTCGAAGGCCTCCGGATTCGATGGGCCTTCGTTCGCGTCGAGCTGGGTCCGCTCGAGGTAGCGCACGGCGAGGGCGACGGAGGGGTCCTCTGGGCCGACGAGGAACATCAGCGCCATCGCGGCCCAGGCGGTCTGCGAGGGTGTGGATGGGCCGCGGCCCTTGAGGTTGTCGTTCAGGTAGGAATCGGCGGTCTCGCCGAAGCCGCCGTCCTCGTTCTGGATGGAGCGCAGCCAGTCGAGCGTGCGCTGGAGGAAGGGCTCCGCGACACTCTGCCCGGCGTGCACCAGCCCGCCGACCGCCTGCCAGGTTCCGTAGATGTAGTTCACACCCCAGCGGCCCTTCCAGGATCCGTCGGGGGACTGCTCGTTCTTCAGGAACTGCACGGCGCGCCGGATGGCCGGGTGGGTGGGGGAGACGCCGCAGGTCACCAGCGATTCGATCGTGCGCCCCGTGATGTCGGCGCAGGAGGGGTCCTGCATGGCGTTGTGGTCGGCGAAGGGGACCTTGTCCATCCAGGGGCGGTCCTTGGTGCGGTCGAAGGCCGCCCATCCGCCGTCGTCGTTCTGCATGGCGAGGATCCAGCGGACGGCGCGGCTCGACGCGGACTGCGGCTCGGCGGAATCGCCGGCGCGGCGCAGGGCCTTGGCGACCATGGCGGTGTCGTCCACATCGGGGTACCAGTCGTTGCGGTACTCGAAGGCCCAGGCCGCGGCGTCGTGGCCGAGGCGGACGCCCCGGTCGGCTTCGCGCAGGTTGCGGACCCAGTCGCCGTTCATGCGGACCTCGCGCTCGCGGAGCCAGTCGCAGCATGCGCGGACGCGCTCGTCGTTGTGCTCGGACAGGCCGGCCTCGGTCAGGGCGTAGAGCGCGATGCCGGTGTCCCAGACCGGCGAGAAGCAGGGCTGGATGCGGACATGGTCGGGCGCCTCGATGATGAAGCGGTCCAGCTCGTGCTCGGCGTTGCGGATGACCGGGTGCGAGCGCGTGTAGCCCAAGGCCTTGAGCGCGACCTGGATGTAGACCATGGGCGGGAAGATGGCGCCGAGGCCGTCGGTGGTCTCGGGGCGCATGCGGTCGAGGATCCAGGCCTCCGCGGCGCGGATGGCGCGCCGGCGTGTGGGGATGCCGCCGGCCTTCTGGGCGATCTTCAGGAGGCGGTCCACGCCGAGGAAGACATTGCGGATGTCCGCGGGGTTGTCGGCGTTCCAGTCCTGGTTGAGGCGGGTGCGCCGGGTGTGGTCGATGAACAATTCGTCGATGCCCTGCTCCGGGCGCAGCCGGCGCACGGGTCGGAGCGCGGTGCACAGGGCCAGCGGCAGGATCATGGTGCGCGTCCACGCGGAGACCTTGTCCATGTGGAACGGGAACCAGCGCGGCAGCAGCGCGATCTCCGGCGGGATGGACGGGCACGCGTCCCACGAGACCTGCCCCAGCCCCGCGAGATAGAACATGGAGAAGGTGTTGATCCGCTCGGCGCCGCCCAGGTCGAGGATGGCGGCGCGGGCGCGGGCCATGTGCCGGGCGTCGGTGTCGTCGCCCATGAGCTTGAGCGTGAAATAGGCCTTCACGCACGCGGAGATGTCCGCCGGGGCGCCGGGGTACTGACCCCAGGTTCCGTCGGCGCGCTGGATCATCCGCAGGTACGCCGCCATCTTGTCGAACTGGCGCAGCTGATCGGGCGTGGCCTGCGGCGCGGCTTCCTGACCGAGCATCCACTTCATCAGCAGGTACTCGGTGTTCAGGATGGAGTCGCCCTCGAGTTCGGCGCAGAAATGGCCGTCGGGGCGCTGCTTGGCGAAGAGGGCCTCGGTCGCGCGCGCGACGGCGCCCCCGGAAACGGCGGCGGCGCCGGGGGAACGGATGGCGTGAGGTTGAGCGGCGATGGTGGTCATGAGCGCTGTATTGGGATTTCCGGGGCTGCGGCGGGCGATCAGGAACCGTTTATAGGTTCGTCGTGCCGGGATCGGCGGGGTGATCGCGGTCGGCGCGGTTGTACGACATGCCGCCCCAGGAGGAGGTCCGGCCCCGGCGCAGGTGCCGTCGGGCCTGCAGGAGGATGTCGGCGACGAGCAGGCCGCCGAGGGGCTGGAGCGCCGCGGTCCAGATGGGGGCCTTGGAGACGCGGGCGAGGTAGGCGAGGGCGAACAGATAGATGCCCAGGCTGGTCAGGCCGAGCGCGGCGACGGTCCACGGGAGCCAGTCGTTCGAGCGATCGAACGCGACGGGCAGCGCCACGGCGAGGGCCAGCGCGGCGGCGACGGGGGCCAAGACGAGCGTGAGCAGGACTCGTCGGGCGCAGATGGCCAGGCGCTTGGAGCGCCGGTTCGCCGCCTCGGTGTAGATGCGCCGCCAGCCGCGCCGGAAGGCGGACCAGTTCTCGTACATGCGGCAGTGGAGCATGTGCCCGGCGGGCAGCACGCCGGTGCGATGGCCGGCGCGGGCGGTGTGCCGGGCGATGGCGATGTCCTCCAGCAGGTGTGTGCGGACGGCCTGATGCCCGCCCGCGGCGTCGTAGGCCTCGCGCGTGAAGAGCATGAACTGGCCGTTGGCGAAGGCGCGGGGCTTGGGCCAGCGGTTGGAGCTGGACAGCGGGTACTGACGGAGCAGCTCCAGCGCCGCCGCGGGCTGGGCGACCAGCTCGTACCAGCGATCGACCGACAGCGAACTGAGGAAGCTCAGGAGGCCGAGCGAGCGCTGGCGCAGGAGCGCCACGGCAGCGCGGACGCAGTCGGGGTGGAACTGGGTGTCGGCGTCGGCGAAGAGCAGCAGGGGGGCGCCCTGCGCGGGCGGCGCGTCGGTCACCGCGCGCCAGACGGCGTGGGTCTTGCCGGCCCAGTCCTCCGGGCAGGCGTCGATGGGGAAGATCGTGAAGCGCGGGTCGCCGCCGATGGCGGCGCGGGCGACGGCGTCGGTGTCGTCGGTGCAGCGGTCCAGCGAGAGGACGACGCTGAAGCTCGGGTAGGTCTGGGCGCGGAGCGAGGCGATGAGCCCGGCGATGGCGTGGCCCTCGTTGTGCGCGGGGATGACCACGCACACGGGCGGGGCCGGGTCGGGCAGGGCCAGCGCCGCGCCGTCGTCGCCGGAGGGGAAGCGGCGCACCGTGCGGATGATGCGCACGGCGCCGGCGGTCCAGTACACGCCGCCGGAGACGGCGCCGACGCCGAGGGCCATGAGCAGGATGGAGAGCCAGGTTTCCGCGGACGCGGGCATGGTGGTGGGGCGGAGGCGGAGCGGGGTTCAGGCGGAGGACGACGAGCGGCCGTCGGTGAGGCGGACCTCGAGGGCGCCGTCGCGGATATGCAGGTCGCGCTGGGGGAAGGAGATCTCGATGTCGTTCTGGCGGAACACCTCGGCGATGGAGTGGTGCAGCTCGTTGACCGTCGCCAGGCGCTCGGTGACATCCGCGATGTAGACGCGGAGGGTGAAGTTCAGCGCGTTGTCGCCGAAGTTGTCGAAGGTGCTCAGGACATCCTGCACCTGCGGGTGCTTGCGCACGGTCTCGAGCAGCAGCCGTTCGACCAGGCGCGTGTCGGAGCCGTACGCCACGCCGACGGCGATGATGGCGCGGCCGGTGATGTCGGAGCGGGTCTCGTTGATGACGGTGTCGGCGATGAGCTTGGAGTTGGGGATGACCACATCGCGTCGATCGAAGTCGGTGAGGATCGTGGCGCGGATGGAGATGGACTTCACCACGCCCTCGACATTCCCGACGATGACGCGGTCGCCCGGGCGGACCGAGCGCTCGAACAGCAGCGACAGGCCCGCGACCAGGTTGCCCACGAAGCTCTGCAGGCCCAGGCCCAGACCGACGGACAGGCCCGCGATCGCCCAGCCCAGGCTCTTGCCGGTGAAGCCCAGGGAGGTCAGCACGAGGAACACCGCGACAGCCAGCAGGGCGTACCGGGCGAGCGTGGTGGCGGCGTAGCGGGCGCCGATGTCCAGGCGCGTGCGGCTGAGCACGAAGCCGTCGAACAGCGGCGGCACATTGCGGACCGCCATCGTGCCGACGAACGCCGCGAGCATCGCCCCGAGCAGGTCCGCGAGCGAGAGCACGAAGCGCCCGTTCTCGCGCAGGGTGTGGATGTCCTCGCCCGCGGCGATGCTGATCGGCAGCAGGCGGATGTCGTCGATGCGCTGCAGCGCGGGGACGACATCGCGCCAGATGGGCAGGACCAGGAGGATGCCGAGGGTCCAGGCGCCGAGCGCGACGAGCTGGCGCGTCTGGCGCTGGATGGAGCTCAGGTCCAGCTCCTGGGTGACGACGGGGAGGTTGATCATGTCCTCCTCGTCTGTCGCGGGGCCGCCGGGCCGGTCGGCGCCGGTCTGCTGCGCCTGCTCGGCCTGCTCCTTCATCGCCTCCAGCAGCTTGCGGTGCTGCTCGAAGGCCAGCCGCCGGCGCGCGATGGCCAGCCAGCGGAGCATCACGGCGCGGGCCAGCACGATCAGAGCGACCACCAGCGCGGAGTCGAACAGCCGCCTCGCCAGCGACGCCGCGCTGAATGACCAGCCCAGCGCGTGCAGCACGCCCAGCGCGACGAACGCGCCGACGACCAGCAGGTACATCACCGGCCAGGCGATCCGCCAGCCGCGCCAGACGCTGGTCTGCACCACATTCTTCATGAGCGGACCGTGGGGCCGCAGCAGCAGGCCGAAGAAAACCACCATCATCGCGTGCCCGGCGAGCGCGGCGAAGCGCATCATGATGAGCGCGTCGGCCTCGCGGCTGGCGCGCGCGCCGGCGACGGTGAACGCCAGCAGGACGATGGCGATGGTGAACCACCGCAGATGTCGGCGCACCGACGCGGTCGAGGGGCGGGGCCAGCGGAAGTGCGTCTCGCCGATGCCGCCGGGACGCACGAGCCCCAGCAGGAACGACCCCAGCAGCAGCGCGTACGCGGCTCGGGCGAGGCCCGCGCTGCACCAGGACGCCAGCGGGAGCCCGGTGGTCTCCAGCCGACCGAACAGTCGCGAGAGGCCCACCATCAGCCCCGGCGCCAGCGCGGAGCGCGCCGCGAGCAGCCCCAGCGCCACCAGCGTCAGCCAGAACCGGTCGGTGGAGGGCATCTGCACCATCTGGTTGATGGCGCGGAGCCGGCGGCCCAGCCAGATGTACAGCGCCAGCGCCAGCATGAGGGCCGCGGCGCCGGACGCCGTCGCCGTGATCAGGAATCCCGGCCGCTCTTTCGCCTCTTTCCACAGGGCGGCCCAGGAGCCATGGCTCGCCAGGGGGAGGAACCCCTTGAGCGCCGTCTTGGGCGAGACGCGCGTGATCGCCGGGTCGGAGCGGATCCAGAGAATGCGCGCGTCGATGAAGCGCTCGAGGCTCTCGATGCGCAGGGCGAGTTCGGACTTCGCCGCCGCGAGCTCGTGCGACTGCTGCACCAGCCGGCCGGGTCCGTCGATGACCACGAGCAGGTCGCGCGCCGTCTGATCCTCACGAGCGTAGAGCGCGGTCGCGGCGGCCAGGAGGGAGTCGTCGATGCGGGCGATCTTGTAGTCGGACCGGAGCGCGTCGCGGATCTCGCCGTCGGTGGTGGGGCGGAGGTCCAGCAGGGTCTGCAGCTCGAAGGCGCGGTCCTCGAGAGCGGAAGTCTCCCGGAGGATGCGCGTGGCCTCGGTCCGGAGCAGCGCCGGGTCCGGCAGCGCCTCGCGGGCGCGGAGCAGCAGCTGGCCGATCTGCAGCCCGCCGGGCGAGCCCGAGGCCCGGGAGCGGATCTGCGCGTCGCGGGCGGCCACGGCCTGCGCTGTCGCGCGGGTGGAGGCCAGCTCGGACTCGACGACATTCAGCCGCGCGACCAGACGCGTGTTCTCGCGGGTGAGGTCCAGCACGCGCTCCGCCAGCGGCTGGAGCTCGGGGGCGACCTCGTCGGCCGTGCGCCGGCTCTCGGCCTGCTGGCGTGCGGCGGCGCGCTGGCGGGCGTCGGCGATGCGGGCGACGAACAGCTCCTTCGCCTTGGTGAGCTGGGCCGCCTCGCGCTCCGCAAGCCGGGCGCGCAGGTCGTGCCGCGGGGCGACGGCCGACAGGAACCGCCGCTCGGTCTCGAGCTTGCCGATGAGGACCTGGGCGTAATCGCGCAGGGCCTCGTCGATGGCGCGCCGGGGGTCGTTGGGGTCCGTCTCCGCGGCGGTGAGCGCGCCGGTGGCGACGAGCCGGTCCTCGGCGTCGTCGAGCATCGCGCGGGCGGTGGTCAACTCGCCGGGGATGGCCTCGGTGCGCGCCGCACGCTCGACCGCCTGCCGGCCGATGGAGTCGATGCGGGCGCGGACCGCCTGCAGCTTCTCATCGAGGCTGCGCTGGGCTTCCTCCAATGCGGCCAGGTCCGCGTCGGCGCCGGGCAGCAGCGACTCGGGCCCGGGCAGGGGCGTGTCCAGTTCCGCCTGAAACGCCGTGACCTGCGCCGCGGCGCCGTCGGCCTCGGCGCCCAGCGCCCGGTCCTCCTGCAGCAGGCCCGGGACGGCGCGGAGCCGCGCGATGGCGTCGTCCAGACGAGTGAGCGCCGCCTCGTCGGCTGGCTCGCCCTTGTCGTTGAGGTAGCGGGGTCGGACCGCCTCCAGCGCGGCGATGCGTGCGGCGATGTCCGCGTCGGTCAGGCCGACGCGGTTCGACGGCGCGGGGGACGCCGGAGGAGCCGAGGGCTGGACGGCCGGCTCGGTCTGGGCCGGAGCCAGCGCCGCGGCGAGCGCCAATAGGAGGATGCGGAGCATGGTCATGGGCGCGGTCCGGGTGGCGGTTCCAGGGCGATGAGGCCCGGGGGGCACGATGGTACCCGCCTAGACTCGGCCATGAATGCACAGCACAGCGATCAGGGCGGCGGAACCGAGGCCGTGTACACGCTCAGCCGCGAGGGCGCACGGTCCATCGACCGCGCCGCCGTGGAGGAGTACGGGCTGCCCAACATCGTGCTCATGGAGAACGCCGCGGGCGCCATCGAGGCCGAGGCCATCGAGGCGCTCGACGGGGTGGACGGCCTGGTCCTGATCTGCTGCGGCCCGGGGAACAACGGCGGCGACGGCCTGGCCGCGGCGCGCCGGCTGCACAACGCCGGCGTGCGCGTGGCGATCGCGCTGTGCGCGGAGGAGGCCGCCGTGAAGGGCGACGCGGCCGTACACCTGAAGGTCGCGAAGAAGATGGACCTTCCGATGCGCACCGTCCGGACCGCGCAGGATCTGGAGCTGCTGGTCCGCGCCACCGAGGAGCCCGCGATGGTGATCGACGCCATCTTCGGCACGGGCCTGGACCGCGCGATGGAGGGCGCCGCCGCGGCGGCGGTGAAGTGGATCAACGACCGCGAGGGCGAGGGCCTGTTCGTGCTCTCGGTGGACATCCCCAGCGGCCTCGACGCGGACACCGGCGAGGCCCTCGGCGGCCTGGCCGTACACGCGGATGTCACCGTCGCGCTGGCCGGCGTGAAACGCGGCATGCTCGCGGCGACCGCGGGCGACTATGTCGGCGAGATCGTGGTGGGCGACATTGGGGCGCCTGTGGAGCTGATCGAGCGCTTCGGCACCGTGTTCGACGAGAGCAACGGCTGACCGAGCCTTACGGCTGCAGCCGTGTCGCCGACCACTCCCCTGCCTTGAACCCATCTCCATCAGCAGTGAGCGTGCGCCGCCACTCTGCCCGGTCGTGGACGCGCCCGGGCTGGCCGATCCACAGCTCCACCCGGTCCGCCCAGATGTGATAGCCGCCCCAGTTCTTCGGGCGCGGGATGTCCGCGTTCATCGAGCCGTCCAGCGGGATGCCCAGTTGCTCGGCCGCGGCCTCCACCCGGCGCAGCATCTCCGCGCGCGAGGCGATCGGCCGGCTCTGCTCGCTCACGCTCGCCCCGAGTCGCGAGATGATCCAGCGCGTCCGCCAGTACTCGTCGGACTCCGCTTCGTTCGCCAGCGTCACCGGGCCCTCCACCCGCGCCTGCACGCTCAAATGGTCCCAGTGGAACACGGCCGCGGCGAAGGGGTGCGCCCGCAGCGCCACGCCCTTGCGGCTGTCGCGGTTGGTGAAGAAGGTCGCCATGCCGCGGTCCGCGTCGATGGCCTTGCAGAGCAGGATCCGCGCCGAGGGCCGGCCGTCCGGGTCCACGGTGCAGAGGGTCATCGCGTTGGCGTTCTCGGTGAAGCCGGAGGCCTCCGCCTCCTCCAGCCAGCCCTTGAGGATGGGGAACGGGCTCGCCGGCAGCGGCTCGGGCAGCAGGCGGGCCCCGGCGTACTGCGGGGCGGGCGTGAACTTGGGCTTCGCGGCGGAGTCGGCCATGATGGGGGGACGATACGCGGGCGTGTCAGGCGGGACCGCGGCTGTCAAGGGCGTGGACGGGCGTGGATATCCAGTCGGCGGCGTGGCGCCGGAGGTCGGCGGGCGTACCGTTGCACGCCATGAGCACGGATGCGGGCATGCTTG
Organism: uncultured bacterium; assembly: GCA_938003595.1. Classification (GTDB taxonomy): domain Bacteria; phylum Planctomycetota; class Phycisphaerae; order Phycisphaerales; family UBA1924; genus JACVCK01. Next base: position 42,506 of record CALKYH010000117.1, read on the forward strand.
GTTTTGATGGAGCCAACGGCTCCGGGGGCGGCCCCGGGGGCGGGAAGGGCCGGCGCGGGTTCAGCGGGGGACGGCCGCCGGTGGATGTGCGGAAGCTGTTCGATCGCCTGCCTCCCCACGCGCTGGAGGCGGAGATGTCGCTGCTGGGGTCGATGATCCTCGATCCCAAGGTCACGGGCGACATCATCAGCCTGGTGCCCAGCGGCGCCGCGTGCTACACGCCCGAGCACGCCGCGATCTTCGACACCCTCATCGAGCTGTACGACAAGCACCAGTCCGCCGACCTGGTGCAGCTGACCCAGCGCCTGCGCGACCGCGATGTGCTGGAGAAGATCGGCGGCGAGGACTACCTGCTGCGCCTGGCCGAGCAGGTGCCCAGCAGCGTGAACGCGCCGCACTACGCGAAGATCGTCGCGGAGAAGTGGCGGCTGCGGAAGCTGATCGACGCCGCGGGCGAGATCCTCTACGAGGCGTTCCACGCCGGCGAGATGGGGCCCGAGGGCGCGGGCGAGGCGGTGGACCGGGCCGAGCAGCGGATCTTCGAGATCGCCGAGGCCCAGGAAAGCGGCGACGCCCAGCGCCTGTCCGACCTGCTGCAGGGCATCTACGACACGCTGGAGGACAACCGCGGCAGCCGCCTGGTCACCGGCGTCACCACGGGCTACTACGACCTGGACGAGATGACCAGCGGCCTGCAGCCGGGCGAACTGATCATCATCGCGGCCCGCCCCTCGATGGGTAAGACCGCGCTGACGCTCAACCTCGCGGAGCAGATCGCCCTCGGCGGCCCCCCGGGCGTGAAGATGTCCACGCCGGCGCCGGTCGCCATCTTCTCCATGGAAATGTCGCGCCAGTCCGTCGCCCAGCGCTTCATGTGCGCGCGGTCGGGCATCGACTCCCACGCCCTGCGCACGAACCGGCTCAGCGACAGCGACTTCACCATGCTCGGCGGCGCCATGGACGAGCTCAAGGACGCGCCGATCTTCGTGGACGACACCCCCGCCCTGAGCATCCTCGGCCTGCGCGCCCGGGCCCGCCGCCTGGTCGCCCGCCACCAGGTCAAGTGCATCATGATCGATTACCTCCAGCTCATGACGGCGCCGAGTTCATCGGAGAGCCGGCAGGTGGAGGTCTCGGCGATCAGCCGCGGCGTGAAGGCGCTGGCGCGGGAGCTGAACATCCCCGTCGTCTGCCTCTCCCAGCTCAACCGCGCCGCCGAGCAGCGCGAGGGCCACCGCCCGCGCATGAGCGACCTGCGCGAGTCGGGCTCCATCGAGCAGGACGCGGATGTCATCATGCTCCTGCACCGCGAGGAGTACTACCACCAGGCCGACCCCGCCTGGATGAACGACCCCGACAACGAGGACAAGATCGGCCTCGCGGAGCTGATCATCGCCAAGCAGCGCAACGGCCCGACGGGCGTGGCGAGCATGCACTGGGACTCGCGGACGATGCGCTTCAAGAACCGCACCAGCGGCCCCCGCGTGGCGCCGCCGCCCGACATCGCCGCCCGCGAGGAGCGGGGCTGGTCCCCCGTCGTCCAGACCCCCGGCGGCGGTGGAGGCGGCGCCTTCACGCCCTCGCGCAAGGAGCCCCCGCCGTTCCGCACGCGGGACGACGGGCCGGGGCTGGCGCCGATCGAGTTCGATGACGATCTGCCGGTGTAGGGCTCAGCCGCCGCAGTCGTCGCCGAGCTGCGACAACACGAGGTTCAGGTCCGCGAAGCCCACGGCGCCGTCGAGGTCCAGATCGGCGTCGAAGTCGTAGGCGGGCCCGAGGACGACGGAGTTGAAGGCGCCCAGCACCTCGTTGAGGTCGGCGAAGTCGACGAATCCGTCGCCGTTGGTGTCGGCGGAGCAGAAGGAGACGGGAGTGGCGGCGATGATGGCGGAGGAGCCGTCGGTGAACAGCGCCGAGGCAACGATGGTTCCATCATCATTGAAGGAACGCGGCAGGCCGGCCTGTGGCGACGGATGCAGCCGGAGAGATGTGATCCTGGCGATGATGCGAATGTCGCCAGACTCGATCTCGATGTGTTGGCCGACCCGCATGCCGAGCACCTGTGATCCGGTTCGACCCACAATCCACAGGCCTGTGTCGTAGGCGCCCGAGTCGCCGTCGCTGGTCTCGAAACCCGCGAAGATCGCCGACTGGCCAGCGTTGTTGATCATGCCCGATTCGAGGCGGACGTCCAATCGGATTCCGGCAGGAGTTCCCGCGGGGTGAGTCTCGTCGATCACCACTGGTGTGATCGCGGCGCCGTCATGACGCCAATACCCGTTGATCAGCTGGTTCGAGTCGAAACCATAGAACAGAATCTCATCGGAATCATTCAGCCCGGGATACTCGACATAGGTGAAGACACCGTCGGGGCCGAGCCCTGGGGCAGCGTCGCCCGTGCGCACGACGAGTCCCAGTGCGCCCGTCCTGTCCGACCAGATGCCGTGACGAGTGAGGTCCTCGACTCCTGGCCCCTGCAGAGACGCGCGGAATGCGACATGCCCCGCGTCGTTGAGCGTCGGTGGGTCATGGAGGAACTGGAAACTGGCCAGGCCGTCGGTGTCGGGCGCGACCGTCTGTTCCAGAGCAATTGGGATCGTTGCGCCGGCTGATTCGACAAGGATGCCGGCGGCAGACGGCGATCCGGGTTGCACCAAGTATGCGAGGAACCCAAGCATTCCTGCCGCGTTGATCGCGGGCTGGTAGTCGTACGACGAGATCGCGAGGTAGGTCATGCCAGGGACAGGAGCCTCTTGACCCTCGATCGCCACAGCCGAGAGCACGCCATCGCAATAGGTCCAGATGCCATCCAGCACGCCCCTCGGACTGTCGAGGGTTGCTTCGAACGCGGCGGCTCCGCCGAGACCGCCCGTGATCCAATCGAAGGCGCGAAACGTCGAGCCCGCATCAGCTCCGGGCGCTGCCTGCGATTGAAGCGCGATCAGACCGAGTTCGTTGTCAACCTCCGTCCAGGCGGCGCTGAGGTTGGATCCGGTGGTGGGAAGACGGACTGTTCCGATCACCGAAAGACGTCCATCGCGCGAGAGCGTCCACTTCGACGGGTGGATGCCACTGACATAGGCGTCGATCGCGGCGGCCGGCACAGGATCTCGTGTGCGCAAGAGAAGCGTCAGGGTCTCATCCCGATCGAGCCAGATCCCCTGATTGTTCTGAGATGTAACGCCCGGTCCGCTCAGCACGCCCCGGAAGGCAACATCGCCGTCTTCGTCGAGCGTCGGCCCGGCGAGTCCTGTAGGACTAAAGACCACCCCCGGCCCCAGCCCGGGCCCCAGCGGTCCGTCCGTTCCAGAAAGCGCGATGATGCGCCGCTGCACCGGGTCCGCGGCGGCGTGACCGGCGGCAAGCGCGAGCCCCAGAACGATGCAACCGGCGACGCTGATGTGTGAAGGCATGGGGCCAACCCTCCCAGAGAGTGCTGATCGGCGGCGCCGCGGTCTCGCGGCAACCATCTAAGGGTACAGCCCGGCCGGAAGGGAGCCAGCGAAATCTGCCGAATCGCCGATCCCGACTATTGCGCCTCCCGGCCCGAACCGTCCGACTGAATAGGTCTCCCCGCCGGGTCAACCCCTGCCCCATCGACCCCCTCCGTCCTGCACCATGGTCGTCCCCCCCCAATCCTTCACCCAGCAGGCGCGCCTGGCGATCACCCTCGCGTGGGTCGCGGGCTACACCAACACGGTCGCGCTGGTCGCCTGCGGCGCCGCGGTGTCGCATGTCTCGGGCACCACCTCGCGCCTGGGCATCGACGCGGCGGAGGGCCGCTGGGCCGCGGGGCTCTTCGCGCTGTTCCTGCTCGTGAGTTTCTTCCTCGGAGCGCTCGCCTCCGGCGCGTGCAGCGAGATCGCGCGCCGGCGGGGCTGGGCCTCCGCCTTCGCGCTCCCGATCGCCGTGGAGGCGGCGCTGCTCCTGCTGTTTGCGCTGGGGCTGGAACTGAGCGCCCCGGAGTCACGCTCGGGCGGGACGACGCTCTACACGCTGACCGGCGTGGCGACGATGGCCATGGGCCTGCAGAACGCGACCATCACGCGCATCTCCTCCGGCGTCGTGCGCACCACCCATGTCACCGGCGTCCTGACCGACCTGGGCATCGAGACCGCCCAGTGCCTGCTGTGGTTGTCGGAGAAGCGATCGGTCCGAGCGATGCACACGCACCCCGCGGCCCGCCGCCTCGCCCTGCTCGTCTCGATCATCGGCAGCTTCGCCCTGGGCGCGGGGCTGGGCGCCTTCGCGTACGGCGCCATCGAGCGCTGGGCCATGAACCCGCCCGTGCTGTTCCTCATCTGGCTGATCTACCGCGACCTGAAGAGCCCGATCGCCCGGTTCAGGACGCCCCCTCGGACGACCCCGGAGCGCGAGGCGCCGCTGGGCTGAGGTCGCCCTTCCCCCTGGGGGGTCAGGGAAGTTTGACATCCGCGGGGTTGTTGATGGTCACGCCGCTGACATTGTGGAATCGGAGGGATTCCTCCGTCGCGCGGATGCCGGTGAACACGCTGCCGCCGGGGTACCACGGCGCCGCGTTGGTGCGGGACTCGGTCTGCGTCATCGAGCCCGCGTGCCCGTCGAAGTAGACGACCATGATCTTGTCGCGGTGCCGGTACGAGAGCCTGGCGTTGTGCGGGTGGACATTGCCGCTGGAGTGGTTCTCGTCGGCGAATTCCGGCGTGGTCGGCGCCCGCCCGTACTCGCGCGAGGCGGTGTAGATCGGCGTGGAGGAGGTGAACGAGCCGTAGTACTTGGGGTTCGGGTGGGCGTCGAAGTCCAGGTGATCGCGCGAGGCCAGGTAGCGCGTGCCGTCGGCCAGGAACACCTTGTCGGACATGCGCGTGCCGACGCGGTAGAGCAGCGGCTTGTAGCTGCTGGGCGTCACCGCGGGCCCGGCCCAGGTGTATTTCTTGCCCGGCGCCGTCCACTCGCCGCTGGTCACCGGCTTGCCGAGCAGGTGGAAGGGCCCCGGCGAGAGGTACGAGATCTGCCGGATCTCTTCCTGGGCCATCAGCTCGCGGAAGTCCGCGATGTCGCCGGCGCTCAGGCCCCAGGCCGCGTCGTTGTCGCGCGTGGTTCCGGGGCAGCCCAGGTCCTCGAAGATCTGCTTCGTCCGCCGCGCCCGGTTGGGGCTGAGCTTGGCCTCGTCGCCCATGACCGGGCTGATCCAGTCGAAGACCGTCGTGGGCGTGGTGGGGGTGGTGTCGCCCAGCAGCTCCAGCGCCGCGGCGTAGTTCCGCATGTACCGCAGCCCCGTGACATTCACCCCGGGGATCTGGTCGTTGTGGCTCTGCGCCCAGGACATCGTCCCGACATGCAGCCGGCGCTGCTGCGCCGTGCACGCCGCCTCGCGCGCGGCGTCGCGCGTGATGGACAGCGCCGGCACGAGCACGCCGACGAGCAGCGCGACGATCGCCGTGACGACCAGCGCCTCGATGAGTGTGAACGCCGCCCGATGTGATGTGTGGTGCCCCACCATAGAGGAGTGAAGGTAGGAACCGAAGGCGGGAGCGTGCGAGCGGGGCGGGTTGTCAGTTCATTGTTTGGCGTCGGTCCCGGGGGGCAGTGGAGATGCTGTGGAGAATTGGCGGCGCCGGGCGCAATGCAAAGCGGCCTCCCCGGGTGGGGAGGCCGCGAAAGGTGCGTGGGATGAGATCGCCGCTCGGCGCGGGGGCGCGGGTCAGGTGGAGCCGGCGCCGACGCTCTTGGCGGGGCTGTCGACGGCGAGGCCCTCGAAGAACAGGTGGTCCTGCTCGTCCTTGCGGGTGACGGTGACGCGCCCCTTGCCCTTGAACTCGCCCGAGAGCAGCGACTCCGAGAGCGGGTCCTCGATGTAGGTGCCGATGGCGCGACGCAGCGGGCGGGCGCCGAAGTCGGGGCTGTAGCCCTTCTCGATCAGGAAGTCCTTGGCCTTCTGATCGATCTCGAGCACGATGCCCTGCTCGGCCAGGCGCTTGGTGACCTTGTTCGCCTCGTACTCGACGATCGTGTTGAGGTCTTCCTTGGTCAGCGGACGGAACACGATGACATCGTCGAGGCGGTTGATGAACTCGGGGCGGAAGTAGCGCTCGATCTCCTTGAGGAGCACGGTCTTGATGTTGTCGAAGGAGGTCTGCTGGTCGCGGTTGCCGAAGCCGAACCCGCCGCCGCCCTTGATGAGGTCGGCGCCGATGTTCGAGGTCATGATGAGGATGGCGTTGCGGAAGTCCACATGCCGGCCGAACGAGTCGGTCAGGCGGCCTTCCTCCATGATCTGCAGGAGCATGTTGAACACATCGGGGTGCGCCTTCTCGACCTCGTCGAGCAGGATGACCGAGTACGGCCGCCGGCGGACGCGCTCGGTGAGCTGGCCGCCCTCTTCGTAGCCGACGTACCCGGGGGGCGCGCCGACCAGGCGGGAGACATTGTGCTTCTCCATGTACTCGGACATGTCGAGCTGGATGAGCGCCTCTTCGTCGCCGAACATGAACTCGGCGAGGGCCTTGGACAGCAGCGTCTTGCCGACGCCCGAGGGGCCGACGAAGATGAACGAGCCCATGGGGCGCTTGGGGTCCTTCAGGCCGGCCCGGGCGCGCCGGATGGCGCGGGAGATGGCCTTCACGGCGTCGTCCTGGCTGACGACCTTCTTGTGCAGCTCGTCCTCGAGGTGCAGCAGGCGGTCGGCCTCCTCGGACTCCAGGCGCGTCAGCGGCACGCCGGTCATCTTGGACACGACCTCCGCGACGACTTCCTCGTCCACGGCGCCGTCGAACTCGCCGGCCTTGCGCTCGCGCCAGGCGCGCTGGCGCTCTTCCTTCTCACGACGCAGCTGCTCGGCCTTGTCGCGCAGCTCCGCGGCGCGCTCGTAGTCCGCGCCCTTCACGGCCTCGTCCTTCTCGATGGACAGGCGCTCGATCTGCTCCTCGAGGTCGGCCAGGTCCGGCGGCTTGGCCATGCTGCGGATGCGCACGCGGGCGCCCGCCTCGTCGAGGATGTCGATGGACTTGTCCGGCTGCACCCGGCCGGTGATGTACCGGCTGGACAGGTCGACCGCCGCCTGGATCGCGGCGTCGGTGATGTGCACGCGGTGGTGGGCCTCGTACTTGTCGCGCAGGCCCTTGAGGATCTCGAC
>CALKYH010000118.1 GCA_938003595.1 uncultured bacterium
CCCGGCGATGTCGACGGCGATGGGGACATCGACTTCACCGACCTGAACCTGCTGCTGGGCGTGTTCAACACCACCGGCGCCGGCCTGCCGGGAGACTTCGACGGCGATGGAGATGTGGACTTTGCGGACCTGAACACCCTGCTCAACGGGTTCAACACCGTGTGCGCCTGATCGCCTGCCGGATACAGGCGGAAATCCTGACTCGATTTCGTGGCTTCTCCCCTCGACGCCGCGCCGGAGCGCGGTACTCTGGATGAGGTCGTCCGCCGCCCCGATGGGCCCGCACAGCCCGCGGCGGACGGGGATCGAGAGGAGTCTGTTCATGCCGAGCGCTGTGTTCCGTTCCGCCGCCCTCGCCGCGGCCGTGCTTGCCTCCGCGTCCGGCGCCGCCCTCGGCGCGTCGCTCCCGAACCAGGTCGCCTCGGGCGAGGTCTCGCGTCACGGCGCCCGGCTATGGGCACGGGCCGGGCAGGTCGGGACGCTCACCTTCGAATGGGCGACCGACGCCTCGTTCACCAACATCCTGGGCGTCAAGACACGCGCGGTGGTCGACGCGATGAAGCCCGCACAGGTGTCGATCGGCGGGCTCAGCGACGGGGCGACCTACTACTACCGCGCGACCGACAGCGCGGGCGATTCGTCCGTCGGCGAGTTCACCACCGCCGCGGCGGGCGGGCGGCGCGGCTTCCGCATGGGCGTTTCGGGCGACTGGCGCGGAGAATTGGCCGGCTTCCCGGCCGTCAGGAATGTCCCCGGCGCCGACCTGGATCTGTGGGTCTCGCTCGGCGACACGATCTACGCCGATGTGCCCAGCCCGGCCGTTCCGGCGTTCCAGGCCCAGACGCTCGCCGAGTTCCGCGCCAAGCACAACGAGGTCTACGCCGAGCGCTTCGGCGTCAACACGCTCGCCGACCTGCGGTCCTCCGTCGCCATCCTGGCGCAGATCGACGACCACGAGGTGACCAACGACTTCGCCGGCGGCGCGCATCCCTCGACCGATCCGAAGTTCGCCGGGCAGCCCGGCGACTACATCAACGAGACGCCGCTCTACCTCACGGGCGTGCAGGCCTTCCGCGAGTTCAACCCGATGCGGAACAGCACGGTCTCCGGGACCGGCGACGATCGTCTGGACGGCGCGCCGGACCTGTACCGCCAGCGCCGATTCGGCCAGGACGCCGCGGTGTTTTCGCTCGACGCTCGCTCGTTCCGCGACGAGGAGCTGCCCGGCGTGTTCCCGACCAATCCGGCAGGCGTGCAGCAGTTCCTGGAGGCCTCGTTCACGCCGGGGCGAACAATGGTCGGCGCGAAGCAGCTCGGCGATCTGAAGGCCGGGCTGCTCGCGGCGGAGGACAACGGCGTCACCTGGAAGTTCGTCATGGTCCCGGAGCCGATCCAGAACCTGGGCGTGCTCGGGGCCTCTGATCGCTTCGAGGGCTACGCCGCGGAGCGCACCGAGATCCTGCGCTTCATCAACGACAACGACATCGACAATGTGGTGTTCATCGCGGCGGACATCCACGGCACGGTGGTGAACAACCTGACCTATCAGGAGAGCGCCTTCGGGCCCCAGATCACGACGAACGCCTTCGAGATCACGACGGGTTCGGTGGCGTACGATGCGCCGTTCGGGCCGACGGTCGCCGCGATCGCGTTCGCCCTGGGCATGCCGGACACGCTGGACCCCCTGTCGTTTCTGGCGCTGCCGCTTACGGATCGCGAGGCCTATATCCAAGGCCTCCTGAACTCGCAGCTCGATACGCTGGGCTACGACTCGATCGGCCTCGATGGCTCCGGGATCGACGCCGAGCTGCTCCAGGGCGCGTGGACGGCGACGAACACCTTCGGCTGGACCGACTTCGACATCGACCCGCTGACGCAGCAGCTGACCGTCACGACATGGGGCGTGCACGCCTACAACGAGCTTGATCTGCTCGCCGATCCCGACGCCGTCATGGCGCTGGAGCCGTTCATCGTGCAGCAGTTCGTCGTGAACCCCGTCCCCGCGCCCGGTGGGGCCGCGCTGCTCGCGGCGCTGGCCTGGACCTCCGCTCGCCGACGGCGTTGATCAATCTCGGGGCCATCGCATCGGCGGCGTATGATCCGCCGGAGCGCCATGAGCCACGAGGGCCCCATCCTCTTCTATGACGGCGAGTGCGGTCTGTGCGAGCGCAGCGTGCAATGGTGCCTCCGCCATGATCGCCGGGGCGTCGTCCGTTTCGCGCCGCTGCAGGGCTCGACCTACGCGGCGCTGCCGCTGAGCGGGAAGCCGACGGACCTGAGCACCATCGTCCTCCTGGACGAGCGCGGCCTGCATGTCCGGAGCGACGCCTGGGTCCGCCTGCTGCGAGCGCTCGGCGGGCCATGGCCGCTGGTGGGGGGGATGATCGCCATCGTCCCGCGACCCGTCCGCGATGGGGTCTACCACCAGATCTCCCGTCGCCGGCGCCGGCTCGGGCCGGCGCCGTCCTGCGACCTGCCGGGCGGGCCCGCGGCCGCCCGTTTTCTGGCCTAGGCGGCCTGGGCCGCCCCGGGGGGCGCCGATAACGGCCGATCCCGAAGGATTTCCTTTGCCGCAGCGTTGATCTCGGGCGATGATTCCTGCTGGCGGCGCTCCGCGCCGTCCGCCCCGAGGTGCACCCCGTATGCGTCGCTGGCTCTGTGTATCGCCGCTGTTCGCGCTCTGCCCGCTGGCCGCGGGCGCGACGCTGTACGGGATCACGCCGACGAACATCGTGACCTTCGACTCCGCGGACCCCACCGCGCAGACCGTGGTCGGGCCGCACAACCTGCCGGCCTCGCAGTTCGCCTTCCTGCTGACCTATCACCGGGCCGAGGGCCGGCTCTATGCGCGGCGCACCGAGCCCGCGGCCGGCGGGACCGTGGACTACATGCTCTACCGGTTCGATCCGCAGACCGGCGCGGGGGAGTTCGTCGCGAATCTCGGCAACTCCGCCGTGATCGGCGCGCTGGGTTTCTTCGAGTACGCCGACTCGCTCGAGGCCATCGTCGTGTCGCGCGGCGACGGCGTGAACCGGCACGAGCTGTGGACCATCGACCCGAACGGGGCGCTGCAGTTTCTCGTGGATACGAACCGCGACCACATCGCCGCGGCGTTCGACGCGCGCCGGGGCGTGATGTACACCGTCAGCGGCGGCACGGCGCGCCTGGCGACCGTCGACCTGCAGACCGGCGCCGTCGGCGAACTGCTGCCCACGATCTCGGTGAACGAGATGGCCTTCGTGCCCTGCGAGGACGCCTTCTACGCCCGGACCTCCGTCGGCGCTCTGCACCGGATCCTGACCACCAACGGCGGCGGGCCGGTGTCGAACACGAACCTGGGCGCGCTGGGCTCGGGGTTCGGAGGGATCGCCTACGCGCCGGACCCGGCCTGCCCCCGGGACCTGGACTGCGACGGCTCGGTCGCCTTCACCGACCTGAACTTCCTGCTGGGCCAGTACGGGCAGGCCTGGCCCGGCATCCACGGCGACCTCAACGGCGACGGCGTGGTGAGCTTCGCCGACCTGAATCTGCTGCTGGACGGCTACAACAAGCCGTGCGACTGATCTTCGAGCGACCGGGTCAGCGCGAGACGGGCACCGTCAGGACGGGTGCGGCCTGCTGTGCGCTCGCGTCGTCGATGCGCATGCCAATGAGGGTGCGCAGCATGACGAAGGCCTGCTTGCTCGCGTTGTCCCGCGCGTCGATGTAGTACCACCATCCCTTGAGGTTCACCGCGACCGCGGCTTGGCGCGGCTGGTCGCGCGAGCTCCGGATGTCCACCAGCGCGGGGTCCGGCAGGGGCGGCAGCGCGCGGGCGAAGCCCTCGGTCAGGTGCGGCTCGGGCACCCGGACGCCCTGGGCGAAGGCCCCGAGCGCGTCGATCGCGGAGGGCGTCTCCAGGGTCACGCCCTCGCCCGGCTTGCCGCCGACGAAGAAGTGGATCGGGACCTCGATGGAGGGCGCGCCCTTCGCCGAGCCCGGGAGGCCGAGCATGCGGAGCAGGTCGTCGACCTCGGCGGCGCCGTCGTCGCCGTAGCTGTGCAGGAGCATGGTGTGGGAGCCGCCCGGGGCGTTGGTGATCGTCAGCCAGCCGTTCTCGCGCAGGTGGACGAACAGCTCGACGAACCGATCGAACGCGCCCCCGTCGGCCAGGGCGACGCGCGCGGAGGCGTAGATCGGGTTCACGATCCCGTTCACCCGTCGCACCAGGAAGCGGAGCGACTCGACCTGATCCGTGCTCATGCGGGTCAGGAGCATCGCGTGCTCGGCGGTGATCGGCGCGAGCATCCGCTCGATGAACTGTTCGCCCTTCAGGGGCACATACGAGATGGTGGGGTTTTCCTCGTAGCCGCCGCTGACGGACAGGGGCACGAGGTTCCCGTCGTAGTTGCTCTGCGGACCGACGCCGATCTCGCCGCCGGCCGTGGCGGACACACGGAAGCTCGCCGTCACGCTGGCCACCGAGAGCATGCCGAAGCTCTCGTCGTAGCGCCGGTGCACCACCATCGCCAGGAGCTGCTCGTCCTCGGTCGCGTTGATGACCTCGTTGTAGGCGCCGCGACCCGCTCGCAGCGACGCCGGGCCGATGCCCGCGCAGCCGTGCAGGGCGGCTGCGGCGGAGATCATCGCGGTTGCGACGCCGACCTTCGCGATCATCGAACATTCCCTTCGGGCTGGCGCTCGCGGGCGATCGACACCGCGCGGCTCGACTCTGAAGCGTTGGTGAGGGCGGCGATTGTCGTGGTCCCTGCTGGCCGGGTCAACAAGGCGACGGCCGGGCCGGAGGTACAATCACCTCGTCGCGGGTACGCGCGGAACCATGACGGACCAGGAAGAGCCGGCACTCGGCGCCGAACGATCGAGGAGGAGTCGCCATGAAACAGCAGGCATGGGTCGCGAAGGGGCCGAAGCAGCCGATGACGCTCGAGACGGTCGAGACCGGGCCGCTCGGCGCGGAGGAGGTGGAGATCGCCGTCGAGCACTGCGGCCTGTGCCATTCCGACCTGTCCATGCTCCACAACGAGTGGGGCATCACTCAGTTCCCGGCCGTGCTCGGCCACGAGATCATCGGGCGCGTCACGGCGGTGGGGCCGAGCGCCAGGGGCGTCGCCGTCGGGCAGCGGGTGGGCGTCGGCTGGAACTCGGGCAGCTGCATGCACTGCCGTCAGTGCAAGTCGGGCCAGCACAACCTCTGCCACGAGGCGCAGGCGACCATCATCGGCCATCGCGGCGGGTTCTCGAGCCATGTGCGATCGCACTGGGCCTGGGCCATCCCGGCGCCGGAGGGGCTCATCACGGCGGACGCGGGGCCGCTGCTCTGCGGCGGGATCACGGTATTCGCCCCGCTGGCGATGTACGCCAAGCCGACCGACCGCGTGGGCGTGGTCGGCATCGGCGGGCTGGGGCACATGGCGGTGAAGTTCGCCGCGGCGTACGGCTGCGAGGTCACGGCGTTCACCTCCAGCGAGAGCAAGTTCGAGGAGGCCCGCGGCTTCGGGGCGCACAAGGTCGTCTCCAGCCGGGACTCCGGGGCGATCCAGAAGCTCGCCGGGTCGATCGATCTGCTGATCAGCACCGTGAATGTGAAGATGGACTGGGACGCGCTCATCGGGACGCTCGCGCCCAACGGCCGTCTGCACATCGTGGGCGCCGTGCTGGAGCCGATCCCCATCGTCGCGATGTCGCTCATCATGCAGCAGCGCAGCGTCTCGGGCTCGCCGACGGGCTCGCCCGTGGCGATGGAGGACATGCTGCAGTTCGCCGCGCGCCACGGCGTGGCGCCGCAGGTCGAGCGGTTCCCGATGAGCAAGATCAACGACGCCTTCGCGCGGCTGGAGTCCGGCAAGGCGCGGTATCGGATCGTGCTCGATGCGGACTTCTAGGCCTCGCGTGACGCGCCAGCCTCGACAGCTGAAGCCAAGAAGAAACCGCGCTCCTGCAACTGGAGCGCGTTCATTGTTGATCCAACGGAGAGGAAGGGATTCGAACCCTTGATAACCCGAAGGC
>CALKYH010000119.1 GCA_938003595.1 uncultured bacterium
ACGACCTCGTCGTCGATCGTCTCCATTCGTCCCGCCCACTCGCGCAGGACCTGCCGCTCGTACGCCGCGAGGTCGCCCAGCACATCGGGCAGCAGCCGCACGGACGAGAGCTTGTTCTCCCCGTCCTCGCCCGGGTCCTGCGCCGCGGCCGCCGCGGAGCCGCCGATCGCGATGAGCGTGCCGCCCTCCTCGACCCAGCGGACCAGGTCCTCGTTCATCGTGCTCACCGGGCTTGCGCCCCAGGCGTCGCCGACGATGAGCACATTGTACCGGCGCAGGTCCGCGTACTTCGCGGTGTCGCCGTCGAGCAGCGTGGCGCGGACGCCCAGGCGCTGATCGATGTTGAACCAGCACTCGCCGACCGAGTAGTGATCGAGCATCGCGCGCGACAGGATGGCGATCCGGGGCCGCTCCAGCAGCGGGAAGTGCTCGCCGCCCAGGTCGGGCTCGTCGTTCTCGCCCATGCCGGTCGCGAGCGCCGTCAGCGCCGTGCGCGTCTCCCGGGCCTCCTCCTGGATGATGTCCTCCAGCGCCGCGCCCGTCAGCGTGTTGTCCACGCGCAGCACGACCACGGTCCCCCGCGCCGCCTTGGTCTCGCCGGCGGGGAAGGGCTTGGCGACGATCCGCACCTGCACGCCCCGCTCCATGAGCCGGGCCGCGAGCGCCAGCGAGTTATCCCCCGCGTCCGTTCCGATCCAGCCCACGGGTGTGGCGCGGTCGAGCGTGAACTCCAGCCGCACATCATCGCCCGCGGCCATCAGGTCCGCGTCCGGGACCTCGTCCAGCGCTGCGACATCCAAGTCGTACATCATCCCCAGATTCCACGCGGTCGTGTCGTAGAGCTTGCTCTGGCCCTTGCGCAGCAGCTCGCGCCGCTCCTCCTGCAGGAAGCTGTTGGGCATCCGAGGGTCGAACTCCAGCAGCGCCGCCGCCAGCGCCGCGTTCGGCTGCGCACGCCGGACGACGAGCGTGCCATCTGCAAACTCCGCATCCTTCAACTCATGCCCGAACCGGTCCTTGCCATTCGCCTTAAACGCTCTGCCGGCGACCTCCACCTCGACGCCCTGCAGGCGCAGCGTGTTCGCCAGCCGACGCAGGCGGTCCGGGTTGCCGGGCGACCGCAGCGCCCACGCCGCGGCGCCATCGCCCTTGACCGACGCCGCCCGCTCCGCCGCGAACCCTCTGAGCATCTCCGCCTTGTTGGCCCGCACGGTCTTCAGCAGCGACAGGCTCGCCGTGGCCTGCTTCCGCACCGCCGTGCGGTAGGGCTCGATCGTGCCCTCCTTCCGCAGCACGCCGTCCTCCGCGAGCCGCGCCTGTTCGAAGAGCACGCCCACCGCGCCGCCGAACGCCGCCCACGCGTCGGAGTACCCCGGGTACCAGCCCTCGTTCCACTCGCCCGTGTAATAGCGCCAACCGTTCCTGTCGAAGTCCGCGGCGATCGCCTTCGACAGCGTGCGCATCGAGTCCAGCCGCGACTCCGGATGGAACGGGTTGAACGGCGCCCGGGGCGGGCTGAACAGGAAGGTGTCCTGCGACTCCATCTCGTGGGCGTCCAGGAACAGCTGCGGGTTCCACTGGCGCACCGCCGCGATGCGCCCGCGCGTCTCGGGGTGCACCCCGAAGATCCAGTCGCGGTTGAGGTCGAACATGTAGTGATTCGTCCGCCCCCAGGGCCAGTAGCCCGAGTGCAGCAGCGACTGATCGTCCACATTCGGGTGCGCCGCGCGGCTCTCGGCGACCATCTTCAGGAAGCGGTCGCGCCCGTCCGGGTTCATCATGGGGTCGATGATCACCACGACATCGCGCAGGATCGCGTTCGTCTCCGCGTCGTCGCCGGCGATCATGCGGTACGCCACCGCCAGGGCCGCGTCTGCGCCGCTCGTCTCGTCGCCGTGGATCGAGTACGACATCCACGCGATCGCCGGCAGCGAGCCCACAAGCCGGTCGCGCTCGGCGTCGCTGAGCCCGCGCGGGTCCGCCAGCTTCGCCATGCCCTCGCGGATCTGCTCGATCCGCGCCATGTTCTGCGGCGAGGCGATGACCATGTGATAGAGCGTCCGACCCTCCCAGGTCTGCCCGTGCTCGAACAGCTTCGCCCGCGCCCCGCCCGCGCCCTTGCCGTCCCACGCCTTGAAGCACGCCTCGATCTGCGCATGCGTCGCCGCACGCTCGCCGGGGCCGAACCCGACGATCGCCTGCTGTGTCGGCACCGACGCGTCGTAGGTGGCGCCCGCGAAGAACGGGGCATCGTCGGCCAGTCCGTTCACCACCGTCGGCGCCAGGGGCGATTGGTTCGCCGGGCCGGCGAGCTGCGCCGACGCCGCGGCGCCGGCGGACAGGACAAAGCCGACAAGCGTCAACGAACACGCACGGATCATGCGAGGCTCCTCAATCTGGTTCGGGCGATGGCGTTGCGCCGCAAGTGTCGCCGAACGCCCGCCCCACGGCAAACGCCCCCGCCGGTAGCATCCGCCCCGGGAGGACCCGCCTCATGACCCTGATCAACCGCGCCGGCCCGCGCAGTGTCGCCCTCGAAACCACGCTCCTCGCCCACGGCGTGCCCGCCGACTCTGCCCCCGCGCTCGCCGCGAACCTCGCCGCCGATGTCCGCGCCGCCGGCGCCGTCCCCGCGGTGGTGGGGGTGGTGCGGGGCCGCGCGATCGTCGGCATGACCGACGGCGAGCTCGCCGCGATGCTCGCCGACGCGGCCGATCCCGCCCGGGGCGTGATGAAGGCCAACTCGGCGAACCTCGGCGTCGCCCTGCACCGGGGCTTCAGCGCCGCAACGACCGTCAGCACGACGATGGAGCTGGCGGCGAGCGCCGGCGTGCGCCTCTTCGCCACCGGCGGTCTCGGCGGCATGCACCGGCTGGGCTCGGGCCCGCTCGACATCAGCGCCGACCTCGGCGCCTTTGCGCGATTCCCTGTCGCCGTCGTGGCCAGCGGCGTCAAAGCCATCCTCGATGTCGAATCCACCCGCGAGATGCTCGAGACCCTCGGCGTGCCCGTGGTCGGCTTCCGCACCGACCGCTTCCCCGCCTTCTACCTGCGCGACTCCGGCGCGAAGGTGGACGCCCGCTTCGACGACATCGCCGATCTCGCGGCGTTCCTGGGCGCCGAGCTGCAGCGCACCGGACGGGGCGTGCTCGTGGCGAACCCTGTGCCGGAGGCGGACGAATTGCCCCGCGCCGACTGGGACAAGTGGCTCGCGCTGGCGGAGGCCGAGGCGGGCGCAAGCGGCGCCGGGCGCGACGCCACGCCCCGCGTCCTGAGCGCGCTGCACCGGCTCAGCGCCGGCGCCACGCTCCGCGCGAATATCGCGCTGGTGCGCAGCAACGCCCGGCTGGCCGGAGCGCTCGCGGCGGCGCTCTCCGTCTGACGCCCGATCAGCCGCGCCCGTGCAGCAGCTTCGTGAGGATCGGCGTGAGGACCAGGATCACCAGGCCCGCGCCGATCGACGAGATCACGAACAGCATGAAGAACGGCGCCCGGCTGCCGTCGGCGAACCAGGACGACCAAGGCAGCAGGATCTCGCCGCTCTCGATCTTCGGCACGATCGTCGCGATCAGGCCGCCGCCCAGGTTGGCGACGAACGACGACAGGAACCAGAAGCCCATGAGGAACGAGACGAAC
>CALKYH010000120.1 GCA_938003595.1 uncultured bacterium
GCCCACTACCCTCATCCCGTGATCGAACCGCCCGATGCGCGAGCACGCGTCCTGTTCAGCGCCGTCGCGGACCCCCGCGCGCTGGCCGCGGAGGCGCGCGGGAAGGGCGAACCGCTCAAGACCGATCGACGCACGAGCGTGCGGCGGATCGGGGCCTCCTCCGCCGGGCCGATCGTCGTCAAGACCATCACGCTGAAGCGCCCGAAGGACCGGCTCAACGCGCTGCTCGGGCGCACGCAGCTCCAGCGCCAGGTCCGCGGCGCCCGCCTGCTCCAGTCCATCGGCGTCGCAACCGCCGAGCCCCTTCTGCTGATCCGCGGCGGCGGGCGCGAGACCCTCGTGCTCCGCGCCGCGCCGGGCCGGCCGCTCCTGCACCTGATGGACGATCTCCGCCGCCGTCGCTCCGACGCGCCGGGATTCGCGCCGCAGCGCGCCGTGGCGCGGGCGATCGGGCAGCAGATCCAGCGCTTGTCCGACGCGTCGCTGTTCAACCGCGACCACAAACCCTCCAACCTCATCGTGGACCTCGCGGGCGAGGCGCCGACCATCGCCGTCATCGACGCCGTCGCCATCCGGCGCGATCGGCTGAGCATCGGCGGGTTGCGGATGCTGGTGTCGCTCATGCTCGAGCCGCTGGGCTGCGGCTGCCCGCCGTCGCGCACGATGCGGATGCGGGTTCTGCTCGCCGCGACCACCGACGACAAGCGCCCCGACGGCGCCCCGCTGCTCGCGCGCAAGGCCGCGTGGCGGGCGGTGGAGCAGGCCATCGAGGAGCACGGCGACCCGACGCCGAAGGTGAACCCCCTCGCCTAGATCTGCAGCGCCTCGATCGCCTCCATCACGGCGCTGAGCTCGATCTTCTCGATGGCGCAGCGCTCCGGGTGGTCGTCGGCGACCAGCTCCGGCGGCAGCGTCGGGTCCGCGACAACGACCCTCTCCAGCGGCGCCGCGCGGCGGTCGCGACGCGGGGGCAGGAAGCCGGTCAGGTCGGTCCAGCGCGGATCGGTGGGGCCGAAGAGCGCGACGACCGGCGTCCCGAACGCCGCGGCGATGTGCCGGGGCCCGGTGTCGTTGGTCAGCAGGAGCCGCGCGTCGCGCAGGATGGGCTTGAGCGCGCCGAGCGATCCGCCGCAGTGCGAGAGGTCCACCACGGCCCCGGCGCGCCCGACCAGGCGCGTGGACTCGGCGACGACGGCGCCGGTCACCTCGCCCTCCGCGGGCGAGCCGTTCACGAGGACGCGCAGGCCCATCTGCGACAACAGCGCCGCGGCCTGGGCGAAGCGCTCGGCCGGCCAGCGCTTGGCGGGGTTGTTGCCGCCGGGGTTGAGCACGGCGTACGCCTCTCCCATCGCGACGCCGGCGCGCTCCAGCACGGCATGCCCGGCGTCCTCCTGCGCGGGGGTGGCGCCCAGGCGCATGGGCCCGGCGGGCGGCGCCTCGTCGCCGAGGAAAAACCGCGCGATGCGCGTGTAGTACTCGCACGCGCTGACCGGGGCCCATTCGTTCTGGCGGTCCGGGGCGCGCTTGAAGGGCTCCACATCGCGACGCCGCAGCGGGTGCAGCCGCTCGGACAGCAGCACGCCGCGCCCGTCGCGCTCGTAGCCGACGCGCCTCGGGATGCCCGCGAGCCGCGCCGTGAGCGCCGTCGAGAACGAGTTGGTCAGCAGCAGCGCCGAGCCGTACCGACCCATCCGCACGCGCTGGGCGGAGACCTTCGGCGCCATGATGCCGCCGCTCGCGGCCTTGTGGAACTGGTCCACCAGGCCGGCGCCCTCGAGCGTCTCGTCCACGCCCTGTCGCGCCAACCCGCCGATGAGCGCGCCGGGGCGCGCGGCGCGGAGCATCCCTAGCGCGGGCGTGGCCATCACGGCGTCGCCGATCCAGGAGGGCAGCACGACCAGCGCGCGCGAGGCCTCGCCGGGCATCGCCGGCTGACGCGCCGAACGCGAGTTGAGGATGATCTCCGCCGCGTCCTCGATCCGCGCCACGGCGAAGTCCGCCACGCTGGGCGTGCGCGGCTCGTCGGGGTGGTAGGCGCGGTACGCCGCGCCGTCGCCGACCAGGATCGTGCGGCAGCCCGCCGCCTTGCCGCTCTGCACATCGCGCTCGGCGTCGCCGAGCATCCAGGACTTCTTCGGATCCAGCCCCATCGTCTCCGCCGCATCGAGGATCATGCCCGGCGCGGGTTTGCGCCACGGGTGCTCGCGCGTCCACTGCGGCACTGTGCCCTTGGGGTGCCACGGGCAGGCGCGGAACGCGTCGATGACGCCGCCCATGAGTTCGTTGACAACGGCGTTCACCGCGTCCACCTCGACCATCGTGTACACGCCGCGCGCCACGCCGCCCTGATTGGTCACGACGACCAGCGTGTACCCCGCGCTCTTGAGGCGCGCCAGCGCCTCCCGGGCGCCGGGGATGGCCTCGACCTGCGCCGGATCGCCCAGGTCGCCGGTGGGCAGCCCGCCGCGCCGGCGGATGAGGGTGTCGTCGCGATCGAGAAAGACGGCGGGTCGCACGGGGGGAGTATCGCGGCGGAGGGCTGGTCCTGTCGGCCGGGGCCCCCGGGCCCTGGTCGGCCCGGGCAATATACCGAACAAAAACCTTATTCACACTCGGCCACCATTGACGGGGCGCTTGTACGCCCGCATCGGCAGGGCTACATTCATGCCCCCTCAGCCCGGCCCCCGGGCGGCGGTTTCGGACGCCACCGTAGCTCAGCGGTAGAGCGCACCCTTGGTAAGGGTGAGGTCGCGGGTTCAATCCCCGCCGGTGGCTTTGTTGTGATTCGGCCCGCGCCCGGCGTGCGGGGCCGAAGCAGGTGGGATATCCTCACGCCCCTTCCGCGCCTCGGCGCGAAAGGGAAGAGTTTGTGGGTCTCGGCGTTGGACGCCGCGGCCTCGGGCGGTCGCCGAACGGTTCGGCTCCGTCGCAACTCCGGCTTCACCGCCGGAGCATCCGCTCGCACCAACGGCGCTGGTCCGTCGGCGGGCTCTGTGTCATCGGCTCGCGTTCCCGGGCAAGCGCCCTGACGCGGATTTCATTGGAGGTCAGACCCAAATGGCCAAGGGCGTATTCGAGAGAACCAAGCCGCACGTCAACGTCGGCACCATCGGTCACATCGACCACGGCAAGAGCACGCTGACGGCCGCTCTCGCCGCCCGCTCCGCTCACCTCAACGGCGGCACCGCCAAGAGCTACGCCGAGATCACCAAGGGCGGCACCGTTCGCGACGCGTCCAAGACCGTCACGATCGCGGCGTCCCACACCGAGTACGAGACGAAGAATCGTCACTACGCTCACGTGGACTGCCCCGGCCACGCCGACTTCGTCAAGAACATGATCACCGGCGCCGCCCAG
>CALKYH010000121.1 GCA_938003595.1 uncultured bacterium
TCGTCGCGAGCACATCGTAGGGGATGCGGCACCAGTCGGCCGTCATGAAATCCTGCGTTTCCACGGCCCGCACGGCGAGCACGCTCTCATAGGTCCGGCCATCGCCCATGACGCCCACGCTCTGCACCGGCAGCAGCGCCGCGAACACCTGGCTCGTCGAGCGGTACAGATTCGCCGCGACGATTTCCTCGAGCACGATCTCGTCCGCGTCGCGCAGCACCTCGAGCCGCTCGCGCGTGACCTCGCCCAGCACCCGCACCGACAGGCCCGGCCCGGGGAACGGGTGGCGCCAGATCATCGCGTCCGGCATGCCCAGGACCTCGCCCATCTTGCGGACCTCGTCCTTGAACAGCTCGCGCAGCGGCTCGACCAGATCGAACCCCAGCTTCTCCGGGAGCCCGCCGACATTGTGGTGCAGCTTGATGTTCGCCGACTTGCCCGCGTGCCCGTGCCCGGACTCGATCACATCCGGGTACAGCGTGCCCTGCGCCAGGAACTTGAAGCCGCTCGGCGCGCCGCTCACGGGGCGCGGCGTGATCCGCGCCGCGGCCTCCTGGAACACCTTCACGAACCGCGCCCCGATCCGCTTGCGCTTCACCTGCGGGTCGGTCACGCCCTTGAGGTCCGACAGGAACTCCTCCGACGCGTCCACGACATGCAGGTCGATGTGGAAGTGATCGCGGAAGGTCGTCTCCACCAGCGCCCGCTCGTTCTTCCGCAGCAGCCCGTTGTCCACGAACACGCACGAGAGCTGGTCGCCCACTGCGCGGTGGATCAGCGCGGCGCACACCGCGGAGTCCACGCCGCCCGACAGCCCGCACAGCACGCGGTCCTTGCCGATCTGCTCGCGCAGCCGCTCGGTGACGGTCTCGACATACTCCGACATCTTCCACGCGCCCTTGCACCCGCAGACCTCGAACAGGAAGTTGCGCAGCATGTCCACGCCGTGGGGCGTGTGCGTGACTTCAGGGTGGAACTGCACGCCGTAGAACGGCCGGGCCTTGTGGCGCACCGCCGCCTGCGGGCAGGTGGTGGTGCCCGCGAGCGTGAGCAGGTCGTCGTTGATGTCCTTGACCTGGTCGCCGTGGGACATCCACACCGCCGTCCGCTGCGGGATCGCCGCGAACAGGTCGCCCTCGCTGGGTCGGCCCTTGACGATGTCCAGGTTCGCCCTCCCGAACTCCCGGTGGCGGACCGGCTCCACGGCGCAGCCCATCATGCGGCACGCCAGCTGCATCCCGTAGCAGATGCCCAGGACGGGCAGCCCCATCTCCAGGATCGCCGGGTCGCAGGTCGGCGCGTCGGCGTCGTACACGCTGCTCGGCCCGCCCGAGAGGATGATCCCCTTGGGCTTCATCGCCGCCAGCTCCGCCGCGGGAATGTCCGGCCTCACAAGCACGCTGAAGGTCCCGGCCTCGCGCACCCGGCGCGCGATGAGCTGGGCTGTCTGGCCGCCGAAGTCGAGCACGGGGACGACTTCGTCGTGAGGAAGCGGACTGGCGGTCTTTGCCATGAGGCCACTAGGATATCCCCATGCCGATGCGTCCCGCCCCCGGGGGCCCGGTTGTCGCCCGCATCTTTTTTGTCGCGACGACCGCCTCCGCTCTTTGCCTGCCGGCCTGCTCCATCCCCCCCGAGGAGCAGGGGTTCGCGTCGTCCAGCCCGCAGGCCCGGGCCCGGGCGCTGGGTGTCGCCGTGGCCGACGACGACCAGGGCGCCATCCCCAACCTGATCACCATGCTCGGCAGCGACGACCCCGCCCAGCGGATGCTGGCCATCCGGGCCCTGGAGCAGATGACCGGCCAGACCCTGGGGTACCAGCACGACGCCCCCGAGCCCAGCCGCCAAGAGGCCATCCGGGCCTGGGTCGCCTGGTGGAAGGACGGCGGGAATCAGGCCGCCCAGGCCTCTCCAGTGGCCCCGGGCGCGGCGATGGCCGATCATCAGAACGCCGCGACGACCTCTCAACCCCCCGCGGGGCCTCGATCCGCGGACGCGAGCCGATGAGCCACCACGAGCCCACCCCATCCGATGTCTCCGTCCGGCTGCTCAGCCAGCCGCGATTCCTGGCGACCGCCCGGTCGGCGGTGCTGGCCTTCGCCAAGCAGCTGGGCTTCGACGACAGCTGTTGCTCGCACATCGCGCTGGCCGTGGACGAAGCGGTCTGCAACATCATCCGGCACGGCTACGGCAACGCCTCGGACAAGCCGATCTGGCTGGGCCTCAGCGCCGTGGAGGCGGATGAGTCGATCCAGGGCATCCGCATCATCGTCGAAGACCTCGCGCCCCAGGTGGACCCGACGAAGATCAAGGGACGCAACCTCGAGGACATCCGCCCGGGCGGCCTGGGCGTGCACATCATCAAGGAAGTCATGGAAGGCGTCGTGTGGGAGCCGCGAGACGGCGGCGGCATGCGCCTGAGAATGAGCCGCCGGCTGCCCAGCGCCGGCGGAGGACGCGGGATCTCGGCCCTCCCCGAGCAAGAAGCCGGCGCCTCTGGAGCGCCGGCCACCCAGCCCACTCGTGGAGATCAGAACGCATGAGCGACGCCATGGAAGTCAAAATCGAACGCGACGCCGGGACCATCATCGTCTCCCCCGAGGGCGATGTCGATCTGCACCGCTCGCCCGCCTTCCGCGAGCGACTCAAGAAGGTCGCCGAGGAGAAACCCGGGCGCCTCATCGTCAATCTCTCCGGCGTCCCCTACATGGACTCCTCCGGCGTCGCCACGCTCGTCGAGGCCATGCAGATCGCCCGCCGCCAGTCGATGACGCTGGTGCTCTGCGGCGTGCAGACCCGGGTCCGCTCGATCCTCGAGATCGCCCGGCTGGACCAGCTCTTCAAGATCGCCGACGACGCGGCCGCCGCCAAGACGCTGTAACCTGATCCGCGCCCATGAGCACGGACGCCCCAGCCCATCCCAACCTGATCCTCCAGTTTCTGGACGCCGTGGGCGGCCGCATGTTGGGGCTGCTCGAGCACATCGGCGGGATGTGGTATCTGCTCACGCAGGCCACGCACTGGCTCAGCCGCGCGTTGTTCAACCGGAAGATCCGCCTCGGCCGCCCCGCGATCGTGTCGCAGATCGTGCGCGTGGGCGTTGGCTCGATCTTCATCGTGTCGCTGGTCTCCGGCGCCGTTGGCTTCATCCTCGGCCTGCAGATGGCCCCGCCGCTGGACAACCTCGGCCAGGTGCGCCTGGTGCCGAACATCATCGCCGTCGCGGTGCTGCGCGAGCTGGGCCCGCTCATCGCGAGCATCGTGCTGACCGGCTTCGCGGGCGCCGCCATCGCCGCCGAGATCGGCACCATGGTCGTGGGCGAAGAGATCGAGGCGCTGGAGGCTCACGCGCTCAACCCCGTGCGCTTCCTCGTCGTCCCCCGCCTGATCGCCACCACCACCAGCCTGGTCGCCCTCGCGGTGATCGCGGACATCATGGCCGTCGGCGCCGGCCTGGTGATGTCGGCGACGGTGCTCAATATCCCGCCGCACGCCTATATCCAGAGCACCATCGACCAGGTCGGCCCGCGCGACTTCCTGACCGGCCTGGTGAAGGCCGGCGTGTTCGGCATGCTCATCGGGCTCATCGCCTGCGCGAACGGGCTGAAGGTCACCGGCGGCGCCGCGGGCGTGGGCCGCGCCACCACCAGCACCGTGGTCGAGTCCATCGTCGCGATCATCTTCGCCGACCTGATCTTCACCGCGGTGTTCTACGCCCTGGGCTGGACCTGATCCCCCGGATCAGTGCTCAACGCCGGTACACCAGCGGCTGCTCGATCGACGCGTACAACTCCCGCAGCAGCGTCATCCCCAGGAAGCCCGCCAGGGCGAGCCCGCCGAGGATCGCCGCTTCGTGCATCAGCCCCTGCCCGGCGAGCCAGGCCGTCTGGTACAGCGTGAGCCACAGCGCCCCGTAGCGCGAGACCTTGTCCGCGGCGCGAGGGCCGCCGCCGAGCTGACGCACCCGCCGCCAGCTCAGCGCCGCGTACAGCGCCGCCAGGATCACGGGGCCGATCGCCGCCGTCGGGCGCACAAAGTCCGGCCACACCGAGCCCGCGCGCGTCGCGCCCACATACAGCAGCAGGCCGGACCAGAACACCCAGCCCAGCGTCGCCGTCACGATCGCCGCGGGCGAGAGCGTCGGCCGGCGCTCGCTCAGCCGGTGCGTCACCGCCGCGACCAGCAGCGCGTGCGTCATCACCAGCCACACCGGCCACACGAACACCAGGTCGACATTCGGGATCAGCATGTGCGCGCCGTAGATGAGCGACAGCGCCACCAGCCCGACCGACGGCACGAACCGCGCCGCCGCGTTGTAGAAGAACACCGCGCCCGCGGTCAGCAGGCACATCAGCGCCGCAGAGGTCCCCAGCGCCAGCGACCCCAG
The DNA here is from genome assembly GCA_938003595.1 of uncultured bacterium. Classification (GTDB taxonomy): domain Bacteria; phylum Planctomycetota; class Phycisphaerae; order Phycisphaerales; family UBA1924; genus JACVCK01. The sequence goes on from CALKYH010000121.1 coordinate 4,388, forward strand.
GATCGCCGCCATCAGGCTCAGCACCAGGAACCCGATCGCCGCGTCCAGGTTCAGCCGGCCCGAGGGCAGCGGCCGGCGCGGGTGCAGGATCCGGTCCCGGCGCAGGTCGAGCGTGTCGTTCAGGGCGTTGGCGAACGCGAACAGCGCCACCGCCATCACCGCGCCCGCCGCCAGCAGCGAGGGCAGCCGCGCGTCGCTGAGGGTTGATCGTTCGTGCGGCGCCATGGCCCGCGTCCAGAGGATCACAAACCAGACATTGCCCACCGCCGCGAACGCCGTCGTCACGCGCGTCAGGTGGAGGATCGGGGCTAATCGGACAAAGACGGCCTGCACGGCGGTCGATGGTACCCGCTCGCCCGCCCAGCCCCCGGAATCGTCGCGGCATGGAGCGCCGACGCCCGCCGACCTACACTCCGCCCCCCATGTCCGGTCAGCCCGCCATCCCGTCGCCAGGCCTCAGCGCCGCCGGCCTGCGCGTCGCCGTGATCGTCGCCCGCTACAACGCGCGCGTCACCGACCGCCTGCGCGACGGCGCGGCCGAGGCGTTTCGGGCCCTGGGCGGCAACGACGCCGACCTTGAGATCATCGCGGCGCCCGGCTCGTTCGAGCTGGCCACGCTCGCGGGCGGCGCCGCGAAATCCGGCCGCTTCGACGCCCTCGTCGCCCTGGGCTGCCTCATCAAGGGCGAGACCAGCCACGACCGCGTCATCGCCGACGCCGTGGCCTCCACGCTGGCGATGATCAGCGCGCAGACGCCCATCGCCGTCGGATTCGGGCTGCTGACCGTGGACAACCAGGAGCAGGCCGAGGCCCGAGCGGGCGGCGCGCTGGGCAACAAGGGCGCCGAGGCGATGCAGGCCGCGATCGCGACCGCCGCCGCCCTGCGCGACCTCCGGCGGAAGGCGTAGGATCACACCCGCATGGCCACGCCCCGATCCATCCGACGCAAGGCCCTCCAGGCGCTGTACCAGCTCGACGCCCAGGGCGAGAGCGACATCGAGGTCGTGCTCGAGTCCCTCGTCGAGGACGACTTCGAGCGGCGCGACGCCAACAAGGCGATGGACCTGGCGCTCGGCGCCTGGCGCGGACGCGCCGAGGCCGACCGCGATATCCGCGACCTGGCCCCCGAGTGGCCCGCCCACCGCCAGCCCGCCGTCGATCGAGCGATCCTGCGGCTCGGCCACCACGAGATGACCAGCGGGCGCACCCACCCCAAGATCGCCGTGAACGAGGCCGTGCGCCTGGCCAAGGAATTCAGCACCGATCGCTCGCCCGCCTTCGTCAACGCCGTGCTCGACAAGGTGCTCAAGCGCGTCCTCGCCGAGCAGCCCGGCCTGACCGTCGATGTCGTCCTCGAGGAGATCGACGACGCCCTCCCCGGCGAGCCCTCCGAGCCCGCGGGACCGATCGCCTGACGCCATGGCGCTGTTCGGGTCCGCCATCTCGAAGATCCGCAAGGGTCTGACCGCCACCCGCGAGGCTCTCCTCGGCGGCGCCGGCGATGTCGTCAATTTCCTGCGCGGCCGGCGCATCGACAACGAGCTCCTCGAAGAACTCGAAGCCCGCCTCATCCGCGCCGACCTGGGCGTCCGCGCCGCGCGGCGCCTCGTCGAGGGCCTTCGCAAGGACTTCAAGGCCGGCAAGATCGAGCGCGGCGACGAGGTGATCGACTACCTCAAGCGCGAGCTCAAGGCCATGTGGCCCGCCGAGGACCGGCGCCTGGCCCAGGCCCCGCAGACGCCCGGCGCCCCCGGAATCCATACCCCCACGGTGATCCTCGTCGCCGGCGTCAACGGCGCCGGCAAGACCACCAGCATCGCCAAACTCTCCGGCCTACTGCGGTCGCAGAACAAGAGCGTGGTTCTCGCCGCGTGCGACACCTTCCGGGCCGGCGCCGTGCATCAGCTGGAGATCTGGGCCGATCGGCTCGGCGTGCAGATCGTCAAGGGCAAGCAGGGCGGCGACCCCGGCGCCGTGGCGTTCGACGCCTGCGAGGCCGCCGTCGCCCGCAAGGCCGACATCCTCATCGTGGACACCGCCGGCCGGCTGCACACGCAGGACCACCTGATGCGACAACTGGTGAAGGTCCGCGACATCATCGCCCGCAAGATCCCCGGCGCGCCCCACGAGGTCCTGCTGGTCCTCGACGCCACCAGCGGCCAGAACGCCATCCGCCAGGCCGAGGAGTTCTCCAAGGCCATCGGCGTGACCGGCATCTTCCTGGCCAAGCTCGACGGCACCGCCAAGGGCGGGGTGGTCGTGGCCATCCGCGAGGCGCTCGGGGCCCCGGTCAAGTTCGTGGGAGTGGGGGAGACGGTCGAGGATGTGCAGCCCTTCGACCCGGAGCAGTTCGTCGAGGCCCTCTTCGCCGAGGCCTGACTCGCTCCGATCAAATATCCCCGTCGGGATTCGAACCCAAAACCTTCGGCTTCGGAGGCCGACGCTCTATCCAGTTGAGCTACGGGGACTTCTTCGACGCGCCGGACGGGTCTGGAGCAGACCGGGCCTCCGGGTGAGCCGAACGGACGATGCTACGATCTCCGCCCCCGCGCGGCAACGGCGCCCTCTCCGTGGCCCGAGGGCCCCCCAATGGCCAGCCGCGATCCCAACGGACAATCCGCCGCGCCCCGGGCGCCCGCCTCCCTGCGGGCCGTCCTTGCGCTCACCTGGCTCAACAGCGTCACCACGGCGTCGGTGACGATCGGTCTGCCGTTCATCGCGCAGGCCGCGTTCGACTTCAACGCCCGCCAGAATCTGATGCTCGGCCTGGCGCTCGGGCTCGGCTACATCCCCGGGGCGATGGGCGTGGGCCCCGGGCTTCGCCGCCTGGCCGAGCGCCTGCCCTGGTTCTCGACGCGCGCCGCCGTCGGCGCCGTGCTCACGATGCTGGCCATCGTCGGCGCCCTGCCCTGGGTCCTCCGTGCGCACCCGTGGGTCATCTGGCCCGCGGTGTTCTTCTACAACATGATCAGCGGCGCGCTCTGGCCCATCGTCGAGTCCTACCTCAGCGGCGGCCGGCGCGCCGAGCGCCTGCGCACCGCCACCGCGACCTTCAATGTCACCTGGGCCTCCGCCGGCGTCGCCATGGCCTGGGGCATCGCCCCGCTTATCGACGCCGGGCATGCGCTGCTCGTCCTGCCGATCGCCTCGCTCATCACCATCAGCTCCAGCGTGATCCTCCTCGCCTTCCCGAAGGAGCCGCCGCGCCATGTCCACGAGGACCACCCGCACCCGCCCGTCTACGAGCCGCTGCTGAGGGTCTTCCGTTTCCTGCTGCCCACCTCGTACTTCCTGATGTACTGCCTGGGCCCGCTGCTGCCGACGATCATCTCGCGCCTGCAGGTGCCCGTCGCCTGGGCCACGCCCCTGGCGTCCACCTACCTCATCAGCCGCACGCTCGTGTTCCTGCTCTTCGGCGTGTGGCACGGCTGGCACGGGCGCTGGCGGACCCCTCTATGGACCGGCGGCACGCTGATGCTCGGCTTTGGGCTCGCTGTGACGGCCTCGAGTGTGCCCGTTCTCGTCGTGGGGCTCGCGCTCTTCGGGATCGGCCTGGGCGGCGTCTACGCCGCGGCGCTCTACTACGCCATGGAGGTCGGCGGCGCCGAGGTGGACGCCGGTGGAACCCACGAAACGCTGATCGGGCTGGGTTACACCTTCGGCCCGCTCGTGGGACTCGCGGGCTACGCCGCCGCTGCTGGCGCGGAGAAGCCCGACGCTGGCCCCCTGTTCACCGTCGGCATCGCCCTGGCGCTCTCGGCGCTGGCGCTGGGTTACGCCGTCCGTGGTGTGCGGAAGTCCCGCAACGGCGGCATCACACGGCCGTAAACCCCAACGAAAAACCCCAGACCTGCATCGCTGCAAGCCTGGGGCGTTGAGTAAGAGGGAAGCCAGATGTAAGCCCGGAAGAAAACCAACCGCCCGTCCGGGTTCCGACCCGTTCGGACGCTGCGAGACCGAAGCTAAGGGGGGCGCCGCCTCCGTGATCAGCGCTTAAGACGGTCCCTCCCAAGCGTTCAGAATACAGAGCGATACCCCCTCAGGCAAACAAAACAAACAGTTTTGCGCCTTTCAGGGCTCAAGATTCGGTCTCCATTCGGCGTCCGGTCGGCCCGGTCTGGGGGCTTTTCAGGAACTCGCCCGGCTCCGCCGGCTCGCCGAACCCATCTATCGGACCTCATTCGCGGATTCCGCCAGTTTCGTCGGCGGGCTCCTCTACCGCGCGGCCTCGAACGGCGATCGACCCTCCGCGATCGGCCCGCGGGACCCCGCGATCACCAGGCGCGACATGAATGCCTCGTATTCACGCGAGACCTGGGTCAGATCCTCGCCGAAGTACGCCTGGAATACCTCCGGCCCGCGCCGCGCTGTCAGCGCTCGCGCCGCGCTCGGAGCGCCAAGCTGGTTCGCCAGCGTCTGGCGCATCTGCCCCTGCGACGCCTGCACCAGCAGCGCCCGCAGCGTCTCCCGATAACGCCCGTCGGCGCCCTCGTTCAGGAAATGAATCAGCGCCCACACCTGCGCGTAGTAGGTCAGCGCTCCGTCGCCCACCACGCCCAGCATGTCCTGAGGCGAGGAATCCAGCAGCATCGGCAGCGTCATCACCGCCCCGCGCGCCTTGGCCGAGCGCAGCTGGTCGAATCGCTCCAGGTTCGCCCACGGCAGGAACACCGGCTCCGGCCCCGCCCAGCGGTGGCCCTCCATGTACGCCGCGATGCCCTCCTCCAGCCACACCGGCAGCGGATCTCGGAAGGTCCGCTGCGTGTACTGGTGCCAGCCCTCGTGGGCCGCGATCGCCAGCGTGTCGAACAGCCCGATGTCGTACAGGAACGCCCGCCCGCCCGTCGCGAACCCGCCGCGGCCGATCGCCTGGTACCGCCGCCCCTGCTCACCCAGCATCTGCAGCGTCAGGCGCGACCACTGCGTCCGGTTGTCCATGAGGAAGGTGTCCAGCTTCAGAGGCGGCGCCGGCAGCGGGCCCAGCGCGCTGCGGTAATGGTCCAGCGCCAGCTCCAGGAACCGCGGCGCCCGGTCCACGATCACCGCGTCCTTCTCCGTCGTGAACAGCCGGTAGTTCCGCGTGTTGATCTGCCGCCCCAGCGCCCCGCCGAAGGTCCAGGTCTCGACCGACTCGATCGTGAAGAACTCCTCCGCCGGCGCCGCGCCGGGGCGCTCCGAGACCAGCCCCGGCGACACCGCCTCCGGCGCAGGCCCGCTCGCGCAGCCGCACAGCAGCGCCGCGCCCAGCATGACGGCCGCCCAACGACGCATCAGCCCAGCCCCTTCAGCGCGGCGCTCGTGGCGTCGCGCTCGGCCACCTTCGTCGCGAGCTGATCGCGCGTCTGCTGCACCAGCGCCGCGGGCGCCCGCTGGGCATAGCCGGGGTTGTTCAGCCGCCCTTCCAGCGCCGCGATCTCTTTGCTCAGGTCCTCGACCTTCTTGTTCAGACGCGCCTTCTCGGCGTCCAGGTCGCCGCCGGAGGCCGCGTCGAACAGCCCGCCCAGACGGTGCTCCATCGCCTCGAAGGTCAGGGGCGAGGTCGGCTCGCCGCTCGGCGCCGGATCGAGCGTCGCCCGCTCCAGCCCCGCCATCGTCTCCACCAGCCCCGCGGCGTCCTGGATCTGCCCCGCCAAGTCCTTCGCCCCGGCGTGCAGGTGCAGCGTGATCCTCCGCTTGGGCGGGATGCTCTGCTGCGCCCGCGCCTCGCGGATCGCCCCGATGAGCGAACGCAGCCGCTCGAACCGCGCCTCCGCGTCCGCGTTGTGCAGCGAGCCCTCCGCCGTCGGCCACGGCGCCAGGCACAGCAGATTGGCCTCGCCCAGCGTCAGGCCGTGGACGGGCGCCGCGGGGATGGTGCGCAGGCGCTCGTGGATGGCCTCCGTGATGAACGGGCAGATCGGGTGCAGCAGGCGGAGGATCGCGTCCAGCGTGGCCCGCAGCACGGCCTTCTGGGCGGCGTTCTGGCGCACCGTGGGCTTGATGGCCTCGAGGTACCAGTCGCAGAAATCCCGCCACAGCAGGTCGTACACGCCCTGCGCGTACGCGGAGTATTCGTACCCCCGGATCGCCTCGGTCGATTCGCGGACCGTCGCCTCCAGGCGCGAGAGCATCCACCGGTCCGGCAGCGACAGCTCGCCCGCGGCGGTGGGGGAGTCGTCCTCCAGGATCGCGATCGCGAACCGCGCCGCGTTCCACAGCTTGTTGCAGAAGTTCCGACCCAGGTCGAACTTCGGCGAGGTGTTCTTCCCCGTCGCCTCGTCCCGCTCCACCGGCATCCGCACATCCTGCGTCTGCGTGGTCATGTGGCAGAGCGTGTAGCGCATCGCGTCCGCCCCGTGCGTGGCGATGATGTCCAGCGGGTCCACCCCGTTCCCGAGGGACTTGCTCATCTTCCGCCCCTCGCCGTCCTGGATCATCGCGTGGATGAACACATCCCGGAACGGGACCGGCCCGGGCTCGCCGCCGGACGCGAGGAAGTAGCGGTTGAACATGACCATCCGCGACACCCACAGCGTGATGATCTCCCGCGCCGTGCACAGCACATCGGTCGGGTTGAACGCCGCGAGCAGCCCGCGTGTCTCAGCCGACTGATCCGGCTCGGGCCAGCCCATCGTGGACAGCGGCCAGAGGCCGGAGGAAAACCATGTGTCGAGGACGTCGGGGTCCTGGCGGAAACCTCGCTCATGGAGTTGTCGATGCAGGTCGGGCCGATCCTGCTCGGCGTCCTTCGCGCACACAAACTCCGTGTCGCCAATGGTCTGCATCGCCGCGCCATCCGGCGTCTTCGCGGAGTCCGCGGCGCTCCACACCGGAATCCTGTGTCCCCACCACAACTGCCGCGAGATCGGCCAGTCGCGCAGGTTCTCCAGCCAGGTCTGGTAGGTCTTGGTGTACCGCTCCGGCACGAACCGCACCGAGCCGTCCAGCACGGGCGCCAGCGCCAGCCCCGCCAGCGAGTGCACGGGCACATCGGTCCCGGGGATCAGCCCCTTGTCCGGCAGCGAGGGGATCGGCTTCTTCACCGCGATGTACCACTGATCGCTCAGGTACGGCTCGATCGCCGCGTGGCTTCGGTACGAATGGCCCACGCTGTGCCGGTGCGGCTTGACCGCCTCCAGCAGGTTCGCCTCACGGAACGCCGCGACCACTGCCTGGCGAGCATCCTCGCGGCTCATGCCCACGAAGCGCCTCGCCTCGCCGACATCCGTCCAGCCGTGCTTGTCACTGATGCTCGCGTCCGGCGCCATCACATTGATCGCCGGCAGGTTGTGCCGCTTGCCGATCTCCGCGTCGTTCGGATCGTGCGCCGGGGTCACCTTCAGGTACCCCGTCGCCATCGCGGCCTTGGCGTCGGTCTTGGCCGCCTCCGGGTCCGCGTGCAGCGCCGCGGGCAGCACGACATAGTCGTCCGCCAGCACGGGGATCACCCGCCCCACGAACGGCAGCTTCACATGCGCCCTGGCTGCGCTCAGCGCCGCCCAGCGCGGGTCGCGCGGGTTCACCGCCACCGCCGTATCGCCCAGATAGGTCTCGGGGCGCGTCGTCGCCACGGTCACATGCGACAGCTCCTCGGTCTTGCCGGTGGCGTGGTTCCAAAGCTTCAGCGTGATCGGCGCGCCGCCGCCGTCGCACAGCGGGTACCGCAGGTAGTAGAAGGCGCCGTCCACCTCCTCCATCTCCACCTCGTCGTCCGCCAGCACCGTCTGCGTCACCGGGTCCCAGTTCACCAGGCGCTTGCCCCGGTAGATGAGCCCGTCGCTGAACAGCCGGAAGAACGCCTCGCGCACCGCCTTGGCGCACACCTCGTCCATCGTGAAGCGCTGCCGGTCCCAGTCGCACGAGCAGCCCATCGCCTTGAGCTGACCCGTGATGACCTGCTCGTACTCGTCCTTGAACGCCTGCACCTTGCCCACGAACACATCGCGCTCGTACTCGGTGCGCCGCTTGCCCTCGTCCTTGAGCAGCCGCTTCTCGACCACCGTCTGCGTCGCGATGCCCGCGTGGTCCGTCCCCGGCATCCACAGCGTCTCGTCCCCCATCATCCGGTGGGCCCGGGCCTGGACATCCTGCAGCGTGTTGTTCAGCGCGTGCCCCAGGTGCAGCGCCGCCGTGACATTCGGCGGCGGGATGACGATCGAATAGGGCGTCTTGCCCCCGTCCGTGACCTTCCGGGGGTCGGCGTGGAAGGCCCTCGCCTCGTCCCAGCGGGCGCGGATGCGCCCCTCGTGGTCGGATGGTCGATACGCTTTGGGTAGGTCCGGTCCAGGCATGGGCCGAGAGTGTACCCGCCGCGCCACAGGGCCCCACGCCCCAGGAATCCGCCTTCCCGCCGATGAACGACCGCCTCCAGCAAGTCCGCGCCCACCGCCGCTACGCCATGCTCGGCTTCATGGGCGTCGCGGCGATCATCGTCGGCTCCATCATGCTGGTCCGCTCGCTCGCGACCGCGCCCGCCACGGACGCCGCGCCCGCCAGCTCCGGGGGCGCCTCCGGGCGGATGACCGCGATCGAGGTTCAGACTGCGCTCTCCGGCGCCCGTCAGTACCTGCGCGACGGCGAGCCCGGCAAGGCCGAGGCCATCCTGCAGGAGGCCATCGCCGCCGCCCCCGCCGACCAGGACGCGCGCATCCTCATGGGCGAGGCGCTGCTGGGCCTCGAGCGCCCGCGCGACGCCTACGAGCGCTATGTCGAGGCCATCGCCATCGGCCCCGACCACGCTGAACTCGAATTCGCGACCGCCGCCGTCGCCAACACCGCCGGCCTGCCCGACCGCGCCGAGGAGCACTACTGGAAAGCCCAGACCCTCGATCCCACCAACCCCAAGCACCCGCTCTACCTCGCCCAGATCCAGCGCAAGCTCGGGCGCAGCGACGAGGCCAAGGCCAGCCTCCTCCGCGCCACCAAGCTCGAGCCCGGCCTGGCCATCGGCTGGGGTGTGCTCGCCGACATGGCGCTCGAAGAGAACAAGCTTTCCCTCGCGCGCCAGCACATCGCCAAGGCCCGCGCCATCGAGCCCGCCAACACCCGCTGGCGGCTCATCGAAGCCCGCATCCTCAAACGAGACAACGAGCCCGAGGCCGCCGTCCGCCTCCTCCGCTCGCTGCCCGACGATGAACTGCTCGCGGACCCCAACCTCCTCGCCGAGGCCGCGGCCTGCTACGCCATGCTCTCCCGCCCCGACGACGCCGCGGGCCTGTTCATGCTCGCCTCAGCGCGCAGCCCGGACGACGCCGCCCTCGCCTTCGACGCCGCCGTGTGGCTCGACCGCGCCGGCCGCCCCAGCGATGCGGAGGTCTTCGCCTCCGCCGCCGCGAACCGGGGCCACCAGAAGGCCCGCGAACTGCTGAACAACCTCAGGGCCGCGCAGCGCTGACGCTCACTCCGGCGCGGCCTCGCCCTGCGCGATCGCCGTCGCCGGCTCCACCACGCGCGCCGGCCCCGCCGCCACGAACGCAGGCGGCAGCGACACCCGCGTGACCTCCCCGCCCGGCGCCTCCGCGCTCACCCGCAGCCGCGACCGGCGCGGCCCCGGCTCGTCGTGCAGCTCGATCGTCGCCCGCGGCGCCGGCTGGCCACTGCCGGAGAAATGCGGCCTCGGGTTCGAGTGCGACCGCACCCGCAGGATGTACCCCTGCTCCCGCAGCCACTCGTTCCGCGCCAGCTCCAGCGTCTCCAGCGCCCCGCGCCCCTCGATGCTCGACCACGGATCGATCGCGATGATGGCGTGGTTCACCCGCGCGTAGATCGGCTGGCCGATCTCCCTCGCCGGCGCGCCGTACGACGCCGCGCCCGGCTCACCCCGCGTGATCTCGCTCAGCGGCGTCCGCGAGCCCACCGGCGTGCGCTCCGACCAATGCCGACCGATCTCCGGCCGGCGGACGCTCACGGGCCGGCCCGAGGGCCAGGGCGCGGGCGTGGCCAGCAGCGCGTCGCGCGCCTCGGTGGCGCCGACGATCGGCGGAAGGTCGCCCGGCGAATACGCCAGCGCCGCGATCACCGCGAAGGTGCTCAGCATCATCTGTCTCTCTCCGGTTGTCGTGGGCCGGCGCCGCCCATCACAGAGCGCGTTGGGGGGCCGGGCCTGTTCGCGTCAAGATTCCATCTCCAGCATGCCCCCGCCCCCGCCCGGGGCAAGCCCCGCGCGGGCGATTCGCACCGCCGTCCGAGAATCCTCGGGCCTCAGGGCGTCGCCGACGCCGCCGCCCCCGCGGCGTACGCGTTCAGCGTCGCCCGCAGGTGCGCGCTGGCCAGCCGCTCCGACCGGATGAACTCCCGCGCCCGCAGCCCCAGCGCCCTGGCCGCGTCCAGGTCCGACAGCAGGCCCCGCAGCGCCTTCTCCCACGCCACCGCCGCGCCGCCGGGCACCAGCGCCGCCGTCTCGCCGTCGATCAGCGCCGAGATGTCCGCGTCCTCCGTCGCCGCGACCGCCATGCCCGCCGCCATCGCGTCGAGCAGGATGGTCCGGTGCTCGCCCCGCGCCTCGGGTTGGATGAGCAGGTCCGCGTGCACCACCGGCTCGCGCCGGCCCTCGAGGTTCTCGATGACCGACAGGCGCTTGAGCAACCCGCCGGACTCCGCTGCTTTCCACACGCTGTGGTGCGCCTGCACGAAGGCGTCGTCCACGAAGACGAACAGCTGCGGGAAGGTGTCCGACATCCGCGACAGAGCGCCGATCACCGCCTGGCACGCCGCGCCGTGCCGGCCCGAGCCCACGATCACCGCCGCGATGGACTGCTCCGCCCGCGTGAAGGCCGACACCTGGCCCGGCACATGCACGCCCCAGGGCGTCAGGCGCACATTGGCCCGCGGCATGGAGGTCCGCAGCGCCGCGTCCATCGCTCCATCCGGCGCCAGCCACACGAAGCGCTCGCGCGGGAATTGCTCGTCCCGTCGGTGCGCCGCGTCCAGCCGGTGCGCCGCCGAGAGCGCGTCCCGCGACCAGACCTCCATCGCCAGCGTCGCCCCCGACGCCGCGGCCAAGGCCCGCGCCAGCCGCCAGCACCCGTCGCCGAACGCGTGGATGACATCCACCGGCCGGTCGTCGTGCCCCGAAGGGCTCAGGCCGAACTTCCCCGCCTTCTGCAGCAGCATGCCCGCGCGCAGCGTCACCGGCGCCAGCGACGCCCGGTCGTCGTATTCCAGGATCGGGCCCAGCGCGTCGTCCGGCGTCGCGTTTTCATCGTGCGGCACCGCTCGAACCACGCGGCAGCCCTCGTCCGCCAGCCCCACATGCAGCCGCGCGAGCATCGCCTGCTCCCGCGTCGCGAACGATCGATCCGCCAGCAGCATCACGCGCATGACTCAGGGTACCCCCGCGCCGAGCGCGGCGCCCTCGCTCCGCACCGCGACGAACCGCCCCGGCGAGACTTCCTTCAGCCTTGGTTCCTCCCACCCCGCCACCGGGCCCCAGTAGCGCTCGTCCCCGGCCCCGAGCGCATCGAGCCAACTCCCGTCCCCGCCGCGCTTCGCGGGCGCGCCCAGCGCCGGAGAGGCCTCCACCAGCGCCCGCGTGTACGGATGCAGCGGCGCCGCGAGCGTCTCCCGCGCCGGCCCCGTCTCCACCACGCGCCCCGCCACCATCACGACGAGGTGATCCGCCACGCTCGCCGCCACGGGCAGCGCGTGCGTGATGAAGAGCATCCCCAGCCCGCGATCCTCGCGCAGCCGCGCCAGCAGGTCCAGGATCTGCCGCTGGACCGTGACATCCAGCGCCGTCGTCGGCTCGTCCGCCAGCAGCCAGTTCGCTCCCGCCACCAGCGCCCCGGCGATCAGCGCCCGCTGGCGCTGCCCTCCGGACAACTCGTGCGGGTACGACCGCATCCGCCGCGCCGGGTCATCGACGCCCACCGCGTGCAGCGCCTCTTGCGCCGCCTCCCGCGCCGCCGAACCCTTCAGCCCCGCACGCTCCGCGCACTCCACGATCTGCCGGCCCACCGTCATCACCGGGTTCAGCGCGGTCATCGGCTCCTGGAAGATCATCGCGATCCGCCGCCCTCGCACGGCGCGCAGCGTGCGCTCATCGGCGCTCGCCAGCTGCGTGTCGCGCCCGCCCTCCGTCAGCGTGATGCGCCCGGCGTCGATCCGCGACGCCCGCCGGGGCAGCAGCCCCAGCACGCTCATCGCCGTCACGGACTTCCCGCTGCCGGACTCGCCCACCAGCGCCGTCGTCTCCCCGGCCCGCACCGAAAGGCTCGCTCCGTGCACCACGCGCCGCCACCCCGCCCCGTCGCGGAACGACACGCTCAGCCCCTCGATCTCCAGGCGATCGCCCGTCACCGCCCCCTCCTCCGCACCAGTCGCTTCGGGTCCACCGCCTCGCGCAGCCCCTCCCCCAGGAAGTTCAGCGCGATCAGCGTCGCTCCCAGCGCCAGGCACGGGAACAGCAGCAGCCACCACCTCGCCCGGAAAGTGTTCAGCTCGCTCAGCCCGTCCGCCGCCATGTTCCCCCACGACGGCGTCGGCGGCGTCACGCCGATCCCCAGGAACGACAGGAAGCTCTCCTGCAGGATCGCCTGCGGCGCCGTGAGCGTCGCGTACACGATGATCGGGCCCAGCAGATTCGGCAGCAGGTGCTTGCGGAAGATCGTCCGCCGGGGAGTGCCCATCGCCCGCGCCGCCTCGACGAACGGCCTGGCCTTCAGGCTCATCGTCTGCCCGCGCACCACCCGCGCCATTGTCAGCCACGACACCCCGCCGATCGCCACGAGCAGCGTCGCGATGTTGACCCACGCCCGCTGCCGATCGATCGCATCGACCGACGCCCCCGCGCTCAGCCGCGACGCCATCGCCCGGTCCGCCAGCGCATCGACCGCCACGGCGAGCAGCACCACGAGCAGGATGTACGGCAGTCCGTACAGCACATCGACGATCCGCATCATCGTCGCGTCCACGCGCCCGCCCGCGTACCCCGCGATCATCCCGTACGCCGTGCCGATC
>CALKYH010000122.1 GCA_938003595.1 uncultured bacterium
AGATGAGCATCGCCGCCGTCATGCTCGGCAATTCGCCGCTTCCCGCAGACCCACGGGCGCTGTTCACCTTCGGCAACACCGATGCGGAGGCGCGGAGCGCCGATCCAGCCGTCCTGACCATCCAGGCCAGCCATGTTCCGCTTGATGCGCTGGTCGAGGTGCGGCTTGTGCCCGTGACACAGAACGCGAACGATGTGCGCGTGGCCGCGACATTCTTCAGCGGCTCGGAGGCTTCTTCGGTCTGGCTGGCGACGCTGCCGGTCACCGACGGCGTCTCCGCGTTCCAGGTCACAGTCACGCTCCCGTGAGTCCCGGGGCATAGGAGATTGACCAAGATGCGAACGACACCAAGCTGGATGCTCGTGGCTGCGCTCCTGTTCTCTGCATTTGACGGACGGGCCGAGACTACGCCGCTTGCCTCGCGACAGTACACGCTTCTGCGCGATCCGCTTCCGGTGGATTCGACCAGCCGCAACTACACCCTCGCCGGCGGCGAGTTGATCGAGTCGTGGTCGCGGGAGGCCACGCTCGAGCGAGGCCCGCAGTTCTGCACGCCGGATCTGAACTTCGACGGCGTGGTGAACTTCGCCGATCTCAACCTGATCCTCGGCAACTTCAACCAGAGCTACCCCTACAGCGGGCCGGGCGATGTCGATCTCAGCGGCACAGTGGACTTTGCCGATCTCAACATCGTGCTCGGCGCGTGGGGCGCGCACTGCAGCTGACATTGAGCGCCCCGAACATTCGAGGATCGTCGGCGCGCGTGCCGTTTCACACTCTGCGCGGCGGCCGCGCGCCGGCGCCGTTGGCACGCCTCCTGATTCCGCAGTCGTTAGGGCGTCAGTTCGGCGCGGGTCTGCGTCGTTGCTACCCGAAGCCCCGCGGCCATCGCCGGTTGATTGCTTGGGCCCGTCTTCGGGGCGGCGGTTCGCGCGGTCGGGCGGCGGGGGGAGGTCGCCGGTGAGGGCGAGGAGGTGGGCGGTGGCTTTGCGGGCGGTTTCGGTGAGTTGGGGGCTGACGCCGTAGCCGCCGGTGGTCTGGTCGAGCTGGGCGAAGTAGTGCTCCTGGATGCGCCGGAGGGCGCCGATGGAGTCGGCGCGGGCGTGGGCGAGGGCGAAGGTCGCGCGGATGCGGTTGAGTTCCTGGAGGGCTTCGAGGGCGGCCTGGTTCTGCGGCTGGCGGACGAAGTCCAGGAGCTGCTGGGGGGTGAGGTTGTGGCGTTCGAGGATGCCGGGGAGGGTGACGAGGTTGGGGCAGAAGAACTCGGCGAGGAGCGTGGGGATGGAGGGGACGGCGCTGTCGTGGGCGGGCGGTGCGTCGTGCATGGGGGCAGGATGCGTGGCCGCGGGGGGAAAGCAAGGGGGAAGCGGGAAAGGGGCGCGATCCTGCGCGCGCCGGTGGAGTTTGGGGGTGAGATTGTGGTGTTGTGCGCGCGGGGACGCCGTGCGCAGGCGGCGTCCCGGCGGCTGATTGTGAGGCGGGCGTCGCTGGCGCGCAGGGCCGCGGGCGGCCTGAGGTTCAGGTCAGGCGCTTGCGGAGCGGGGCGGCGAGGAGCACGACGCCGCCGACGGCGAGGGCGGCGCCGCCGACCAGGTACCACACGGTGGCGTCCGTGAAGTGGCCGGTGAAGAAGTTGCTGAAGCGATCGGCGACCGAGTCCTTGGCGTTGAACCCCATGATGAAGAGGATCACGCCCGCCACGGTCAGGATGACGCCGATGATGCGTTGCGGTTGCATGCGAACTCCGATGGCCGGCGCGGGGATCTCCGTCGGCGTCGGCCGAGGTGTGCGGGGGCTAGAAGCCGCGGGGGATGGTCCCCATGAGCACGAGGATGAGGATGACGACGAGCACGATCCCGAGGATGCCGCTGGGGAAGTAGCCCCAGTTCTTGCTGTGCGGCCAGCGGGGCGCGGCGCCCAGGATCAGCAGGACGAGAACGACGAGCAGGACAATGCCCATGTGCTTTTCACCTTTCGAAATTGTGCGGGCGACGCGAGTCGGGAACGCCGGGGCCATGGAGTGAGCGTCATGCCCGTCGGCAACGCGAGATTCTGCCGCGTGCTGGAGGAGGCTTGTCTCTGGTTCATCGGGCGGCGCTCCCGGGCTCGCGGCCGGATGGCGCCGAGGGCTCATTCGTCTGCGGTGTGGTCGCGGCGGGGTCGGCGGATTGCCCGCGGGAGCGCACGGTCGGTCGCTTGACCGGCGCCGAGTTCTCGAGATCGCTCAGGAGGCGCGCATCGGCGCGTGGGCGGGCGCCGTTGAGCAGTTCGCTGCGGTCGTGGTCGTCGGGCTTTCTGGGCGTTTCGGGCGTCATGTGTGCGTCTCCACGGTTCGCGCCCTGGCGCGGGCGGATCGGCTGGCTCGGCGCACGATCGCGATGCGCCGGCGCCACCGGGCGCCGGCCTCTGAAACTGTCCGAAGCAATTCCTTGCGCCGGACAGCTCTCCTCCCGCTCTCCAGCGGGGTCCGTGTGACCGTCAGCGCTTGGCGTCGGCTTTGGTCTTGCCCTGGGGCGTGGAGGCGCCGGGCTTGGCCGCAGGGTCCGGCTTCGCATTCGGCGCGGGCTTGTGGTCGGGTTTCCTGGCCTTCTGGTCGTGCTCGGGTTTCTTGTCGGGCGCCATGGTTCGGCTCCTTCGTGAGGCGCTGCGTCAGGCAGCGGGTCTGTAGAGCTCGATCCGGCGCGGGGGCGCTGGACGAAAACTCCGTGGTTCGGATGCGCGAAGGCAGGCGCAGGCGTGGTCGGCGATCGACTCTTTCAGGGCGTGGGCCACGCCCATCAGGCGATTGCTCCAGGCCTGCGACTCGTCGAGGCTCTTCCTGAGCAGTTCGGCGGCCTTTTCGTGCTGGAGGGTCTGGGCCCAGACATGGGCGGCGCCGTAGAGGGTGATCTCGTTCTGCTGCAGGGCCTGGGCCAGGAGGATCAGGTTGGCGTCGCGGACGAAGGGGCCGGCATCGAGCGAGGCCTGCGCTCTGCCGCTCCTGAGGAGGCCCTCGACGCCGCTGGGGCTGTTCGTGTCCGGCCGGGCGCCGACCGACGCGAAGACCTTTTCGAGGCGGGCGGTGTGGATGATGGACGCGGCCGCCGTGGTTTGAAGCACCTGACGCACCGAGGTCGTCGTCGCGGCGTGGATCATCATCGGGATCGAGGCCGCGCTTTCGATCTCGACGCGGTAGAGCGTGTTGATCTGGCGTCGGAACTGGTCGAGCAGGGTTCTGGCGGTCTCGTTGGCGAGCGCCATGGGGGTTGCCTCTCCTTCATGGAAGGCCGTGATTCTCTGGCTTCAGGGTGAATCGGTCGGCGTCTTGAGTTCGGACTCTTTGGGCCGCGAGGTGTCGGCCAGGGCGACGCCCAGGAACGCGATGACCTTGTCGCGGTCGGGGCCGAGCAGCTGATCGCACACCGCGAGCGCCGCCCTGATGGCGACCTCCAGGTCGGGATCGCTCTCGGCGACTTCGATCACGGACGCCGCGTCCTTGATGATGGTGGCGACGGTCAGGGCGTCGACGCCCTCGCGCTGGGCGGCGAATCTCGCGACGGCGTGCATGGCGGATTCGAGGACTCTGGTCCTGGAGGATCCCAGGGCGGCGAGGACGCCCTCGATGACTGCGGCGACGCAGGCGCGAACGCCGGGCTCGTCGGGGGACATGTCGCGGGTGTTGACCTCGAGAAGTTCGTGGCACACCTGCTCGACCCGCTCGAGCCTGTTCGCGCTGATCACCTTGAGCACCTGGTCTCGGGAAGCCAGCGCGATCGGTGAGAGAATGGTGCGGGGCAATGCGGTCTCCATGCCAAGTCCTCCGACGCCTGTGCGGCCGTCGGTAAAGACTCGATGGTGAGAGCATCGCAGCGCGCGGCCCGGGGGGGTATCGGGTCAAGCCCGCAGGGGGGGCGTCCTGATGACCGCAGAGAGGCAACTTGTCGCGGCGTCGCGGGCCCTGATCACTCTTCGAGCGTGGCGACGCCTTCGCGGATGGCGTACCTGGTGATCGCGGCGATGGAGTGCAGCCCGAGCTTGCGCATGAGGTTGGTCCTGTGCGTCTCGGCGGTCTTGATGGCCACGCCCAGACGGGCGCTGATCTCCTTGGTGGTGATGCCCTCGGCGATGAGCTGCAGGACCTCGCGCTCCTTGGGCGTGAGGACGCTGGGCGCGGGGGGCCCGACGCCCCGCTCGGCGGGCGCGCGGCCGCCGGCGACCTGCCGCCTGACCAGGACATGGGCGACATCGGAGGTCACATAGCTGCGGCCGAGCATGACGGCGTCGATCGCGCGGATGAGTTCATCGGACTCGCAGGTCTTGAGCAGATAGCCCCGGGCTCCGGCGTCGAACATGCCGACGACATAGCGCTCGTCGGAGTGCATGGTGAGCGCGATGACGCCGATCTTGGGATCGGCGGCGTGGATCTGGCTTGTCGCCTCGACGCCGTTCATCTCGTGCATGCCGATGTCCATCAGGATGATGTCCGGGGCGAGCTTGTTCGCGAGCGCGATGGCCTCGCGGCCGTCGCTGGCCTCGGCCAGGACGTCGATGCCGTCGTGCTGTTCGAGGAAGGCGCGGATGCCCGAACGCATCACCGCGTGGTCGTCGGCGAGGATGACGGTCGTCCGGCTACGCATGTTCGGCGGGCTCCGGATTGCGGTCGGGCGCTTTGGGCGGGGTCAGCGGGAGGATGAGGACGGCGCGGGCGCCCTCGCCGGCGACCGAGACCATCTCGAACGCGCCGCCGAGGGCGAGGATCTGCTGATCGACGCTCTGCAGGCCGTAGCTGGCGCGGCCGTCGGGGCGGTCCTGGCTCCAGTCGCCGTCGAAGCCGGGGCCGAAGTCGCGCACGGTGAATCGGCAGAAGGCGTGGTTCGACAGGGAGGAGATGACGATCTCGGCCCCCGGGGCGTGCTTCACGGCGTTGTTCGCGAGTTCGCGGATCGCCCGGAACACGACGATGCGGGCGTCGTGGGTGAGGGCCGGTTCGCGTCCGTCGTCGATGAAGCTGGCGTCCATGCCGTGTCGGCGGCGCAGGTCGTCCACCAGCCAGCGCAGCGCCGGGAGGAGGCCGAGGTCCTCGAGGATCGGCGGGCTGATCGCGAAGGTGACATCGCGCACGGCGGTGATCGCCTCGTCGATCAGGTTGATCGCCTTCGCGCCGGACCTGGCGGGGGCGGGCTCGTCGGCGAGGCAGCGTCGCGCGTGGGCGAGCAACTGCGAGACATGGTCGTGCAGGGCCGCGCCCAGCAGCCGGCGCTGCCGCTCTTCGATGACGGTCTGGCGGACGAGGAGCTCGTCGATGCGCACCTGCTGGTTGCGGACGACCGCCGAGAGGCGGCGGGCCACCTCGTGATCCTCGAGCAGGACAAGGGCGAGGCGGTCCACGGCGCCGTCGTCCTGGCCGAGCCGGCGCCAGCGGGCGATGAACTCGCGGCGGCGGGCGGGGTCTTCGTCCTTCAACGCCAGCGCCTGCGAGCCGCTGTTCGCCGTTGATTCGAGCAGATCTACTGTCAGACTCCGGGTTCCTTTCAGCCAGCTTTCGTGCTCGACGAGCGCCGGCGGGTCCCGCGAACCACTGTGCGCCGCCGCGAGTTCGAGCCATTTGGGGTTCGCGGCGATGATCTCGGCGCCGTCGGCGACGATGAGGGCCGGGTGCACCATCGACTCGACCAGAGCGTTGGCGAGGGCGGCCACTGTCGGCGAGATGCTGCGATGTCGTTGCGGCTCCGGCATCTCACGCACCTTTGCGCTGGCGCTGCACCTGCATCTCGAACACGCAGGAGAGTCTAGGGGCGCTGCGACGACGGAACCATCGGGCCTTTCTGCATCGCTTCTCAGGTGGTTTACCGATGGGGCGAAGCCGTTGCGTACAGGGTCCGGGAGGCGGGATTCGAACAGGGCGGGGCGTGGGGGCAGGATGCGTGGCCGCGGGGGGAAAGCAAGGGGGAAGCGGGAAAGGGGCGCGATCGTGCGCGCGGGTGGAGTTTGTGCGCGAGAAGGCGATGTTTTGAGTGTCGGGGACCGGATCACTGGTCTCCCAGGGCGGCGATCAGTGGCGCCCGGCGATTGGGGTATCCTGCGCGGCATGAACATCGCCGTCGCTCGGTTGATCGCTGTAGCGCTGTTTGCTCTGGTCGGGGCGTCCGCGGTCTGGGCGCAGGGGGAGACCGGGGACGCGCCGGCGCCTGCGGCTGCGGCCGAGGGGGCGCCGATCAATGCGATGTGTCCGGTGATGCCGGAGGAGCCGGTGGATCCGGAGTTCACGGAGGTGTACGAGGGGCGGGTGATCGGGTTCTGCTGCCGGATGTGCCGCGGGAAGTTCAGGAAGGATCCGCAGGCGTACCTGGTGAACCTGACGCAGTTGAAGGATGCGGGGGGCGAGGCGGAGACGACGCCTGCGGCGGAGGCGCCTGCTGCGCCGGTGGAGGCGGAGGAGGAGGCGGCGGAGCCGGATGCCGCGCCGGTTGTTCCTGCGGCGAGCGGGCGCGAGCGTTGGGTGAAGTGGCTGGGCGAGTTTCACATGGCGGCGACGGACCTGCCGATCGGGCTGCTGCTGGGCGGGGCGCTGGCGGAGTTGTTGTTCATGGCGACGCGGAAGGAGCGGTTCCGGATGGCCGCGGGATTTTGCGTGTGCGTGGGCGCGATCGGCGCTGTGGCGGCGGCGGCGCTGGGCTGGATGCACGGGGGTTGGGCGGTGCTGGGGGATGACTGGGTGATGGCGGTCCATCGGTGGATGGGGACGGTGGCGGCGCTGGGCGCGGTGGTGGCGACGGCGATGCTGGCGAAGAAGCAGAAGCCCGCGGGGGGTGAAGCGGGGGCGGCGGGGGCGGCGGCGTCGAGGCGGGGGTACCGGCTGGCGCTGTTCGGGACCGTGGCTCTGGTGATGGGGGCGGGGTTCTTCGGGGGCGCGATGGTATTCGGGCTGGATCACTACGCCTGGTGAGGGGCATTGACGGGGGCGGGAAGAAAATGCTTGGCCCGGGGGCGGGGGGCGTGGTAGGTTGGAACATTCACGGGTCCGGGATGGTTCTTCACAGAGGAACAGGAGCTGCATCATGAGGCCGATGACCGGGGTCTGGGGCGTGATGGCGTTGGGCGCGATGACGGCGGCGGGCGCGCGGGGCGCGGGGCCGGCGGATGTGCGGCCGATGCAGGACGAGCTGTGGCTGATCGGCGGGTGCGTGGTGGACGCGGGTCCGTTTGATCCGGCGGAGATGCGGGGGATCGTGCCGGCGCCGGTGACGACGATCCTGAACAACGGGTCGCCGGCGAACCGGGTGGACCTGGTGTTCGTGGGGGACGGGTACCAGGCGGGGCAGATGACGGCGTACGGAACCCATGTGAACTCGGCGCTGACTGCGCTGTTCAACCAGGAGCCGTTCAAGACCTACAAGCCGCTGTTCAATGCGCACCGGGTGACGGTGGTCTCGACGGACTCGGGCGTGGACAACGATCCGACGCAGGGGATCAATCGCAACACGGCGCTGGACATGCTGTTCTGGTGCGGCGGCACGGAGCGGCTGCTGTGCGTGAATGTGAGCAAGGCGTACGACTACGCGCTCAACGCGCCGGATGTGGACCAGGTGTTCGCGGTGGCGAACTCGACGAAGTACGGGGGCGCGGGGTACCCGACGAACGACCTGGGGACCTACTCGGGCGGGAACGGGTCCTCGGCGGAGATCGCGATCCACGAGCTGGGGCACTCGTTCGGCGACCTGGCGGATGAGTATGACTACGGCGGGCCGACGACCTACACGGGAGCGGAGCGGCCGGAGCCGAACGCGACGATCCGCACGGCGACGCAGATCGCGAACCTGCAGACGAAGTGGTGGCGGTGGCTGAACGAGGACTTCCCGACCTTCGACGGGCTGGTGAGCGCGTTCGAGGGGTGCTACTACAGCGAGCTGGGCGTGTACCGGCCGTCGACGAACTCGAAGATGCGGAACCTGGGTCGGCCGTTCAATCCGATCAGCGTCGAGGCGATCATCTCGAACATCTATCTCGAGGTGGACCCGATCGACAACGCGACGGCGCCGGGGACCTATCCGAGTTCGACGACGCTGTTCGTGGACCCGGTGGACCCGGTGGATGCGCCGCTGTCGGTGCAGTGGCGGGTCTTCGGGGCGCCGCTGCCCGGGGCGACGGGGACGAGCTTCACGCCGTCGTCGCTGCCGCCGGGGTTCCAGGGGATCGTGGAGATCTCGGTGGTGGTCGTGGACAACACGCCGTGGGTGCGCGACCCGGCGATCCGGGCGTCGAGGATGACCTCGTCCCGGAGCTGGCTCGTGGTGTTCCCGACGCCGGGGGATGTGAACGGCGACGGGTTCGTGAATTTCACGGACATCAACGCCGTGCTGGGGGTGTGGCTGCAGATGGGCACGGGCCTGGCGGCGGACCTCAACGGCGACGGCGTGGTGAACTTCGAGGACCTGAACATCGTCCTCAGCAACTTCAACGCGGGCTGAGCCGGATCGGGCGGCAAGCGGCGTGTTCAGGCGGTCTTCTGGCCCTCGTGGACGCCTTCGGCGATCTCTTCCTTCATCTTGGCGATGAAGGCGGGGAGGTCCTTCGGCGATCGGGAGGTCACGAGGCCCTGGTCAACGACGCATTCCTGGTCGGTCCAGCGGGCGCCGGCGTTCTGCAGGTCGGTCTTGATGGACGGGTAGCTGGTGAGCTGGCGGCCCTTGAGGACATCGCACTCGATCAGGATCTGCGGGCCGTGGCAGATGGCGGCGACGGGCTTGCCGGCCTCGAAGAAGCTGCGCGTGAATCGGACGGCGTCCTGATCGGTGCGGAGGGCGTCGGGGTTGATGACGCCGCCGGGGAGGAGGAGGGCGTCGTAGTCGTCGGCCTGCGGGATGGCGTCGCGCACGGTGCGATCGACGGCGACCTCGTCGCCCCAGTCGCCCTTGGTCCAGCCGCGGATCACGCCGGCGTCGGGGCTGACGATGTGGACGACGGCGCCGGCGTCGCGGAGGGCCTGGACGGGCTGCTGGAGTTCGCTCTGCTCGAAGCCGTCGGTGGAGAGGACGGCGATGGTGCGGCCGGAGAGGTCGTGTCTGGGCATGGTGTTGATCCTCGAGGAGTGGAAGAGAGTCGCGAGCGCGGCGGGCGCCGCGGGGTTCGGAGTTGATCTTGGGGCGCGGGCGCGAGGGGCGGATGAAGCTCGGCTGAAATCAGGTTCATTCGCGCGCACGAGCCGCGGCTTGATTACCCTGATCGAGCGTGGCGACGAGCGATGCGATGGCTGCGACCCTGGCGTACGACTCGGCGCTGTGGCTTGCGCCGGCGCTGCTGGCGCTGGATCTGCTGGTGCGGATCGGGATCGCGCTGCGGGTCGTGATGCGTCGGCTGCCGCTGTCGACGACGCTGGCGTGGCTGTTGCTGCTGCTGTTCGTGCCGTTCGTGGGCATCGTGATGTACGCGATGATCGGCGAGAACCGGCTGGGGCGGCGGCGGGCGGCGCTGGCGGAGCGGCTGACGGCGGCGATCCGGCATCGCGCGGCGGCGATCTGGACGGGGGACGGGCCGCGGTGGAGGTCGGAGGAATCGGAGACGAAGCAGCTCATCCGCCTGCTGACGACGGTGGGCGGGATTCCGCCCCTGCGGGGGAACCGGATCGAGCTGATCTCGGAGACGCCGGCGTTCCTGTCGCGGCTGGTGGAGGACATCGACGCGGCGAAGGAGCACTGCCACCTGCTGTTCTACATCTGGTCGCCGCTGGGCCGGACGGAGGATGTGGGGCGGGCGTTGATCCGTGCGGCGGAGCGCGGGGTGTCGTGCCGCGTGCTGGTGGACGCGGTGGGCAGCCGGGCGTTCCTCAACGGCGAGTTGTGCCGCGAGATGCGTGCGGCGGGGGTGTTGGTTTGCGCGGCGCTGCCGGTGAACCCGGCGCGGATGCTGCTGGCGCGTGTGGACCTGCGGAATCACCGGAAGATCGTGGTGATCGATCGGAAGATCGGCTACACGGGGAGTCACAACCTGGCGGAGGCGGACTTCGCGAAGAAGCGCTGGCGGCGGGTCGGGGCGTGGGTGGACGCGAGTCTGCGGATCGAGGGCCCTGCGGCGTCGGCGCTGCAGGCGGTGTTCCTGGGGGACTGGCTGCTGGACAGCGCGGAGCCGCACGAGGAAGTGGAGCGGATGGCGAACCGGCCGGTGGAGTGGGCGACGGAGGGCTGCGTGGTGCAGGTGATCCCTTCGGGGCCGAGCGGGGAGTGCGGGCGGATCCAGCAGGCGCTGCAGGGGCTGATCTACGCGGCGGACCGCGAGCTGATCATGACGACGCCGTATTTCGTGCCGGACGACGCGATGCGGTCGGCGCTGTGCATCGCGGCGCGGCGCGGGGTGCGGGTGACGATCGTGGTGCCGCTGCGGCCGGACGCGCTGCTGGTGGCGGCGGCGAGCCGGGCGTTCTTCCAGGAATTGCTGGACGCGGGCGTGAAGATCCGGCGGTTCCGGAAGGGGCTGCTGCACGCGAAGACGATCACGATCGACGGGGAACTGGGGGTCATCACCTCGGTGAACATGGACATGCGTTCGTTCTTCCTGAACTTCGAGAGCACGGTCGTGGTGTACGACCGACGGTTCGCGGAGCAGCTCCGGGGGCTGCAGCAGACCTACATGCTGGATGCGCCGGAGGTGAGCGCGGGGGAGTGGGAGCACCGACCCGTGGCGCACCGGTTCATCGACAACCTGGCGCAGCTAGCGGCGCCGCTGCTGTAGGGATCAGGCGGGCTTGTCGAAGCCGGGGCCTGCCCAGATCTGGCCGAGCGCGGCGCCGACGATGCGGTCGGCCTGGTCGCCGGCGGCGGCGAAGAGCCGGCGGAGGGGCTCGTCGGGGTGTTCGTCGCTCAGTTCGAAGGTCGAGTGATGGATGGGCAGGAGCTTCGCGGCGCCGCAGCCCAGGAACATCTTCCAGACCTGCTCGGGGGTGGCGTGGGCGTGGTCCCAGGGTTCGTAGGCGCCGATGCCGAAGACGGCGAGGTCGGGGTTGATGCCGTCGAACTGCTTGGTGTACGCGGTGTCGCCGGCGAAGAGGACGGACTTGTCGGCGCCGGCGAGGCGGTAGGCGTTGTAGCCGCGCCAGTGGTCGAGCGCGGCGCGGGCGCCCCAGTGGCGTGGGCGGAGGGCCTCGATCTCGACGCCGCCGATGTTCGAGGCCTTGCCCCAGTCGAGCTCGATGACTTCGCCGAAGCCCTTGGGGATGAGCTTGCCGGTGCGTCGCGCGGTGATGACGACGGTGTCGGGGTCGACGAGTCGGCGGAGGGAGGGTTTGTCGAGGTGGTCGAAGTGGGCGTGGGAGAGGAGGATGAGGCGGGGCTTGGGCATGGCGTCGGGCGGTCGAGCGACGAGGCGCGGGACGCCGAAGGTGCGGGCGCCGAGCGACATGCCGATGCGATCGGACAGGACGGGGTCGGTGAGGACATCGACGCCGCCGAGGCGGATCATGGAGGTGGCGTGGCCGAGCCAGACGGCGGCGAGGTCGACGGAGCCGGGGAGGATGAGCTCGGGGAGGGAGTCGATCTCGAGCGGGCCACCGCGGACGGAATCGGCGAGATGTTTCGGATAGCGGCGCAGTCCGGAGCGCGTCGCGGCGACGACGCGGTCCCAGGGGCGCTTTCCGGGGGGTTGTTCCGGAGGCATCGGTCGACATCATAGGTCATCGATGGGCTCGGACCGTTGGAGGCCTTAGACTCGGCGGTCACGCACTTGTAGGAGGCCTCGATCATGCAGACGCGACAGTTCATCGGCGGGGAGTGGGTTGCGGCGAGCTCCGGGAAGGAGTTCGAGGTGCGGAACCCGGCGACGGACGCGGTGGTCGCACGCGTGCCGGACGGCGGCGCCGCGGACGCGAAGCAGGCGATCGAAGCGGCGAGCAGGGCGTTCCCCGGGTGGGCGAAGACCACGGCGGGGGAGCGGGGGAAGATCCTGCGGCGGTTCGGGGAGTTGATGCTGCGGGACCAGGAGCGGCTGGCGGCGCTGATGACGGAGGAGCAGGGCAAGCCCCTGGTGGAGGCGAAGGGCGAGGTGGCGTACGCGGCCTCCTTTATGGATTGGGCGGCGGACGAGGGGAAGCGGGTCTACGGGGAGATCATCCCGGCGTCGGCGGCGAACAAGCGGATCCTGGCGCTGCGTCAGCCGGTGGGCGTGACGGCGGCGATCACGCCGTGGAACTTTCCCGCGGCGATGATCACGCGGAAGCTGGGTCCGGCGTTGGCGGCGGGGTGCACGATGGTGGTGAAGCCGGCGGAGCAGACGCCGCTTTCGGCGCTGGCGCTGGGCGAGCTGGCGATGGAGGCGGGGCTGCCGGCGGGGTGCTTCAACATCGTGACGGGGGACGCGAAGGCGATCGGCGGGGAGATCTTCGGGAACGCGGCGGTGCGGAAGGTGTCGTTCACGGGTTCGACGGAGGTGGGGAAGATCCTCATGAAGATGGCCGCGGAGAATGTGACGCGGCTGTCGCTGGAGCTGGGCGGTCACGCGCCGTTCATCGTCTTTGAGGATGCGGACCTGGACGCGGCGGTGGCGGGGGCGATCGCGACGAAGCTGCGCAACGCGGGGCAGACCTGCATCTGCGCGAACCGGATCTATGTGCAGGCTGGAGCGCACGAGGCGTTCGTGACGAAGTTCCGCGCGGCGATGGAGGGTTTGAAGGTGGGCCCGGGGACGGCGGCGGGGGTGCAGGTCGGGCCGCTGATCGACGACGCGGCGATGGAGAAGGTGGAGGCGCATGTGAGCGATGCGCTGGGCAAGGGGGCGAGGCTGGTGTGCGGGGGCAAGCGGGTGGACCTGGGCTCGGGGTACGCCCGGCGGTTCTACTCCCCCACCATCGTCGATGGCTTCACGGACGAGATGGTGATCTCGCGCGAGGAGACCTTCGGGCCGGTGGCGCCGGTTCGGTCCTTCAAGACGGAGGAGGAGGTGGTGCGGATGGCGAACGACTCGCCGTTCGGGCTGGCGGCGTACTTCTTCACGCGGGACGCGTCGCGGCTGATGCGGGTGGCGGAGGCGCTGGAGTACGGGATCGTCGGCGCCAACGACGCGCTGCCGAGCACGGCGCAGGCGCCGTTCGGGGGGGTGAAGCAGTCGGGGTTCGGGCGCGAGGGCGGGCGGCACGGGATGCACGAGTACCTGTCCGTCAAGTATGTGTCCTGGGGCGTCTAGCCCGGGGATTGCGCGAGAGGGCGGGCGTTGGCGGCGGCGTCGGATACCATCTGGGCGGATCGCTCACGGAGGAAACGGATGGGCAAGAACCAGGATTTGATGAACCGTCGAGACGCCGTCATGCCCCGCGGGGCCGGGCGGTTTCATCCGCTTTCCACGGCGGCTTCGGCCAGGGGCGCGATCATCACGGATGTCGAGGGGCGGGAGCTGATCGACTTCGCCGGCGGGATCGGCGTGATGAATGTCGGTCACTGCGACCCGGGCGTGGTGGCGGCGATCCAGAAGCAGGCGGCGACGCTGACGCACGCCTGCATCCATGTGTCCACCTACGAGCCGTATGTGGCGCTGTGCGAGAAGCTGGCCTCGATGTTCCCGCACGGGGACGCGACCAAGGTGTTGCTGGTGAACACGGGCGCCGAGGCGGTCGAGAACGCGATCAAGGTGGCGCGGCAGGCGACGGGCCGGCAGGCGGTGATCTGCTACACGGAGTCGTTCCACGGGCGCACGATGATGGCGATGTCGCTGACCTCGAAGGTGGGGTACAAGGTCGGCTGCGGCCCGTTCGCGCCGGAGGTGTACCGGCTGCCGTTCCCGAACCGGACCAAGTACGGGCAGGGGCTGAGCGAGGCGGCGTTCGTGGAGCGGGAGCTGCTGAGGTTCCGTCAGGCGCTGGTGCACACCGTGCCGGCGGAGCATGTGGCGGCGGTGATCATCGAGCCGGTGCAGGGCGAGGGCGGGTTCACGCCGGCGCCGTTCGCGTACCTGCGCGGGCTGCGGAAGATCTGCGATGAGTTCGGGATCGTGCTGATCCTGGACGAGGTGCAGACGGGGTTCGGGCGCACCGGCAAGTGGGCGGCGTACGAGCACTCGGGCGTGACGCCGGACCTGTCCACCTGGGCGAAGTCGATGGGCGGCGGGCTGCCGATCTCGGCGGTGGTCGGCAAGGCCGCGATCATGGACAGCGCGAAGCCCGGCACGCTGGGCGGGACCTATGGCGGCAACCCGGTGGCGTGCGCCGCGGCGCTGGCGGCGATCGCGTCCATGGAGAAGATGAACATCAACGCGCGGGGCGAGGCGATCGGGCGCACGATCCGCGAGCGGTTCCTCCAGATGCAGAAGGCGCACCCGGGGTTGATCGGCGAGGTGCGCGGGCTGGGGGCGATGATCGCGATGGAGCTTGTGGTGGACGGGGACCTGGAACGGCCGAACGGGGAGGCGGCGGCGAAGCTCATGCAGGCGTGCTGGGAGCGCGGGCTGCTGATCGTGACGGCGGGCGCCGCGGCGAACAACATCCGGACGCTGGCGCCGCTGGTCATCACGGACGAGCAGCTGGCGCGCGGTCTGGACATCCTGGAAGCATCACTGGAGGTGGTGGCGGGCGGCGCCCGCGGCCCCCGGAAGCCCGTCAACGCCTGATAAGGACCCCATGATCCCATTCGCCATCGCCGCTCTTCAGTTGCATGTCTCGGCCGAGCGGTCGAACATCGAGTACATCCGCACGCGGCTCGACACGCTGATGCACCTGTATCCATGGGTGCAGATGGTGGTGCTGAGCGAGCTGGCGCCGTTCGGGCCGTTGAAGGTCCACGCGGAGACGCTGCCGGGGCCGACGGAGGCGCTGTTCCAGAGCTGGGCGGCGCGGCACAAGATCTGGTTCATCCCGGGGTCGATGTACGAGCACAAGGACGGGGTGATCTACAACACGGCGTCGGTCATCAACCCCGAGGGCGAGGTGGTGGCGCGGCATCGGAAGATGTTCCCGTTCCTGCCCTACGAAGAGGGCGTGGCGCTGGGCGATGAGTTCGTGGTGTTCGATGTGCCGGGGATCGGGCGGTTCGGGCTGAGCATCTGCTACGACATGTGGTTCCCGGAGACGACGCGCACGCTGGCGGCGATGGGCGCCGAGGTGATCATCCATCCGACGATGACGCCGACGATCGATCGCGATGTGGAGTTGGCGATCGCGCGGGCGACGGCGGCGACGAACCAGTGCTTCATGATCGATGTGAACGGGTCCGGCGACGGGGGCAACGGGCGGTCGATCATCGTGGGGCCGTTCGGCGATGTGCTGTATCAGGCGGGCCACGGCGAGGAGATGATGCCGATCGAGATCGATGTGGCGCGGGTGCGGCGATCGCGGGAGTTCGGCTTCCGCGGGCTGGGCCAGCCGCTCAAGAGCTTCCGGGATCGGCGCGTGGAGTTTGATGTGTACTCGCGCGAGCGGCCGCTGGACGGCTATCTGCGGACGCTGGGGGCGCTCGCCAAGCCGGTGCGGGGGTCGCGCGTGGGGATCGACGGGCATGTGGCGGGTCCGGCCGGGGCGCACTCGCCGCTGGCGACGCCGCAGGAGAAGGCATGAGCGAGGCGAAGGACCAGGCATCTCGACCGCCAGCCGGCGGACCGCCGTCGATCCGCGCGAGGCGGTTCGAGGCGGCGCAGCTTCGTCTGGACACCTGGAACGAGCTGCAGTACCAGACGAACTGGCTGCACGAGGCGCACGACGCGAAGATCGACTGCGAGGAGCCGCGGGCGAAGGTGCAGGCGAGCCTGGACACGCTGCGGTCGATGGAGATCTACTGGGCGTTCCCGGGCGCTGAGGCGGTCGAGGAGCTGATTGCGCTGTTCGAGAGGGATGATCACGAGCGGCTCGCGGAGCGGACGACCTGGCTGACGCGGCAGCTCATCAGCGAGGCGCACCGGGAGCGAGGGGGCAAGGCGCTGGAGGCCGAGCACGAGGAGCACGGCAAGCGGCGGCGCGAGGAGCGGGATCCCACGACGGATCGGCGGCACGGCAAGCGGCCGTACTTCGAGCTGCTCATCGTGGGGACAATGGACGAGGACGAGCGCGCGGACTACCGGCGGCTGCTGGAGGCGGCGCGCCGGGACGAGGACGAGTTCATCTACGACCTGGTGTTCGTGCCGAGCTTTCAGGACGCGGTGATCGCGGCGCTGGTGAACCCGACGATCCAGGCGGCGGTGCTGCGGTACTCGTTCCCGTTCGGGACGGCGAACACGAACGACATCTTCCGGCGGTATCTGGATGTGGTGGCGGCGGAGCAGCCGGCGCGGACCTATGGCCTGGCGCGATCGGCGACGCTGGCGCAGCTGCTGCGTCGGCTTCGTCCGGAGCTGGACCTGTACCTGGTGACGGACGCGTCGCTGGAGGAGGTCGCCGAGCACAGCGGGCGGGTGTTCTCACGGACCTTCCACCGGCACGACACGCATGTGGACCTGCACCAGAGCGTGCTCAAGGGCGTGCGGGCGCGGTACGAGACGCCGTTCTTCGACGCGCTGCGCCGGTACACGGCCAAGCCGACCGGAATGTTCCACGCGCTGCCGGTGTCGCGCGGGAAGTCGGTGAACAACTCGCACTGGATCCGGGATTTCGGGCGGTTCTACGGGGCGAACCTGTTCCTGGCGGAGACGAGCTCGACCAGCGGCGGGCTGGACTCGCTGCTGGCGCCGAGCGGGCCGATCAAGAAGGCGCAGGAGGCGGCGGCGCGGGCGTTCGGGGCGCGGAAGACCTTCTTCGTGACGAACGGGACCTCGACGGCGAACAAGATCGTGATGCAGGGGCTGGTGCGCCCGGACGACATCGTGCTGCTGTCGCGGGACTGCCACAAGAGCCACCACTACGCGCTGCTGCTGGCGGGGGCGCGGCCGGTGTATCTCGATCCGTACTCGCTGCCGGAGTACTCGATCTACGGCGGGGTGTCGCTGGAGGACATCAAGCGGACGCTGCTGGGCCTGCGCCGAGCCGGCAAGCTGGACCAGGTGCGGATGCTGCTGCTGACGAACTGCACCTTCGACGGGGTGAGCTATCAGCCCGAGCGGGTGATGGCGGAGGTCCTGGCGATCAAGCCGGACATGATCTTCCTGTGGGACGAGGCGTGGTACGCGTTCGCGCGGTTCAACCCGATGCTGCGCCGCCGGACGGCGATGGGCGGGGCGGCGCGGCTGCGGGAGCAGATGAAGGCGCCGGACGCGCAGGCGCAGCACGACGCGTGGCGGGCCGAGTTCGAAGCGCGGGCGGGCGACAACGACGACGCGTGGCTGGCCGAGCGGCTGCGGCCGGACCCGAGCCGGACGCGCCTGCGGGTGTACGCGACGCATTCGACGCACAAGACGCTCACCTCGCTGCGGCAGGGGTCGATGATCCATGTGTTCGACCAGGACTTCGATTCGAAGTCGCGGGAGG
Source organism: uncultured bacterium (assembly GCA_938003595.1). Taxonomy (GTDB): domain Bacteria; phylum Planctomycetota; class Phycisphaerae; order Phycisphaerales; family UBA1924; genus JACVCK01. Next base: position 17,345 of record CALKYH010000122.1, read on the forward strand.
CGTTCGACGACGCCTTCATGACGCACACCTCGACCTCGCCGAACTACCAGATTCTCGCGTCGCTGGATGTGGGCCGGCGGCAGGTGGAGCTGGAGGGGTACGAGCTGGTGCAGCGGAGCATCGGGCTGGCGATGTCGCTGCGGCGGAGCATCTACGAGCACCCGCAGATCAAGCGGTGGTTCAGCGTGCTGCGCCCGGCGGACATGATCCCCGAGCCGCAGCGGGCGTCGGGGATCGAGTTCTACTACGACCCGACCCAGGGCTGGGCGCGGATGGACGAGGCTTTCCGGGCGGACGAGTTCACACTGGACCCGACGCGGGTGACGGTGCATGTGGGGCGGACGGGCATGGACGGGACGGAGTTCCGCCAGATGCTGATGGACCGCTTCGACATCCAGATCAACAAGACGAGCCGCAACACGGCGCTGTTCATGACGAACATCGGGATGACGCGGGGCGACATCGCGCACCTGGTGGAGTGCCTGGCGACGATCGCCCAGGAGATGGACGAGAAGGTGGCGGGCATGAGCGGCGGCGAGCGGCGGGCGTTCGACCGGCGGGTCGAGAGCCTGACGCGCGAGACGCCGCCGCTGCCGGACTTCGGGCGTTTCCACCCGCGGTTCGCGAGCGACCCGACGGGGGCGACGCGCGAGGGCGACATGCGCGCGGCGTTCTTCATGACCTACGACGAGAACAACTGCGAGCATGTGCGGCTGGACGCCTCGGCGCTGGCGCTGCTCGACGGGGGGCGCGAGCTGGTGTCGGCGGCGTTCATCACGCCGTACCCGCCGGGTTTCCCGGTGCTGGTGCCGGGGCAGCTCATCTCGCGCGGCATTCTCCAGTACCTTCTGGCCTCCGATGTGAAGGAGGTCCACGGGCTGAACCCGGGGCTCGGCCTGCGCGTGTTCACGGAGGCGGCGCTGGCGGCGCCCGACCAGGCCCGATCCACCTCGATCCTCTCGACTCCCCCTGCTCCCGCGGCAGCGCGGGAGGGAAAGCGATAGACCCATGGCGAAGAAGAAGACG
>CALKYH010000123.1 GCA_938003595.1 uncultured bacterium
CGGATCGTCGTCTCGATCCGCGCCGCCTCGTTCCGGCCCGGGACGATCACCGACAGCCGCGCCGACCCGCCGTGCCCCGCGAGGGCGCCCCATCCCGGGAGCCGTCGCAGCGTGGTCAGGCCGGCCGCCCAGATCGCCGTCTGCACGAAGCAGATGGACCCGACGATCCAGAACAGGATGTGCAGCGCCTCGGGCATCGGGGTGGAGTCTCGCAGGTCTTGCGGGTGCTGGGGGTCGCGGGAGCGTAGAATCGGAGGTCGTGGTCCGCTGAGCGGGCTTCCAGGTGTCCGACGCGGGAGGTTCCCCATGCCGCAGCGCATCATCGTCGCCTTCGACGGCTCCGACCTGGCCCGGGAGGCGTTCCGCCACGCCCTGCAGATCGCGGGCCAGTCGTCGCTGCCCGTGCTCGTCCTGACGATCATCGAGCCGCTGCCGTTGGTCCCGACGGTGGGGGACCCGCTGCTGGCGTTCGATCCATCCCCGGCGATCATCGCCAGCCCGGAAGAACTCGCGGCCCAGTCCGCCGAGCGCCGCGCCGACGCGGAGAAGCTCCTCCAGTCCCTGCGCCCCCTGATCGACCGCTCCGGCGCGCAGGTCGAACTCAAGGCCGTCGAGGGCGAACTCATCCCCACGCTCTGCGAGACGGCGCGCGAGGGCGACCTGATCGCGCTCGGCAAGAAGGGCCGCTTCCGCGCCGCGGGCCTGGGCTCGGCGACGCGCGCGCTCGTCACCAAGGCCCCCGCGCCGGTCATGATCGTCAGCGTGCCCTACATGCCCCTGCGCCGCGTGCTCGGCGTCTTCGAGAACACCGACGCCGGCCGCCGCGCCGTCGCCCTGGCGCACGACCTGGCCAATACGACGCGCTGGCCCCTGTCGATCCTCGCCGTCGGCGGGCACGGGGTGGACAACGAGGAGGCGACCGCCATGGCCAAGGCCGTCGCTCAGGGCGCGCCCGTCGTGAGCATGCCCGATGAACTCGAAGAGGCCCAGGCCATCGAGCACGCCGCCGAAGAGGCCCGCGACGCCGTCGTGGTCATGGGCGCCTACGCCGAGTCATGGCTGCACCAGGCCATCTTCGGCGCCGCGGCGCCGCGTGTCCTCAAGGACATCGGCGTCCCCGTCATCCTCGCGCACTAGCGCTGGTCCACCACCAGCTCCGCCCCCGCCGGCGCCAGCGCCTCCGCGCCGCCGATCCGCAGCCGCACGCGCCCGTCATCAGCGATCCCCAGCAGCGTCCCGCGCATCGTGCTCCCGTCGCCCAGGCGCAAGGCCGCCGGCTCGCCAACGCCGTGCAGCCGTGCCCGAACCGCCTCCAACGATTCCTCGTCCAGCCCGCGGACATCCAGCGCCGCGGCGAACCCGTGCAGCAGGGCGTCGCGCAGCGCCGCGAGATCCACCGTCCCGCGCGTCACCGTCCGCAGCGTCGTCGCACGCGATCGCAGCCCCTCCGACAGCTTCGAGGCGTCGAAGTTCGCGTTGACGCCGACGCCGACCACCGCCGCGCTGTCCACCACCTCCGTCAGGAGGCCCGCGACCTTCAGACCATTCACCAGCACGTCGTTGGGCCACTTGAGCGTGACGACGGCGTGCGCCGGCACAACCCCTTCGATCGCGCGGGCGCACGCCAACCCCAGTCGCAGGCCCATGCCTTCGATCCGCGGCCCGATCGGTCCCTGAAGGGGCCAGATCACCGTCATCCACAGACCCCCCGCCGGGCTTTCCCAGCGCCGTCCGAAACGACCCACGCCGCCGGTCTGTCGGGCCGCGACCAGAGCCCGCGGCCCACGGAGAGGCCCGGAAGCCAACCGGCGCCGGGCCTCCAGGCTGGTCGAGTCGATCGTCTCGAGCAGCTCGATCGGGATGATGGGGGGGTTCTCGGGCATGGGGCTGGCTTCAATCCTAAGAAATCGCCGGTTCAGCCGGGCGAATGGGCCAAACCCGGGATTCGGGGCGCCGATGAGGTATAGTTGCCCCTCCCCGTGATCCAGACCCACCCGGAACCGATCGAAGCCCAGCGCCGCGCCCCAGCCGGCGGCGCCACGCTGCTGCTCGTGCTCCTGGTGGTCACCGGCTTCGCCGGGTTCGGGGGCATGACCGCGATCCTGGAGACCACCGGCCCCCGCGCCTTCGGGCTCGAGGCCGCCG
>CALKYH010000124.1 GCA_938003595.1 uncultured bacterium
CCATCGCCAGGATGCCGACGGTGTCGTGGTGCGGCTCGGGCACGCGCTGGGGCTGCGCGGCCCGCACGGCCGGGCGGAGTTCCTCGACATTGCGGGGCGGCAGCCATCCCTTGTACCGGTCGCGGTCAATCGCGCCCGGATCGTTGCGCCACTGCTCCCAGACCTGGCGGGCGCCCGGCGTCAGCAGGTCTCGCCGCTGGAAGCCCTCGTGCTCGGCGAAGTCCTCGGCCCCCATCCCCGCGAGGGTGATGTGGATCGTCTTCTCCATGACGCGCCGGGCGATCTGCGCGACATTGGGGTAGTGGCGGATGAAGCACACGGCGCCGGCGCGCCCGGGGTCGGTCATGACGCAGGCGTCCAGCGAGACCTCGCCGTCGGCGTCGGGCAGCCCCCCCACCCCGACCGAGTCGATCGTCGGGTCGTCCTCGATCACGGTCGCCGCGTGCACCACGGCGTCGAGAGCGCCGCCGCCCTTGGCCAATGCGGGGAACGCGGCGTCGGCGCCGACGGGTGCGAACGACCAGGTGGAGAGGATGAAGGGCTTCATGGGTGCCGGAAGGATAGCGGCGGCTCCGGCCGCCGCCCGCTCACTCGCCCAGCGGCACGCTGATCTCGACCACCAGCGTGTCGTCGGCCGGCGGGCCGAAGCGGTGGTCCTCCACACGCTGCAGCACGGACGCGGCGATGGTGCCGGAGCCGGATTCACCGTTCAGGCTCGCGACAATGCGCTGCAGGCCGTCGATCCGGAGCATGCGCCCCTCGCGGTCGCGGGCCTCGGTGGCGCCGTCGGTGTAGGCGATCAGGACATCGCCGGGGCCGAAGGGGATCGCCTCCTGCCCGTGCTGGAAATCGTCGCCGTGGGCGGCGCCGAGGACGAACGCGGTGGAGTCCAGCCGGTGGATGGCGCCGTCGATCGTGCGCAGGAACGCCGGCGGGTGTCCCCCCGACGCCCATTCGAGCGTGCCGACCGAGCGCTCACCCTTGTCGGCGCCGGCCTCCGCCCCGGCGGGGTTGGGGTCGATGCGGACGCACAGCGCGGTGACATACACGCTGTGCGAGGCGAGGGTCAGGTGGATGTAGCGGTTCAGCGCCTCGAGGATGCGCCCCGGCTTGGCGTTGGGCTCTTCGCCGAAGAGGCGGTCCAGCTCGCCGTAGAGCCGGTTGACGGTCAGGGCCGCGGGGATGCCGTGCCCGGTGACATCGAGGATGACGACGCTCAGCATGGCCCGCTCGCCGCGGGGCGAGGGGCAGAATCGGGTGTAGAGATAGTCGCCGCCGATCTGGCGCATCGGCTCGTAGCGGTAGTGCATGCGCACGGGCCCCTCGGTGATGGGGGCGGGGAAGAGGGCCTCGTGGATGCGCCGGGCGTCGGTCAGCTCCTGCTTCATCTCGCCGTAGCGCCGGCGCAGAGCGCCGTACTGGAATCGCGAGTGGAACCGGGAGTGCCGCCACCAGCAGATCAGGGCGCCGGGCACGGCGACGAACGGCGAGAGCAGGATCGCCACCGTCGGGGCAACCCAGGAGCTGGCGTACACGATGACCAGCAGCGCATGCAGGATCAGCAGCGGGATGATGGGGCGCAGCGACTCGCGGGGCGTCCACGGCAGGAACAGGCACGCGAAGAAGTGCGTAAAGAAGATGCTGGAGAGCAGGGACAGCGACGCCAGCTTCCCGCTCGGCAAACTCTTGTTGGCGCTGCGGACGATCTGCTCGACGAGCTCGAGTTGGACAATGCTCGCTGCGAACCCCAGCACGCCGTTGATGACGATCAGCCAGAACACCAGCCGCAGCAGCGACTCGCGGTTCAGGAGGCGCTTGCGCACATACAGGAGCCCGGCCACATAGACCGCAACCCCGCCGGCGCCCAGGATCGAGACGATCCACGATCCTGTCCGAGCGGCCCGGATCACCCGCGCCGTCTCCTCCTCCGGCAGGCCGTGCACCTGGATGCCCCAGCCTAACGCGGGAATGAGACTGGCCATGAGCGACAGGCCCCCAAGGACGATGATGACGCTGACATACCACACGAAGCGGCGCCGGAGCCAGCGCTCGCGTTCCAGCTCGTATTCCTCGCGGAACTCGCTCGTGAAGGTGGAGGTCATGGGGGCTTGTTCGGTCCCGAGGGTTCAGAATACCACGGGGCGGCCCCAGGGCGTCTCAGCCCGGCCCGGCCGCCCGATTGGCGCCGGGAACCCAGAGCACATCCCCCCCGCCGCCGGGCGCAGCGTTGGCCGAACGGGAGAGCACGAACAGCAGGTCCGACACCCGGTTGAGGTACACGACGGCGTGCCGGTTGGTTGCGGCCGGCTCGGCCTCGATCAGCGCCGCGGCGTCGCGCTCGGCGCGCCGGACGGTCGCCCGGGCCAGGTGCAGCGCCGCCGCGAGGCGTGTGCCGCCGGGCAGCACGAAGGACTGGAGCGACGGCAGCGGCGCATTGAACTGGTCGATCACGCCCTCGATCCGCGTGGTCTGCTCGGGGATCACTCGCAGCCTCTTGCCCGGCGTCTCGTCGGGGGCGATGGGCGTGCACAGGTCGGCGCCGACATCGAAGAGGTCCTGCTGGACCGAGAGCAGCACGGCGCGGATGGCGGCGCCGGCGCCGTCCGGCGGGCATTCGATGATCGCCACGCCGAGCGCCGCGTTGGCCTCGTCCACGGCGCCGTAGGCCCCGACACGGATCGAGGTCTTCGGGACCACCGTGCCGTCGCCGAGCATGCACTCGCCCTGGTCGCCGAACTTCGTGTAGATGCGCGTGAGGTGGACCATCCCCGACAGTGTAGGGGAACGAAAAACGCCCGACGCTGGAGCGTCGGGCGCGGGGGATGAGGTCGGGATCGATGGGCTCGGGTCAGGCCGTCGCGGCGACGACTTCCTTGGCCATGTTCGGAGGCAGCGGGCGATACTCCAGCGGCTCCATCGAGGCCGAGGCGCGGCCCTGGGACATGGAGCGGAGCGTGGTGG
>CALKYH010000125.1 GCA_938003595.1 uncultured bacterium
GCTTCTTGTCCTCGATGCCGCCCGTGGCCATCTCGGTGTTGATCGAGTTCATGAACAGGTAGCCGTCGCTGGCGAGCTTGCCCGCGTCGGACAGGTCCTGCCAGTACGGCGGGAGCTCCAGCGCGAACGAGGCCTTCGTGTCGATCCGGCCGGCCTTGCGGTCGAACTTCCAGAAGGTCACCGAGCCCTTGTACTTCTCCTTGTACTCGGAGATGTCGGCATACTCGGCCCCCCAGGGCACGGCGTACTGGCCGCCCTCGATGACATACTCGGTGTTCGGCGTCACGAAGGTGCCGCCGTGGTCGCTGACCGTCAGCGGGTTCTTGATGATCTGCTTGGTCTCCCAGTCGCGCAGGTCGATCACGGCGACACGGGCGTTGATCTTGTCGTTGATGAACAGCCACTCGCCGTCGTAGTCGCCGCCCGTCTCCGAGAGCGCCGGGTGGTGCGTGTCGCCCCAGAGATTCGGCTTGCCGTTCACGAAGCCCTGCTCGAGGACCTCGTTCCCCACGCCGTACCCCCAGCCCTGCCAGGGCTCGGGCGTGAACACCGCGATGCTCCGCAGCAGACGCATCGACGGCACGCCGATCACGAATACCTGGCCGGCATGGCCGCCGGACGAGAAGATCAGGTACTCGTCCTTCATCCCGCTGGGCGTGAAGGTCTTCGCCGCCGCCAGCAGATCCGCCGTCGAAAGACCACGCTCCTTCGCGGCCTTCTGCACATCGGCGATCGACTGCCCGGTCGCGCTCGCCGCCAACATCGACGCCGCCGCGACCGCCGCGGCCAGCGTGCCGATCCTCCAACCTTGTGTCGCACTCTTCATGGGAAACTCCTCTAACAAGGCCCGTGCGGACCTCAAGCGGTTGACGCGGGCACGCGCCCGGGCACGGGTCACTTGTGCAGGCTGCGGATGTACTTGATGATCTCTGCCAGCTGCTCGTCCGAGAGCGCCGGGTTCCCGCCCTTGGGCGGCATGTCCACTCCGGTCGTGTTCTCGGCGTCCCAGATCGGACGCCCCATCTTCACGAACACGGCCAGCTCCTCGTCCGTCTTCGATTCCACGAACTGGCTCGCGGTCAGGGGCTTGCCCATCCCGTCCATGCCCTCGCCGCCCGGCCCGTGGCACGCCGAGCACGACGCGATGAACAGGTCATGACCGATGCCGGCCATGCTCACCTCGGGCTGACCCGTGTTCGGATCGATCGGGATGATCCAGTCGTCCACCGAAGCCGTCGGCTGCGACGGATCCTGCAGCGCCCGGAGAAACACGATCACGGCGCGCAGCTCCCCATCCGACAGCCCGCGATTGCCTCGCGCCGGCATCAGCGAGCCCGTCGTGTTCAGCGGATCGTTCGGCAGCCGACCGTTCGCGATGAGCGAGAACAGATCCTCGTTCGTGTGCTCCTGCACGAACGCGCTGTTCCGCAGCGGCTTGCCCAGCCTCGGCAGCCCCCGCGCCTCGGGTCCGTGGCACAACGCGCAGCTCGCCGTGTACACCATCTCGCCCAGCTCGATCTGGGCCGGCTCCACACGGAGCGCCCGGGCGACCTGCGCCCAGGGGTGCGCCGGCGGCCGCGGCGTGGCCGGAATGATCAACGCCAGCGTCGCCGGCAGTGTCAGGACGAACATGGCCAGCAGGCCGTAGACGGTCCACTTGTAGGGGTCTTTGGCGGGCGCCCCGGCGTCAGCGGCGGCGGGTTGTTGGGTCATCGAAGGGCTCCTTGGGCTCCCGGGCGAACAGACCCGGGATCTAACATGGAGTTATGGCTTCAAATATCCATTATCAATCGGCAGGGTAGCAAAGGCCATCAAGATGGTCAACCGGATGCACATGACCTATTGACCCTTGGGGTTCTTCGGAGCGGCCGCCGACACCACGACCCCCAACGGGATGCGGCCCGAACGCCCGCACAGCGGGCGCACCCCGCCGTCGCCGTCCAGTAGGTCGGCGATCGTCGTCGAGGCAAAGGTCCGCTCGGCGTGGGCAAGCTGCTCGTCCAGCAGCTTGTGCAGCGAACAAAGGCTCGTGTGACCCTTGATGCCCAGGGGGCACCGCTCGATCCGGGCCACAGCCGTGTCCGACGCTCGCAGCACATCCAGCACGCTGATCGCGGTCGGCACCTTCGCCAGCGAGAAGCCGCCCTTGCTGCCGCGCTGGGCGAGCAGGATCCCGTCCCGGGCGAGCATGCGCAGGATCTTCTGCAGGTAGCCCACCGGCGCACGGACCGCGTCGGAGATCTCCTGCGCCGAAAGCGGGTCGGCGTCCTCTCGTGCAGCCAGGTGCACGACGGCTCGGAGGGCATACTCGGAGGTCTGGGGAATCATGGTCGAACCGGCCGACAGGGCCGCCATAACTGGATAACTAACTACACTATCTGCTATGCGGCGTCCCTTGTCAAGCCCGATCCCGGCCCGGCGGCGCCGCACCCGGGACCGCCATTCCGTATGCTCCCGGCCTGCGAAGGCCGTTTCCGGGGCAGGAGGCGATGATGGCGCAAGCGAACATTCCGTTGCCGCAGCTGCTGCCGCCGGCGCGGGGCCTCGGCAAGACGCGGCGGCGAGACGCCTGGTGGATCCAGCCGCTGCTCGTGGTGACGCTGCTGGGCGGGTTCATCGTCTACGCGACCTGGGCCGCGTTTCAAGGGGCCCACTACCACTTCGAAGGCGGCGGCGCGCAGTACCTCTCGCCGTTCTATTCGCCGGAGATCTTCGGAACCTCGCCGCACGCCCTGTTCGGGCCGCTGCCGAGCTGGTTCCCGTGGCCGAGCTTCCTGCCGTTCTCGCCGGCGCTGCTCATCCTCTGGGCGCCGGGCGGGTTCCGCTTCACCTGCTACTACTACCGGGGCGCCTACTACAAGGCGTTCTGGGCCGACCCGCTGAGCTGCGCCGTCGGCGAGCCGGGCTTCCGGGGCAAGAAGTACCGGGGCGAGGCGAAGTTCCCGCTCATCCTGCAGAACATCCACCGCTACTTCATGTACGCGAGCGTGGTGTTCCTGTTCTTCCTGGCGATCGACGCCTGGCACGGCTTCTTCTTCCTCGACGCCGAGGGCGTGAAGCATTTCGGCGTCGGCGTCGGCTCGATCGTGCTGCTGCTGAATGTGATCCTGCTGAGCAGCTACACGCTGAGCTGCCACTCCATGCGCCACATCGTGGGCGGCTTCATGGACCGGCTCAGCGGCCGGCCCGTCCGCAAGAAGATGTACGACTGCGTGACCTGCCTCAACAAGCGCCACATGGTCTTCGCGTGGGTGAGCCTCGTCTGGGTCGCCTTCAGCGATGTCTATGTGCGTCTGTGCTCCATGGGCGTCTGGACCGACTACCGACTCTTCTGAAGAGGAACCGACCGGCATGGCCAACTACGGCGAGCCCATTCAACACGAGCATGATGTGCTGGTCATCGGCGCCGGCGGCGCCGGCCTGCGCGCGGCGATCGAGGCCTCCGCGGCCGGGTGCAAGACCGCCGTCATCTGCAAGTCGCTGCTGGGCAAGGCCCACACCGTCATGGCCGAGGGCGGCATGGCCGCGGCGATGGCCAACGTGGACGACCGCGACAACTGGAAGGTCCATTTCGCCGACACGATGCGCGGCGGGCAGTACCTGAACAACTGGCGCATGGCCGAGCTGCACGCCAAGGAGGCGCCGGCGCGCGTCCGCGAGCTGGAGGCCTGGGGCGCCGTCTTCGACCGCACCCGCGACGGGCGCATCCTGCAGCGCAACTTCGGCGGCCACCGCTACCCGCGCCTCGCCCATGTCGGCGACCGCACGGGCCTGGAGATGATCCGCACCCTCCAGGACCACGGCATCCACACCGGCATGGAAGTCTTCATGGAGATGACGATCATCGATCTCCTGAAGGACGGCGACCGCGTTGTCGGCGCCGTGGGCTACGACCGCGAGCGCGGGCGCTTCCGCGTGTGGCACGGCAAGTCCGTCGTGCTCGCCACCGGCGGCATCGGGCGCGCGTTCCGCGTGACCTCCAACTCCTGGGAGTACACCGGCGACGGGCACGCGCTGGCCTACCGCGCCGGCGCCGACCTGGTCGACATGGAGTTCGTCCAGTTCCACCCCACCGGCATGGTCTGGCCCCCGAGCGTGCGCGGCATCCTCGTCACCGAGGGCGTCCGCGGCGAGGGCGGCGTGCTGCGGAACAAGGACGGCAAGCGGTTCATGTTCGACGACATCCCCGCGAACTACAAGGACCAGACCGCCGACAACGAGGAAGAGGGCTGGCGCTACACGCAGGGCGACAAGTCCGCCCGGCGCCCGCCGGAGCTGCTGACGCGCGACCATGTGGCCCGCTGCATCAACCGCGAGGTCAAGGCCGGACGCGGCTCGCCCCACGGCGGCGTGTACCTGGACATCGCGTGGATCAAGGAGAAGATCCCCAAGTCCGAGGAGCACATCAAGAAGAAGCTGCCGAGCATGTACCACCAGTTCAAGCAGCTCGCCGGGCTGGACATCACCAAGACCCCGATGGAGGTCGGCCCGACCACGCACTATGTGATGGGCGGCGTGCGCGTGGACGGCGACACGCAGATGTCCACGGTCAACGGCCTCTTCGCCGCGGGCGAGGTCGCGGCGGGCCTGCACGGCGCGAACCGGCTGGGCGGCAACTCGCTGTCGGACCTTGTGGTCTTCGGCAAGCGCGCCGGCGAGCACGCCGCGAAGTTCGCCAAGGAGCACGGCGCCGGGCGCGCCGACAAGGCGCAGATCGACGCGGCCATCGCGGCGTCGCTCGAGCCGTTCGACCACGGCATCGAGGGCGGCGGCGAGTCGCCGTACGCGATCCAGAGCGACCTCGAGCAGATCATGCAGGACTATGTCGGCATTGTCCGCACCGAGTCCGAGATGGAGCGGGCGCTGCACGGCATCGACCTGCTGAAGAAGCGGGCGAAGCACGCCGCGGCCCAGGGGCACCGCGAATACAACCCCGGCTGGCACACCTCGATCGACCTGCGGAACCTGCTCACCGTGGCGGAGGCCGTCACGCGAGCCGCGATCGACCGCAAGGAAAGCCGCGGCGCCCAGTTCCGCGAGGACTACCCCGACAAGTCGGAGGAGTGCTCGAAGTTCAACATCGTGCTGCGTCGCGGCGCGGACGGCGCCATGACGCTCGTCCGGCAGCCCACGCGCCCCCTCCCGGCCGAGCTGCAGCAGGTGATCGAGGACAACAAGTAGGAGCCCGCGATGCCCCCCACCACCTTCAAGATCTGGCGAGGCGACGCGCAGGGCGCGGACTTCCAGGAATACACCACAGAGGTCAGCGAGGGCATGGTCGTCCTCGACGCGGTGCACCAGATCCAGGCCGAGAGCGCGCCGGACCTGGCGTGCCGCTGGAACTGCAAGGCCGGCAAGTGCGGCTCGTGCTCGGCGGAGATCAACGGCAAGCCGCGCCTGATGTGCATGACGCGGATGGACACGCTGCCCG
>CALKYH010000126.1 GCA_938003595.1 uncultured bacterium
ATGCCGCCCTCGACCATGCGGGCGATGTTGTGGCACTTGCGGATGAGGTCGATCTCCGCGAAGCACACGCCGGTGGGCGCCTCGCGCCAGAGGGTGACGGCCTCGCGCACCGCGTGCAGCGCCTGCTCGGGGTCGTCGGTGGCGAGCAGGCCCTGGATGTCGAACAGGCTGTCGCCCTCGATCGTCCGGGGCGTGAGCTGGCGGACCAGCTCCGGCGTGATCGGCTCATCCCCCGCGGCGCTGGCGAGCTTGGCGATCTCGGAGTCGATGCGCCCGAAGTCCGCGCCGGTGCGCTCGACGATTGCCACCGCCGCGTCGGGCTCCAGCGTGACGCCGTGGCGCTTCTGGGCGCGGGTGACGGCCCAGCCCGCGGCCTTGGCGGGGGTCATGTCGGTCTCGCACTTGATCACCGCGCCCACGGCGGCGATGGCCTTGTCCAGCCCGCTGGCCTGCCACTTGTCCGCGCGCAGGACGAGCGTCGCCAGGTCGCTGGGCGACTCGGCGTATCGGACCATGATGGGCCGGTTGTCGGCGTGGATGAGCTTGTCGGCGTTCTCGACGACGACGAGCTTGTGGCGCTGGAGCAGGTCGTAGGAGCGGCACTCGTCCAGCACATCCGCGAGCGAGGCGCTGTCGCCCTCGAGCTTGACGGTGGAGAAGGCGTCCGCCCCGCCCATCTGCTTCTCGAGGGCCTCACGCGCCTGGCGGAGGTACTCGGCCTGCATGAAGGCGTCGGGCCCGTGGAGGACCACGATGCGGGCCGTGCCCCAGTCGAGGCCCGATTTGCCGCCCTTGCTGGAAGCGCCCTTGGCCATGGCGGGAGGGTACCCGCGGCGCCCCCAAAACGCATAGACCGCGTCCATCCCTGGACGCGGTCTGTGCGTGGAATCGACACGTTCGTGTCGCCCGGCCCCATTCCCGGAGGAATGTGGCTCGGGCAATGGTTCGGGTGGGCCTCAGGCGGCCTTGCGGTACGAGTTCCAGCGCTTGGTGGAGCCGGAGCCGACGAGCCGCAGGCTCTTGCCGGAGGTGGAGCGCTTGGCCTTGCCCTTGACGGTCTTGCGGGCCTTGGAGGCGGGGCGCTTCTTGGCCTTGAAGGTCTTGTTCTTGGCGGTCTTGCGGGCGGAGGTCTTGCCCTTGACGGTCTTGCGCTTGGTGGCCTTGCGGGTCGCCTTGCGCGGGCTGGTCTTGCCCTTGGCGGTCTTGCGCTTCGAGGTCTTGCGGGCGGTGGACTTGCCCTTGACCGTCTTGCGCTTGGTGGCCTTGCGAGCGCCGGACTTGTTCTTGATGGTCTTGCGCTTCGCGGGCTTGCGGGTCGCCTTGCGGGCGGTGGTCTTGCCCTTGGCCTTGCGGGCCGTCGTGCGCTTGGCCTTGGTCGCCGTACGCTTCTTGGCCACCGTCTTGCGCTTGGTGGTTCGTCGCGTGGCCTTCCGCTTGGTGGTCGAGGCACGGCGGGAGGGCTTGCGAGTGGTCTTGCTCGGCATGATCAACTGCTCCTTGACGGGAATCGGTGGCCGGGGCGTTGCGTCGCCCGCTGCGGCCTGGTGGTCCATTGGCCCCGTCCCGTCCGGGGCCTGGGCGTGGATAACGCCCTGTGACCTTGCGAATCGACGCAACACCGCCCCGGGATAAGTGGCCGTCGCAAAAAGTCGAAAAATCCCGCGCCGTCCGCGCGGCCGGAGCCGTCCGCGACGAGGTCTATACTCGCCCCCTCATCCGCCCAGAGCGCCCGCCGAGCTCCACCGGAAACACCCCGGAATCCCCATGACCCCCGCGCCGAACGACCCACATCCCGCCTGGCATCCGGAATCCTGGAAGGCCCGGCTCGCGGCGCAGCAGGTGGTCTATGAGGACCGCGCCGCGGTGGACGCGGCCGTCGCCAAGCTCCGCTCCCTGCCGCCCCTGGTCAGCTCGTGGGAGATCCTCCGCCTCAAGCAGCATCTGGCCGAGGCCCAGGAGGGCAAGCGGTTCCTTCTGCAGGGCGGCGACTGCGCCGAGACGCTGGCCGACTGCAATCCGCGGACGATCGCGAACAAGCTCAAGATCCTGCTGCAGATGTCGCTGGTGCTGGTGCACGGCGCCAAGAAGCCGGTGATCCGCGTAGGGCGGTTCGCGGGGCAGTACGCCAAGCCGCGCTCGAGCCCCACCGAGACGCGGATGGGCGACCTGGGCCAGGAGGTCACGCTGCCGAGTTACTTCGGCGACCTGATCAACCGCGCGGAGTTCACGCCCGAGGCCCGCCGCACGGACCCGCACCTGATGGTCCGCGGCTACCAGCACGCCGCGATGACGCTGAACTTCATCCGGGCGCTGATCGACGGCGGCTTCGCCGACCTGCACCACCCGGAGTACTGGGATCTGAGCTTCATGCACGAGGCCGCGCTCCCGGCGGACCTGCGGGCGGACTACCAGCGGATGAGCGCCGGCCTGGCCGACGCGCTGAAGTTCATGGAGGCGCTGGGCGAGACGACGGTGGCGGAGCTGTCCCGGGTGGACTTCTTCACCAGCCACGAGGCGCTGAACCTCTTATATGAATCCGCCCAGACGCGCACCGTGCCCCGCCGGACGGAGCACTTCAACCTGACGACGCACCTGCCGTGGCTGGGCGACCGCACCCGCGCGCTGGACGGCGCCCATATCGAGTTCGCGCGGGGGATTGCGAACCCCATCGGCGTGAAGCTCGGCGCCCGCGCCACGCCGGACGACGCCGTGGCGCTCGCGCGGGCGCTGAATCCGAACCGCGAGCCGGGCAAGATGGTCTTCATCACCCGCATGGGCGCCGGCGCGGTGCAGCGGACGCTGCCGCCGATCCTTTCGGCCTTCGCCGAGGCCGACGCGGGCCCGGCGCTGTGGGTGTGCGACCCCATGCACGGCAACACCGAGACCACGGCCCGGGGCGTGAAGACGCGCCGCTTCGAGGCGATCCTGGAGGAACTCGAGCGCACCTTCGATCTGCACAAGGCCGCGGGCACGCGCCTGGGCGGCGTGCACTTCGAGCTGACGGGCGAGGATGTGACCGAGTGCGTCGGCGGCGCCGGCGGCCTGACCGAGGACGACCTGAGCCGCAACTACGCCAGCCCCTGCGACCCGCGCCTGAACTACCACCAGGCGATGGAGATGGCGTTCCGCCTGGCGAACCGGCTGGCGAACGGGGGCTGAGGCCTGTGTTCATTCGCGTCTCGCGATCGCGCGGGGCGAAGTCCGCGAGCGTGCCAAGCAACGGTCACGGGCACGATCGATCCGACGCCCCATAATCCCTGAGTCCTCGTGGATTCCCCCGCGCAGAAACTGCGAATCCAGCCCGGGGCGGGAACATCGCGCTCTCGCATCGTCAAGTCCGACTATTCCCGGGCCGATGGGTTGAGGCACGACCGGAAACCGGCGCCGACGCGTCCGGGTCCGGCAGGTGGGGGCCTCGCCGCCCCAGATCGGAGCCAGCCCAATGCTCGGACTCACGCCAAGCTCTTCGGAATCCAACGCCTCGACGCCCGCCTCGCTGCCGTTCGATCGTCGGCGCGCCGGGCGCGAGCCCGCGTCGGGCACCATGCAGGCCGTGCTCGCCAACGGGCGCCAGATGCCCTGGGTCATGCGCCTGGGCCTGATCAACGCCAGCCACGGCGGGCTCTGCGTCGCCACCGATGCCCCGATCGAGGCCGGCTCGCGTCTGAGCCTGCGCGTCGACCCCGTGCACGGCAACTGGACGACCGGCACCGTCGTCCGCTGCGAGCCCCTGGGCGACGGCTACTCGGTCGGCATCCGCTACGAGGCGCGTCGCGCGGCCTGATCGCCGGGCTCGCTCAGGCCAACTGGTCGATCGCCTCGCCGATCGTCCCCACGCTCACCAGCTCCATGCCCTTCGGCGCCCGCAGGCCCTTGGCCTTCGGCGCGATCGCCGTTGTGTAGCCCAGGCGCGCCGCCTCGCGCAGGCGCTGCTCCAGGTTCGACACCGGGCGCACCTCTCCACCCAGGCCCACCTCGCCGATCGCCACCGTCGTTCGCGGCAACGAGCGCTTCAGGTGCGACCCCGCGATGGCCAGCGCCAGCGCCAGGTCCGCCGCGGGCTCGCCGACCTTCACGCCGCCCACCGCCGAGGCGAACACATCCCGGTCCGCCAGGCGCAGCCCCGCGTGCTGCTCCAGCACGGCGATGAGCATCGCCAGTCGCCCGGCGTCCACGCCGCTGGCCTTGCGTTTCGCGGCGCCGAGGAACCCCGTCGCCGTCAGCGCCTGCATCTCCACCAGCAGACACCGCGTGCCCGACAGCGCCGAGACCACCACCGACCCCGGGCGCGCCGGGCCCGCCTCCGCCACCACGCCCGCGGCGTCGGGCAGCTCCCGCAGCCCGCGGTCGCTCATCTCGAACAGGCCGATCTCGAGCGTTGTCCCGTAACGGTTCTTCACGGCGCGGATGACGCGGTGCGCGTGGTGGCGATCGCCCTCGAAGTACAGCACGCAGTCGACCAGGTGCTCGAGCAGGCGCGGGCCGGCGAGCGCCCCGTCCTTGGTGACATGGCCTACGAGCAGGATCGCCACGCCGCTGGCCTTGGCCAGGTACACCAGCTCGGTGCAGCAGCGGCGCAGCTGCGTGACGGAGCCGGGCGAGGCGTCCAGGTCGGCCTTGTAGATCATCTGGATGGAGTCGATCACCAGCACGCGGGGCATGATCCGGCGCGCCTGCTCGACGATCCGCGCGAGGTTGGTGTCGGCGAGGACGAACAGCTCCGGCGCGGGGTCGCCGCCGGCCAGGCGCGTGAAGCGCAGGCGCGTCTGCTCGGCGGATTCCTCGCTGGTGACATAGAGCGTGCGCACGCCCTTGCGCGCCAGCGCCGCGGCGCCCTGGAGCATGAGCGTGCTCTTGCCGATGCCCGGATCCCCGCCCACCAGCGCCGCGGACCCGGCCACCACGCCGCCGCCGAGCACGCGGTCCAGCTCGCCGATGCCGGTCGAGAGCCGCGCCGGGGCGGGCTCGGAGGAGGGGCGATCGATCGGCTCGGCCTGCGGCGCCGCGCCGGAGATCGCCTCGATCAGCTCGCTCGCCACGCCGACGCCCGATCCTTCAACCGCCATCGCGCCCTGGGCCATCGTCCACGCCTGCGCGAGCCCGCGCTGCGGATCGGCGCCGGCGGAGGCCTCGACGCGCGTCTCCTCGAGCGCGTCCCAGGCGCCGCAGTCCGGGCACTTGCCCATCCAGCGCGACTGAAAGGCGCCGCACTGCCGGCAGACATAGGTGGTGCGGGGCTTGGCCATGGATCGAGGATACCGGGCCATGAGCGGGGTCGGCGCCGGAATCCGTGCGAAATCGTTGACCCCCGCGGCGCCGGGATTCATACTGGCTTGGAGAACCGAAGGCTCGACACGGGGGACGGGAGCATGTGCATGCGCAACCTCGCTGGAATCATGGTGGCCGCGGCGGTTTCGTCGGCGGCCGGCGCGCAGACCTTCAACATCGAGTTCGGCTCGCCCGGCTCGGCGCCCGGCCCTTCGTACGGCGCGGCGGGGCTGGCGGGGGTCTGGAACTCGCACCAGACGATGCCGCTCGGCCAGCGGTTCCTGCTGGTGGACATCCACGGCCAGAGCGATGTCGCGATGATCTACAACATCGGCGGCACGGGCTCGATGGCCGCGGACAACCCCGGGACTGCCGGCGGCGACGAGGCCCTCCTCGACGACGCGATGACCAGCCTGAACAACCCGCTCGACACCTGCATCTTCTTCGAGAACCTGATCAACGGCGACTACGAGATCCTCATGTACGCGGTCACCCCCGGCCAGCCCGCAGCCCAGAACCGCGTGAGCGCGGACTTCGCCCCGCAGGGCCCGACCTGGATCGGCGGCGCCTGGCCCGGCCAGCATGTCGAGGGCGTCACCTTCGCGCGCTTCACCGTCACGACGACGAACGGTCGCCTGGGCATGCACTCGGGCCTGCCCAGCGGCAACATCCTCTCCGCGCTCAACGGCATCCAGATCCGGCGCATCCTCGACTGCCCCGGCGACGCCACCGACGACTACCGCGTGGACTTCGGCGACCTGAACGA
>CALKYH010000127.1 GCA_938003595.1 uncultured bacterium
AAAGCCACCTGCCGGACTTGAACCGGCGACCTGAGCTTTACGAAAGCTCCGCTCTACCGACTGAGCTAAGGTGGCGTGCAGGGCCGGGCCGTCCATCGGCCAGACCGGGCGGGAAGTATCGCCCCCTGCGGCCTGACTGTCCACCCGCCGGACGCACTTCGACGGTCCGCCCCGATCTCAGCCCCCCGGCGCCGCGTCCGGCTCCAGGATCCGCGCGCCCGCGGCCCAGAGCTGGTCCACCTGGCGCGCCCCGACCCGGGCCCGGAAGCGGACGACGCCCTCGCCGTAGTCGCGGCTGAGCACCTCGGCGCGCCGCTCGATCGCGGAGACCGCCCGCGTGTCCGAGAGGTCCGCCTCGATGACGACCTCGCGCATGGAGCCGCGCAGCGCCGCGCGGACCGCCTCGCGCAGGGCCTCGTGCCCCTGGCCGTCGGGGGTGTTCGCGACGATGGGGATCGCGTCGGGGATCATCCGCTGCCACACGAGGGCGCGGGAGTTGTCCTCGAGCTTGTCCATCTTGTTCAGCAGCACGAGGCGCGGCGGCTTGCCGGCCATGCCCTCGCGGTCGTCCTCGGGCAGCTCCTCGAACAGCTCGTCGAGGGTCTTGGTCACGGTCTGGTAGTGCCGCTCGGCGTTGGGGTCGCTGACATCGAGCACGATGAGCAGCAGGTCCGAGTGCGTGGCCTCCTCGAGGGTGGCCTTGAACGACGCGACGAGGTTGTGGGGCAGGTCGCGGACAAAGCCGACCGTGTCGGAGAGCATCACCCGCATGCTGCCGCCGGGGCCGCTCAGGTCCCACTCGCGGGTGCGGGTCATGAGGGTCGCGAACAGCTTGTCGGCGACATAGGCGCCGCCGCTGGTGAGCGTGTTGAACAGCGTGCTCTTGCCGGCGTTGGTGTAGCCGACGAGGCCGACGGTGAAGAACTCCTGGTTGCGCTTCTGCACCTCGCGCCGCTTGCGCGCCTGGACGACGGCCAGCTCGCGGCGCAGCTGCGTGAGCTTGTTGCGGACCAGTCGCCGGTCCACTTCCAGCTGCTGCTCGCCGGGGCCGCGCGTGCCGATGCCGCTGACGCCGCCGGGACCGGTGATGCGCTCCAGGTGGTCCCACATGGCGCGCAGGCGGGGGTAGGTGTATTCCAATTGCGCCAGCTCCACCTGCAGCTTGGCCTCGTGGGTCATGGCGCGCCCGGCGAAGATGTCGAGGATCAGCTCCGAGCGATCGACGATCTTCCGCCCGACGACCTGCTCGATGTTGCCGATCTGCGCGGGCGTGAGGCCGTTGTCGAAGATGACCAGCGTGGCGCCGAGCGTGTCGCAGAGCGCCTTGAGTTCGTCCACCTTGCCCGAACCGATGAAGGTGCCGGCCTCCGGGCGCTGGCGGCGCTGGAGCATCTCCCCCACCACCGTGGCGCCGGCCGTCTCCGCCAGAGAGCGAAGCTCGCCGAAGGGGTCGGCCTCGTCCATGTTCGAATCAGGCAGCAGCACCGCCGCCAGAACCGCCTTCTCGGCGGCGACGCCGAGGTCGGTTCGTTCGTGTTTGCGAGGTCCTGTCATATCGGGGGGTCGCCTGCCTTTCGTGCTCGGATTGAAGCGTAGGCCGCAACCTCGCCGCGTCCCGGACGAACAAGCCCCTTAGGATGCCCCCAGAGTCGCCCCTGAACCCGTCCCACGGCCACCCCGACCGGCCCGCCCGCCGTCCCCGGAAAGGATCCCGCTCCATGACGCTCCCCAAGAGTCTGCTCGTTGTCTCGGTCGCGGCGGTCACGGCGGTCATGGCCGCGCAGCTGACCGTCGGCGCCACGCGGCAGTCGGCCTACTCCTGGCTGGACCCGCTCATCGATGTGCAGACGATGGTGAACCGGGACTTCGTCACCGAGCCGGACCGCGACGCCCTGCGCGACGGCGCCATCCAGGGCATGCTCGACGCCCTGGGCGACCCCTACACCGAGTTCATCCCCGCCCAGGATGTCGCCGAGTTCGACAAGCAGACCCGCGGCCAGTTCGTCGGCATCGGCGCCGAGGTCCGCATGCAGGACGGCTGGCTGCTCATCGTCTCTCCCCTGGAGGACTCCCCCGCCTACCGCGCCGGCGTCATGGCCAACGACCGCGTGACCGCGATCGACGGGGAGTCCACCTTCAACAAGACCGTCAACGACTGCATCGACCTGCTCACCGGCGATCCCGGCACGCCCGTCGTCATCACCGTCGATCGCGCCGGGCAGGAGCTGCAGTTCGAGATCGAGCGCGCCCAGATCATCACGCCCACCATCAAGGGCGTGCACCGCGTGAACGACCACTGGGACTTCTGGATCGACCCCGAGGACAAGATCGCCTACATCCGCCTCACCCAGTTCACCGCCGGCGCCGTGGACGACTTCGAGCGCGCCATCCGCCCCCTCGTGGACCAGGGGCTGCGCGGGCTGGTGCTCGACCTCCGCTTCAACCCCGGCGGCCTGCTGCCCGCGGCGATCGAGCTGTCCGACCTGTTCCTGAAGGAAGGCCTCATCGTCTCCACCAAGGGCCGCAGCCGGCCCGAGCAGCGCGCCTTCGCCCGCCCCGAGGGCACGCTCCCGGACTTCCCGATGGTCGTGCTCATCAACCGCCAGAGCGCCTCCGCCGCGGAGATCCTCTCCGGCGCCCTGCACGACAACGGTCGCGCGATCACCCTCGGCGAGCGCACCTTCGGCAAGGGCAGCGTGCAGTCGGTCGTGGCCCTGCCCAGCGGCGCCGGCCAGCTGAAGATCACCGAGGCGCACTACTTCCTCGCCTCCGGGCGCAAGATCCACCGCGAGGACGACTCCGTCGAGTGGGGCGTCGATCCGTCCGACGGCTTCTATGTCCCCATGACCGACCCCGAGTACCGCGAGATGCTCACCATCCGCCGCCAGGAGGAGATCATCCGCCCGCGCTCGGAGGATGAGTCCAAGGACGCGCAGTGGTCCGACCCCGAGTGGATCCTGGGCCACCTCAAGGACAACCAGCTCGCCGCCGCGGTGGACGCCCTGCAGATCCGCCTCGCCACCGGCGAATGGGAGGCCACCGGCCAGACGCTGCCCGAGAACGGCGCCGCGCTCGTCGAACTCAAGCGCGCCGAGGATGTCCGCGACCGCCTGGAGCGCGAGCTGCTGCGCCTGGACCGGCAGATCGAGGCGCTGGCGGTCGGCGTGGACGCCGACGAGGTCCCGACCACGACGATCCTGCCCGACTCCGACCTCACCGGCGGCACCGTCAAGGTCTTCGACGCCGACGGCAAGGAGATCGGAACCCTGAAGATCACCGGGCCCAACCTGGGCTCATGGCTGACCGGCGGGCCGCTGGAGCCGGAGAAGAAGGACGAATGATGCACGGGGAGGCGACTTGACGCTCATCCTCGGCATCGAAACCAGCTGCGACGAGACCGCCGCCGCCGTCGTGCGCGGCGGGCGGCGCGTGCTCTCCAATGTCGTCGCCAGCCAGCACGACCTCCACGAGGAATACGGCGGCGTCGTGCCCGAACTCGCCAGCCGCGCGCACCTGGAGCGCCTGCTCCCGGTCGTTCGCGCCGCCATGCGCGAGGCCGGAGCCAAGTACGCCGATCTCGACGCCGTCGCCGTGGGCAACCGCCCGGGCCTGATCGGCGCGCTGCTCGTGGGCGTCGCGGGCGCCAAGGCGCTGGCCTGGTCGCTCGGCAGGCCGATCATCGGCGTCGATCACCTGGAGGCTCACCTCTACGCGCCGCTGCTCTCGACCAGCGACGAGCGCTCGCCGGATATCGACTGGCCCGCGCTGGGCCTGGTCGTCAGCGGCGGGCACACCTCGCTCTACCGCTGCGACGGCCCGCTCGAGCTCACGCGCCTCGGCGGCACGATCGACGACGCTGTCGGCGAGGCGTTCGACAAGGTCGCCGCGATCCTGGGCCTGGGCCACCCCGGCGGCCCGCGTGTGGATGCGCTCGCCCAGGCAGGCGACGACCGCGCCCACGACTTCCCCGTCAGCCGCCTCGGCAAGGAATCGCTGGACTTTTCCTTCTCCGGCCTGAAGACCGCCGTGCTCTACGCCGCGCGGGGCCGGCCCGAGCGCCCAACTCCGACGGAGGAACCGCGCTTCCCGCGCGACGGCGCCGACCTGCCCGAGCAGGCCAAGGCAGATCTGTGCGCCTCCTTCCAGCGCGCCGCGGTGCGCAATGTGCTGCTGCGTCTCGAGCGCGTCGCCGAACAGCAGCCCGGCGCCTTCCGCACGCTGCTGGTCGGCGGCGGCGTCTCCGCGAACTCGCGCCTGCGACGCGAGCTCGCCGACTTTGCCGCGAAACGAGGCCTCGCGCTCCGCATCCCGCAGATGGCCTTCTGTCTCGACAACGCCGCGATGATCGCCGGCCTCGCCCACGAGCGCCTGACCACCGGCGCCGTGGACGACATGACCCTCGCCGCGTCGCCGACCACCAGCCGATGAGCGACCCACTCTTCGACAAGCCCGCGCCCCCCCGCGACTACCGCCACCCCGCGGCCATCGACGACGATGCGCTCCTCGCCCAGTGCGACTTCTCGCGCGACCGTTCCTCAGGCCCCGGCGGTCAGCACCGCAACAAGGTCGAGACGCAGGTCAAGCTCC
>CALKYH010000128.1 GCA_938003595.1 uncultured bacterium
GGCGACAAGGCCCACGTGCCCGCGCCGGAGGACGACGAGGTGGTCATCCCCTTCGGGACCGCGGCGCTCCGCCACCAGGGCGACGACTGCACCGTGATCTCCTTCGGCCGGCCCGTGATGTTCTGCATCGAGGCCGCCGAGGAACTCCGCGAGCAGCACGGCGTGAACATCGATGTGCTCGACATGCGGACCATCCGCCCCCTCGACATGCCCGCGGTGATCCGCAGCGTGGAGCGCACCGGGCGGCTGGTGGTGGTGGACCAGTCCTGGCCCTTCGCGTCGGTCGCGTCCGAGGTCGTCACGCAGATCTGCGAGCAGGCGTTCGACTGGCTCGATGCCCCGCCGATCCGTGTGAACTCCGACGATGTGCCCGCGCCGTACAGCAAGTCACTCGAGGCCGCGTTCCTGCCCCACAAGGGGAAGATTGTCGCGGCGGTTCTGAAGTCCCTGGGCCGCGCCTGACCGCCGGCCCGCATCGCTCAACGACCCTCTTCAGGAGAGATTCCATGTCCATCCTGGCGATGATCGCCGCTCTGACGCTTGCCACCCCCGCCCCCGCCGACGAGACGCCGACGCTCCGCATCGGCGACCGCGCGCCGGCTATCGAGATCGAGCACTGGCTGTCGGTCCCCGAGGGCGTGCAGCAGTTCGTCACGCCCGGCGACGGCAAGATCTATGTGCTGGACTTCTGGGCCACCTGGTGCGCGCCGTGCATCGCGGACATGCCGCATGTCTCGGAGCTGGCCGGCGAGACGGCCGACAAGGGCGTGGTGATCATCGGCGTGTCTGACGAGGACGCCGAGACGGTGACCGCGTTCCTGGATCGTCCGGTGGGCAAGGACAAGCGCCGCGACACGCTGCTGCAGGTCATCGCGACGGACCCGGACAAGTCCACGCACGAGTCGATCCTGGTCGCCTCGGGCGATGTGTCAATCCCCCGCGCCGTGGTCATCGGCAAGACCGGCGAGATCGAGTGGATCGGCCACCCCGTGACCGACCACCTCGACGAGGTCCTGGAGAAGATCATCGCCGGGACCTGGGACCGCGACGCCTGGCGCGACGCCCTCGAGAAGCGGATGGCCTTCGACAAGCAGTTCGCGAAGCTGCTGGCCGACGAGGAGTGGGAGCAGGCCGCGGAGCTGGCCGGGGAGGACTGGCAGCTGCTCAACGACATCGCGTGGCGCATCGCCTTCGACCCTGAGGGCAAGGTCAAGGACCGCAACTTCCCGCTCGCCGAGCGGTACGCGACCCGCGCGCTGCAGATCAACAACGCGGAGAACTCGTTCCCCGTCTTCGTCATCGCGACCATCGAGGCCGAACGCGGCAATTTCGCCAAGGCCGCCAGCCTCGCCGACCGCGCCCTCCAGATGGAAGGCCCCGGCGGGACCTGGACCGGCTACTACCAGCAGTCCAAGGACCAGTGGGAGCAAAAGGCCGCGGAAGCGGCCGCGAAGAACGGTCGCCGCTGACGCTACGATGCGCATCCATTTGAGCTTTGAGCTCTGAGCTTTGAGCGTTCCTCCGAAAGACCCCGCATGCCGATCGAAATCACCATGCCCCGCCTCTCCGACACCATGCAGCAGGGCACGGTCGTCAAGTGGAATGTCAAGGAGGGCGACACGGTCAAGAGCGGCGATGTCCTCGCCGACATCGAGACCGACAAGGCCACCATGGAGCTGGAGTCCTTCGACGCCGGGGTCGTTGCGTCGCTCGCGGCCAAAGAAGGCGCCAATGTCCCCGTCGGCGCCACCATCGTCGTCCTCGCCACCAAGGGCGAGGACCCCGCCGAGGTGAAAGCCAAGGCCGGCGGCGGCGCAGCGACATCGAGCGGCAAGAAGGACGAGGCCAAGGCTCCGGCCGCGAAGGCCGAGGGCGGCAAGGACGCCGGCGCCAATGGTCGCGCCGCGGCCGCCGTCGCCGAGCCGGAGGTCGAGGAGGAGCCGGAGCAGACCCCGAGCAACGGCGCTGCCGCGCCCCGGGGCGGACGGATCTTCGCCTCGCCCCTGGCGAAGAAGGTCGCGGACGACCTGGGCGTGGACCTGTCCGGCGTGGAGGGCTCGGGCCCGTCCGGGCGCATCGTCCGCGCCGATGTCGAGGCCGCGGCCTCCGGCGGCGCCCGGAAGAAAGCGCCGACGCAGCCGAAGCAGACCACGGGAACAGGCCGCGCCCCCGTGACGACGATCCCCGGCGCCCCGGTGTTCGCGGGCGAGGGCGAGGGGCTGTCGGCCAAGTCGATCGCCCTGTCGAACATGCGTCGCACGATCGCACGCCGGCTGGTCGAGTCCAAGACCTCGATCCCGCACTACCAGGTGACGGTCGTTGTGGACATGGACCCGCTCATGGCGCTGCGCCAGACGCTCAACGAGCAGCTGGGATCGCAGGGCGTGAAGCTGAGCGTGAACGACTTCCTTGTGCGGGCGTGCGCCATCGCCATGCACCAGCACCCGCTGATCAATTCCTCCTGGAGTGAATCGGGGAACGAGTCCGGCGACGAGCCCGGCATCAGGCTCCACGAGCGCGTCAACATCGGCGTGGCCATCGCTCTGCCGGTGGATGTCCCGGCGGGCAAGTACGGCGGTCTGGTGGTCGCGACCATCCGCGACGCCGACCGCGTGGGCCTGCGGACGATCTCCTCGCAGACCAAGGCCTACTCCGAGAAGGCGCGGGCCAAGGGCCTGAGCATCGAGGACCAGTCGGACTCGACCTTCACCATCTCCAACCTGGGCATGTTCGGCGTGGAGCACTTCACCGCCATCATCAACCCGCCGAACACGGCGATCCTGGCCGTCGGCGGGGCGACGAAGAAGCCCGTGGTGCGGACCGTGAACGGCGTGGACCAGATCGTCGTCGGGCACGAGATGCAGATGACGATGTCGAGCGATCACCGCGTGATCGACGGCGCCATGGCGGCGCAGTACCTCTCGACCGTCCGCGAGATCCTCGAGCACCCGGCGACGATGCTGGTCTGAGGCCGCGTCGAACGATCAGCAGGTGGTGTTGTAGAGGCCGAGCAGGAAGTTCAGGTCGGCGAAGTCGATCACGCCGTTCTGGTCGAAGTCCGCGGGGTGGCCCGGGTTCACCTGGTTGTAGACGCCCAGCAGGATGTTCAGGTCGCCGAAGCCGATGATGTTGTCGCCGTCGAGGTCGCCCACGCAGCGGACCTGGAACGCGCCGATCAGCGTGTCCACGCCCTCGGCGTTGGTCACCCGCAGGTCGTAGAAGCCCAGCGGCGTCGTGGGATCGATGAACAGGAACGCCCCGCCCTCCGTGCCCAGCGTGTTCGTCGCCCCGAACGCCACCACCTGGATGCCCGTCCCCGAGAACTGGATCGTCGTCGGGATCAGCCAGTTGGCCCCGATGAGCTGGATGCTGGCGTTGCGGCCCACATAGCCGTAGCCGGGCGTGATCGAGTGCAGCGCGGTGACGCCACCGTGCACCGTCACGCTGATGCGCCGCTCGTCCTGCAGCCCGTTGGAGTCGGTCACACGCAGCGGCACCGAGTAGTCACCGCTCGAGGAATAGATGAACGCGACCTGCGGCTGGCCGATGGTCTCGAACGAGCCGTTGGCGTCCAGGTCCCAGTCATAGCTCACGATGCTCGCGCCCGGCGCGTTCGCTTCGGAGTTGATGTTGCCCATGAACCAGCAGGGCTGGTTCGCCCGCGCCCGCTTGTGGCCGACGCCCGGGTTCGCCGTCGGCGACTCCGGCACGCCCACCAGGATCGACAGGTTGTACAGCTGCACCTGGTCGGGCGCGGTGGGCCCGACATCCGTGATATGCACCGCGTACGAGCCGGCAGGCAGCATGGGCAGGATGATCGTCTCGGCCGCGCCCGGACCGTTGATGTTCGCCGTCCAGATCTGGCCGTTGATCAGATCGAGCATCTCCAGGGCCAGGTCGCCGATCGAGTTGGCGTCGATCGTCGTGAACGGCGCCCCGCAGCCCGAGCCCGTCTGCACGCCGGTGTCGTAGACCCCGCCCGTCGGGGCCGCGACCAGCGCGAAGCTCGGCACATCCGCGGAGGTGTCGAACATGAACCAGTCCGAGTCCGTGCCGTTGGGCGCGCCAGCGCCGTTGAGCGAAAGATTCTTCGCACCGAACGAGCGCGGCGCCGGGACCGGCGGCGAGCCCGGCGGCGGCACAGACACCAGCGGAACCAGGTCGCCCAGCCAGTAGGCGCTGCCGAAGGTGTGGTTCGGCGCGAAGCGGTCGTTGTACGACCGCGCGGCGCCGCGGATCTCGTCCGGGCTCGGGCCGTCGAACGCCGAGGACACCTGCGGCTCCATGAGCTTGGTCTGGTTGCACGGCGCCGCGTGGTACAGCCCCAGCCCATGCCCGTGCTCATGGCCCACCACATTGCGAAGGGTGCGATAGTTGTTCGCGGGGTTGTTGAAGTTGAGGAGCGTGAAGCCCGTCGTGTCGATGAACATGTCGCCGCCGCCGACGAATCCCGCGCCCGAGAGATTCGACGGGAACGCGTTGTACGCCAGGTACGGGCTCCCGGGCACCGGCCCGCCGCCGATGCGGATGTCGCCCCGCTGCGGCAGGTACGCGGTGTTCTGGTCCATGGCCGAGTTGTCATCCTGCACCTCGCGGTAGTACAGCCCCGCGTTTCGCGCCCACGAGGCCAGCGCCTGGCGCACCAGCTCGCGCCCGCGGTCCACATCGCCCAGGTGCGTCACGAACGCGGCGTTGAGCGCGTTGCCCTGCACGGACGCCGGATCGATCGCAGTCAATCCCCAGGTGGCCCCATCGTCGGGGAAGGAGTAGGTCAGGATCGCGCGCTCGGCGTTGCCGGCGCCGGCGATCTGCACTGGATCGCCGTTCCACACCCACTGGTCGTTGAAGTACCGCTCGTCGCCCAGTTCCACCAGCTGCGCCGGGGGGCGCAGCCCGTAGAGCCGCATCGCGTCGAGCATCTCCGCCCGGGTCATCGCCTCGGGGAAGCACATGGGAGAGGTCTGCAGAGCTCGTTCGAGATCGGGCTCTGCGACCAGCGCCGCGCCCGATGTCGCGGCCAGGAGCCCGGCCGCCATGCGAGAAGAACCGACGCCGAAGCGCATCTTCGTGGTCATTGGATTCCATCCCCACGCAGGCGCCGTGGCCGGGGCGATCCGCCGGCGCCGCGGACAATCGATGCGGCCGCCAGCGGCGGCCTGAACGGATCAATCATCCGGAATGTGCAGGCGAATGCAAAGCAAACGCCCGGGAATTATGGGCGTGTTTGCAGCGCGTTCGGGAGTTCGGCCGGCGGCGATGGTCAGCAGGTCTCGCCGTAGAGCCCCAGCAGCAGGTTTAGATCGGCGAAGTCCACCGCATCGTCCCCGTTCAGGTCGCCCACCAGGCCCGGGCCCGTCTGGCCATAGGAGCCCAGCAGCAGGTTCAGGTCGCCGAAGCCGACGATGTTGTCGCCGTCCAGGTCGCCCGGGCACGGGCACTCCTGCGCCGGCACGCCGTTGGGCACGATCTTGAAGATCTCTCCGCCGTTGTAGTCGCAGATGTACAACTCGCCCGCGGCGTCCTCGCCGTAGGACGCGATGCCTGAGATGCTCAGCGTGCCGGGAGGATCCAGCTCCACGGTGCGGTCCATGAACTCGCTGACCACCCCGCCGCTATACCGCAGCGAGAACAGGCGCGAGAACTGGAACTCGGCGAAGAAGTAGGTCCCCTGCAGGTCGGGGATCGCGCAGCCGCGGTAGACATACCCGCCGGTGACCGACAGGCCGATGGCGTGGGTGTACTCGTAGATCGGCGGCACAAGCGTCGGGCCGTTGCAGGTGCAGCCGGACAGCCCGGTGCAGAAGGTGCCCTCGGTGCAGCGCCAGCCGTAGTTCTCGCCTCCGATGGAGGACGCGGGCTGGAAGTCGATCTCCTCGCGCTGGTTCTGACCGACATCGCCGATCCACAGATCGTGCGTGTCGCGGTCGAACGAGCAGCGCCAGGGGTTCCGCAGGCCGTACGCCCAGATCTCCGGGCGGACGCCGCCGGGCGCGCCGACGAAGGGGTTGGTGGGGGGGATGCGGTAGTTGCGGTTCGGGTCGGCGGGGAAGTCGTCGCCCCGGACATCGAGCCGGAGGATCTTGCCCTGCAGCAGCGTGAGGTTCTGGGCGCGGTTGAAGGGGTCGTTCTGGCCGCCGCCGTCGCCGAAGGTGGCGTAGAGGTAGCCGTCCTGCCCGAAGTCGAGCCATCCGCCGCGGTGGTTGGCGTTGGGCTGGTCGAGGAACAGGATCGTGGTGCGCGAGGCGAAGTCCGCGACATTGGGGTTGCCGGCGGAGACCTGGAACCGCGCGATGACCGAGTCGCCGGTGGAGTCGCTGTAGTTCACATAGAAGTAGCCGTTGGTGTCGTAGTCGGGGTCGAAGCACATCCCCAGCAGGCCCCACTCCAGCGTGGTCGAGTTCACGATGGAGGTCATGTCCAGGAACGGCGTCGCCAGCACGGCGCCGCCCTGCAGGATCTTGATCCGGCCGGGCTTCTCCATGATGAACAGGCGCGACTCATCGCCCGGCGCGTGCGTCACGAACGCGGGCTGGATGAGCCCGAACGCCACGCGCTCGGTCGTCAGGGGCGTGCCGCCCGCGAGGGCGACGGACGAGGCGGCGCAGGCGAGGGCGGCGGCGACAGACAGGGCCAATCGGGGCATCGGGCTCTCTCTCCTCAGGACGGCGGGTGGATCCACCATCAAGATACCCGCAGGATCGGCCCCGGGGAGCGCCGGATTCCGAGATTTGGGGTGGGATTTGGGCGGACTCGGAATACATTGGGGCCGGCCGGGGTTGGGCGGGAAGAGCGGGGCCGCGACCCTGCAAGCCCGGAACGAAACGAAGGAGAAGAACGATGCTGAAGATTCACCTGACGGCTGCGGCGATGGCGTGCCTCTGCGGAGCGGCGCACGGGGGAGGTCTCCACTGGTCGGTCGACGCTCCGACGACCGACGGGAACGGCTTCATCGCCTATGGCGTGCTCATCGCCAGCGACGCCGGCAACGGCGCGCCGAACAGCGCCCAGGGCCAGTCGCTCAACTTCTTCACCGCCCCGTTCATGGACGGGCCGGACATCTTCAGCTTCGGCGGCCTGCTGCCGCTGGCGGTCCAGGACGGCGGGCCGGCTTCGTCCACAACCGCCACCATGGACCTGACCACCGTCGTGGATGGCGACGGGACCGCGACCGTGCACGCCTTCGCGCGGGCGATCGGCACGACGACGCGCACCGGCACGGAGGCGTTCAACACCTCCAGCGACCCCAACAACCGCGCCGTGTTCACGATCTCGCCGGAGGGCTTCGATCCGGCGCTGCCGGTGCGGCTGTTCATCGACTGGGCCATGAACGCCTCGGCCGATGCGTCCTCGCCCTATGTCCTGGACGCCCAGCTCGGCGGCCAGATCAACATCAAGCGCACGGGCGAGCTGTTTGGTCAGTCCATCGGCATCGCCGGCGCCGACGAGACTTCCTTCCCGCTCGTCGCCGGCGGCTCGACGACGATGGTGATCGCGCCGACCGATCTCGACCGCGACTTCGAGGTCTCGGTCCGCAGCTTCGGCGGCATCGGCATCAGCGCCGGCGCGGGCGTCGCGGGCCCCGAGGCCGCGGGCGGGTTCGAGGCGGAGTACGAGGTGACCATCCTCCTGCGCCAATTCTGCCCCGGCGACACCGACGGCGACGACCGCGTGAGCTTCGCGGACCTGAATGTCGTGGTCGGGTCGTTCAACGCGACAGGCGAGGTCGGCGAGCACGCCGGCGACCTCAACGGCGACGGGCGCGTGGACTTCGCCGACCTGAACATGGTCCTGACGAACTTCGGCCAGCAGGGCTGCTGAGCGGCGAACGCCGCGGGCGACCAGCGCCCTGACAAAGAATGAGCGGATGTTTACCGACCCTTCACGGGCGCGTCACGGCGCCATGGGAATCTACTGTCACTGCCACACAGCGCAGGGACATCAGGACCCACGCACACCGACCGGGGCCCGGAGAGAACCGACCAGTCTCTCCGGCGCCCCGGGCCACCGGAACCCCGGAACCCCGCCACCCCGGTCGCCGGACGAAGAGAAAGGAACACCCGCCATGGCCCACTGCGACACCTGCGGCGCCGACTATCACGACCCGATCGAAATCACCCGTGGCGGCAAGACCTGGACCTTCGACTGCTTCGAGTGCGCCATCCACAAGCTCGCCCCGCGCTGCGGCCACTGCGGCTGCCGCGTGATCGGGCACGGCGTCGAAGTGGCCGAGAAGATCTTCTGCTGCCAGCACTGCCTGGAGGAGACCCTCGGCGTCGGCCACGCCCACGAGGTTCCGGTCCGCCCGGAGCACTGACCGACCCCGACAACCCCCGCGGCGCCCCGCCGACCGCTCGCCCTCTCGGGGCGCCGCTTCTTGAACCACACACACACCGGCCCCGCCCACTGCTTCCCGGGTGGGGCCGGTGTTCTTTGTGAGCTCGGTTGAGATCCGCCAACGGACCGCGGTGTCCGGCGTGTTTCAGCCGCAATCCCGGCGGCCGCCGTGCCTCTGGCGTCCGGCCCGCTCATTGCTGGAGATCGCGGTACGGTGGCGAGGTTCCACGCGGGTCGCCGCGTGCGCCAGCGGCGCTCACAGAAGGAATCGACGCCATGCCCCGACCCGCTCTCCTCGCCGCGGCGCTCATCGCCGCGTTGGCAGCCCCCGCGATCGCCGGCGACCAGCCGCACATCGATGCCTACGGAATCGCCTGGCGGCAGCTGCAGGGGACGACGGGGCTGACCTGGTCGCAGGTCGCGGCCGTCTGCCCGACCGACGGGCAGTCTCCCTGCGAAGGCACGCTCAACGGTGTGGATGTCACCGGATGGGTCTGGGCGTCGCAGGAGCAGGTCCGCAAGATGTTCGCGGAGTTCGTGCCGGAATTGAACGATGTTCCCTCCGTGGCCGGCGCTCAGTATGTCCTCCCCGCCCTCGGATTCTGCGACGGCGCCTTCTCGCCGACATGGTCCTTCTACACGACCTTCGGCGGCTATCTCTATGTCGGGGGCCTGACCTCCACGCTTCACCAGGACGGGACCGCGGCGCTCGCCAGCGCCAGCGCGCAGTACCCGGTGTTCTACGGATCGTTCAGCGTCGTCGGCTCGGCCGCGACGACCTCGGCCAGCCAGCAGGTCGGCGTCTGGCTCCACGACAACGCCATCCAGGCCCCGTGCCCCGCCGATGTCAACGGCGATGGCGTCGTGGACTTCGCCGACCTGAACCTGATCCTCGCGGACTTCGGCTCGACCGCCCCGGGCCTGGCGGGGGATGTCGACGGCGACGGCGATGTCGATTTCGCGGACATCAACGCGGCGCTCGGCGCCTTCGGCGCGGCCTGTTGACCACGACCTCTCAGTGAACCGTTCCCTTCGCTCGCACTCTCGGAGCGCTGCTTCTAGAGCTGAACACATCGGTCCCGCCACAGCATCCCGGGTGGGGCTGGTGTCCTGTGTTGCGGGGACTCTTCACGAGTACGGGCAGGGATGCTCGCACTCCGAGCAAGGCCCCGAACCCTCGGGCGGGTAGGGATAGGCGCAGCGCGGGCACGGGCGCTCCTTGATGCAGCGTTCAAGAAACCGCATGTCTAAGAGATGGCCGAAGAGCGCCAGACCCGCTCCGACGAGCACGATCGCGCCGGAAATCCCGACGAACAACAGGACAAACTCGTCGCGCGCCCCTGATCTCACCCACATCTGCAGCGTCAGCAGAAGGACGATGCAGCCGACGCCCCCGATGACGCCGCCCGCCGCATACCAAAGTCCGAGCTTCAGGCGTCGGCGTCGGACATAGTCGCCAACGAAGAACTCAGGGGGCAGGTCGATCGGCCGCACGACCGGCATCTCACCCCCCCTTGCCCGCCTCCGCCACCAGCCGCCGCTTCCGCTTCAGCTCCGCGTCGATGAACTCGTCCAGCGCGCCGTCCAGCACCGTCTGCGGGTTGCCGACCTCGTGGCCCGTGCGGTGGTCCTTCACGCGGTTGTCGTACAGCACATAGGAGCGGATCTGCGTGCCCCAGCCGCGCTCCACGGCGCCGCCGGTCACGCTGTTCAGCTCCGCCTCGCGCCGCTCTTCCTCGAGCTGCTCCAGCTTCGCCTGCAGGATCGACAGCGCCTGCGTCTTGTTCTGCCCCAGGTCGCGGTAGGTGGAGGACACCACCATGATCCCCGTGGGGATATGCACCACGCGGCACGCCGACGCGACCTTGTTCACATTCTGCCCGCCCGGCCCGCTGGAGCGCGCGAACGCCGTGATCTCCAAATCGTTCGCCGGGATGACGACCTTGGTCTCGTCCATCTCCGGGATCACATCGATCGTCGCGAAGGAGGTCTGCCGCTTGCCCTGCGCGTTGAACGGCGACACCCGCGCCAGCCGGTGCGTGCCGCGCTCGCACGAGAGCATGCCGTAGGCGTACGGCCCGCTGACCTTCAGCGTCACCGAGTCGATGCCGACCTCCACCGCGTGCTGCATCGACAGCTCCTCGACCTTCCACTCCGGGTGGTGGTCGAAGAACTTCAGGTACATGCGGAAGAGCATCTCGGCCCAGTCGTTGGCCTCGGTCCCGCCGTCGCCGGCGGAGATCGTGAAGAAGCAGTTGCGGTGGTCGTGCTTGCCGGACAGCAGCGAGCGGTTCTCGACCTGCTCCATCTGCTTCTGCAGCCCGAACAGCGCCTCGTCGGCCTCGATGAGTAGGTCCTTGTCGTTGGCCTCTCTGGCCATCTCGTACGCCGTCTTGGCGTCCTCGAAGCCGCTCTGCACCGACAGGACGGGCTCGATCTGCGCCTTCAGGAGCTTGAGCTGGTCCACGACCTGCCGCGCGGCCTCCGGACGATCCCAGAAGTCCGCCGCGCCCATCCGATCCTCGAGTTCCTTCAGTCGGAGCTGCTTGTTTTCAAGGTCAAAGAGAGTCGCGGATCGTTAAGATCCGCGCCTCGAGGTCGTCGATGATCGGCTGATGGGCGTCGTAGTGCATGGGGCGGAGTATACGCCCGCGCCCGCGGCCTGTTCAGCCCTCGACCCGCTCCCGCAGCCGGTCGATCGCCCCCGCCCAGAACGCTTTGGCCTTGGCGACATCGCCCGCCTGGCGCAGCTTGTTCTGCTGCACCTGCACCTGGCACTTGGCCGGGCCCTTGGCGTAGAAGTTCACCTCCACCCGCATCGATTCGCCCCAGGCGATCCGCAGGCTCTTGTCCGTCGTGGCCGTGGTGACCTTGAACCGATCTTCCGGCGCCCCGAGCCAGCTCGATCGCCCCGCGGGCGTGGCGAACGCCTTGTAGACCACGCTCACCGGCGCCGCGAGCGTGCGGCTGACCGAGGCGCTGAAGCCGTCCGACTTCTCGTGCACCTTCCGCAGCCCCCGCGCCCGCTCGTAGCCGACGGTGATCATCTGCGACCACCACCCCGAGACATCGTGCTCGGCGTGCAGCATCGCGGCGATGTCCTTGTGCTTCATGGTCGCCGCGCCCGCCTTGTCCAGAAGCGCCAGCCAGGCGTCCCACCCCCGCCCCGTGGCGTTCTCCACGGCTTCGTTGGACATGCCGAGGTCGGTCGCGTCGTCGGTGGGCGTCTTCGTCGCCATGGCTGATCTCCGGTCCGGGGATTGGGGGCTCATTTATATCTGGAGCGAATCGCGCGAAGGGGCGCGAAATGGCAGGCGGCGGCGCCGTATTGGGGGTGGGCGGCCACGCCGGCCGCCTGGCAAAGGAGACCTCGATGCGACGAATGATGCGAACAGCGGCGGTGGTGGGCATGCTGGGCCTGTTGGCGGCGGGTGGCGCCGGCGCCCAACAAGCCGCCGATCCATTGGAGCAGGCCGCGAAGGAAGCGGCGCTTTTGGACGCCCTCGCCCAGGTTGAGGCAAGGCGGCTGCCCGCACGGTTCGACCTTGAGTTCCCGGGCGGCCCCCTCACGGCCTATGTCGCGGCCGTCCGCGAGAAGAACCCGACCGCTAACATCATCCTCATGGGCGATGTCGGGATCGCCGCCGTGCCCGCGATCACGCTGCGGTCGGTCTCGACGCAGGCGGCGATCGAGCTGCTGGGCCTGGGCCAAGGCGAGAGCGGCGACCGTGTCTACGCGATCATGCCCCGGAGCGTCGACAACCCGGGCGGTGAGCCGGTCTTCGTGATCGAGGTTCACTCGGAGTCGCGAGTGCCCAAATTCCCGACGACTTCGGAGACGACCGTCACCAGCCTCGCCAAGCTTCTTCGTCCCGTCGGCGACAAGGCCCTCCGCGTCGAGGATGTCCTCTCCGCCATCGAGGCCGCCGCGGCCATGGCCGGGTCCGAGCCGCCCACCATCCGTTACCACGCCGAGACTCAACTGCTGCTGTTCCGTGGGTCCAAGGCGCAGGCGGACGCTCTCTTCCAAACGCTCAACGCCCTCGAGCGCACCGCGGCGGCGCTGGAGTAGTACCGTGTCCCGTGTCTCATGGCCCAGCCAGCGGACCTTCCCGATGTCGGCGCTCTCACCCGCGCAATCGCCGCGGGCGACGCCGACGCCTTCACCACTCTCTACAACGCCCGCTTCGATCTGGTCTACGCCGTCGTCCGCCGCGCCACGGGCTTGGGGGAGCAGGACTGCCTCGACATCACCCAGGACGCGATGCTCCGCATGATCCGCCGCATGCCGATCATCGACGACCCCGCGCGGCTGGACGGCTGGATCGTCCGCGTCGCCCGGAGCAGCGCGTACGACCATCTCCGGCATGAGCGGCGCCGTCGCTCCAGGGAGTTCGGCGCGGCGCAGGCCCGGCCGGGAACCTCCGACGCGGCCCATGCCGATCTCGCCGAGCTTGATCACGCCATCGCCCGCGCCCGCGCGGC
>CALKYH010000129.1 GCA_938003595.1 uncultured bacterium
GCGGCGGTGAAGGGCTCGAGGGTGATCGTGCAGTCGCCGAACTGACCGCGGCCGCCGGTCTGCTTCACGAACTTGCCGCGGACATTGGCGGCGGTCTTCGTGATGGCCTCGCGGTAGGACACGCGGGGCTTGCCGACATCGACATTGATGCGCATGTCGCGGACGAGCTTGTTCTTGATGATCTCGAGGTGGAGCTCGCCCATGCCCGCGATGATGGTCTGGCCCGTTTCCTCGTCGAAGTGCGAGCGGAACGAGGGGTCCTCGCGACGGATGACGCCCAGGGCGTTGGAGAGCTTCTGCTTGTCGTCGGCGGTCTTGGGCTCGATGGACATCGAGATGACCGGCTCGGGGAAGGTCATGCGCTCGAGGATGATCGGGTTGTCGACATCGCAGAGGGTGTCGCCGGTCATGGAATCCTTCATGCCGACCACCGCGACGATGTTGCCCGCGCCGACCTCGTCGAGGGCGTTGCGGTGCTGCGCGTGCATCTCGAAGATGCGGCTGCAGATCTCGCGCTTGCCGTTGCCGGGGTTCAGGACTCGGGTGCCCTTCTGGAGCTTGCCGGAGTAGATCCGCAGGTAGGTCAGATCGCCGTGGGCGTCCGACACGACCTTGAACACCAGCGCCGAGAACGGCGCGTCGGACTTGTGGGGCCGGGACAGGCGCTTCTCCTTGTCGCGCGGATCGATGCCCTGAACCTCCTCGACCTCGGTCGGGGCGGGCAGGTAGTCGATGACCGCGTCCAGCAGCAGCTGCACGCCGACATTGCGGAGCGCGGCGCCGGCGAGGACCGGGAAGCACTTGCGGGTGATGGTGCCCTTGCGGATCGCGGCCTTGATCTCGGCCTCGGTGATGGGCTCATCGTTGAGGAACTTCTCGGTGAGCGAGTCGTCCAGCTCGGCGGCCTTCTCGATGAGGGTGTGCCGCCACAGCTCGGCCGTCTCCTTGAGATCGTCCGGGATGTCCTTCTCGGTCACCTTGGCGCCCTGGTCCTCGGCGGAGAAGTAGAACGCCCGCATGCGGACCAGGTCGATCACGCCCTGCAGCTCGTTGCCGCGACCGATCGGGATCTGGATCGCCACGCCGTTGGCGCCGAGTCGCTTGAGGATGGAGCCGAACGAGAAGTCGAAGTCGGCGCCGATCTTGTCCATCTTGTTGATGAAGCACAGACGGGGCACGCGGTAGCGGTCGGCCTGACGCCAGACGGTCTCGGACTGGGCCTCGACGCCCTCCTTGCCGTCGAACACCGCCACGGCGCCGTCCAGGACGCGGAGCGAACGCTCGACCTCGATGGTGAAGTCCACGTGGCCGGGGGTGTCGATCAGGTTCATCTTGTAGACCTGACCGTCCTTCTCCCAGGGGCAGGTGGTCGCGGCCGACTGGATCGTGATGCCGCGCTCCTGCTCTTCCTGCAGGAAGTCCATCGTCGCGGTGCCCTCGTGGACCTCGCCGAGCTTGTAGGTCTTGCCCGTGTAGAACAGGATGCGCTCGGAGACGGTGGTCTTGCCCGCGTCGATGTGGGCGCAGATGCCGAAGTTGCGGCAGAATCGGAGGTCGGTCGAGAACATGGACATGGGTGTCGTGCCTTGCTGAGAGCGGATTCGTCGGACGGTCTGCCTCTCCGCGCGGTCGGCGGAGAGGTCGGTCTGGTTCGAAGAGACGCGGGCTGCTGCCGGAACAATCGGGACGGATAGTGCGGCCCGTGCTGCGCTGGATGGAAGGGTCGGCCCGCAGACGGTCCGCGGCGATCGCGACGAACCGGGGCCGCATCAGGGATTCGGACGCACGCGCCGCGTGAGGTGCCGCGGGCGTGCGGTCCTCATCTGGCCTCGTCGTCCGGGTCGGAAGAGCTCATCGGTCGTGCTCCCGAGTGGACGGTGGGACAACAGGGCCGGCCGGCGGCCGACCCCATACCACAATACTAACGCCGAGGAGGGCAGCGTCAAGATCGGCCGCCCCCGGCCGGCGGTACACGCGGAACCCTAACGCAAGCCGGGCGCGGCCCCAGCGGAGACCGCGCCCGGTGGATCAGCATTGGCTCGGGTCGAAACCCGGGATCAGTGGTCCCAGATCCCGTGCATCCCGAGGTTCTTGACCAGGAAGGCCCACTTGTCGGCCGCCTCCTCGATGATCTTGGAGGTCGGCTTCCCGGCCCCGTGGCCCGCCTTGGTCTCGATCCGGATCAGCACCGGGGCCGGCCCCGTCTGAGCCGCCTGCAGGGCCGCCGCGAACTTAAAGGAGTGCCCGGGAACCACGCGGTCGTCGGTGTCGGCGGTGGTGACCATGGTCGCGGGGTACTTCACGCCCTCGCCCATCTGGCGGAGCAGGGTGTGGTAGGGCGAGTAGGTATAGAGGGCCTCGAACTGCTCGGGATCGTCGGACGAGCCGTAGTCGTGCACCCAGGCGCGCCCGATCGTGAACTTGTGGAAGCGGAGCATGTCCATGACGCCGACCGCGGGCAGCGCGGCGCCGAACAGCTCCGGACGCTGGGTCATGGTGGCGCCCACCAGCAGGCCGCCGTTGGACCCGCCGGAGATCGCCAGCTTGGAGGGGTTGGTGTAGTTGTTCGCGATCAGCCACTCGGCCGCGGCGATGAAGTCGTCGAAGACATTCTGCTTCTGGAGCTTGGTGCCGGCCTCGTGCCAGTCCTCGCCGTACTCGCCGCCGCCGCGCAGGTTCGGCTGGGCGTAGACGCCGCCCATCTCCATCCACGCGAGGTTCGAGACGGAGAACGACGGCGTGAGGGAGATGCCGAAGCCGCCGTAGGCGTACAGCAGAGTGGGGTTGGAGCCGTCGAGCTTCAGGCCCTTCTTGTGGACGATGAACATGGGCACGCGCGTGCCGTCCTTGGAGGAGTAGAAGACCTGCTTGGCCTCGAACTTCTCGGGGTCGAAGTCCACGACGGCGCGCCGGAAGAGCGTGCTCTCGCCGGTGAGCAGGTCGTAGCGGTAGGTGGTCGGGGGAGAGGTGAAGGAGGTGAATGAATAGAAGGTCTCGGTGTCGGCCATGCGCCCCGAAAAGCCGCCGGCCGTGCCCAGCCCGGGGAACTGCACATCGCGGATGTGCCGGCCGTTGAGGCCGTACATGCGGACCGCGGTGGTCGCGTCCTTCAGGTAGCTGGCGACGAGCATGTTGCCCACGGCGCCGACGCCCTGCAGGGCCTCCTCAGCCTCGGGGATGATGGTCTTCCAGTTGGCCTTGTCGGGGTTGCGGATGTCGATCGCGACGACCTTGCCCTTGGGCGCGTCCAGGTCGGTCTTCACATAGAAGATCGGGCCGTCGTTGTAGACGAAGTCGTACTCCGCCTCCCACTCGTTGAGCAGCTCGATCGGCATGCCCATGTAGTCGCGCAGCGGCTTGTAGAACAGCAGGTTCTGCGGGCCGGCCTTCCACACATTGATGACCAGGAACTCGCCGTCCTCGGTGACGCCGCCGCCGAAGCCCCACTGGGGCTCGTCCGGGCGCTTGTAGACGAGCACATCCTCGGACTGGTCGGTCCCGAGCCGGTGGTAGTAGAGCTTCTGGTTCAGGTTGGACTGCTGGAACGCCTCGCCCTCGCCGGGCTCGTCGAAGCGGCTGTAGAAGAAGCCCTTGCCGTCCTTGGTCCAGGAGGCGCCGGAGAACTTCACCCAGCGGACCAGGTCCGGCAGGTCCTTGCCGGTGTCGATGTCGCGGACGCGCCACTCGTTCCAGTCCGACCCGGCGCTCGCCAGGCCGTAGGCCATGAGCTGGCCGTCGTCGCTGATCGAGATGCCGCTGAGCGCGACGGTGCCGTCGGCGGTCAGCGTGTTCGGATCGAGCAGCACGCGCGGCTCGCCGTCGAGCGAATCCACCACATAGAAGACGGACTGGTTCTGCAGGCCGTCGTTCTTGTAATAGAAGTACCGGTCGCCGACCTTGAACGGCGAGGAGTACCGCTCGTAGTTCCAGAGCTTGGTCAGACGCTCCTTGATCTCCTCTCGCTCGGGGATCTCCGAGAGGTACGCGAAGGTGACGGCGTTCTCCGCCTCCACCCACTCTGCGACCTCTTCAGAGACGCGGGCGTCGTCCTCGAGCCAGCGGAACGGATCGGCCACCGTCGTGCCGTGGTAGTCGTCCGTGTGCTCGACTGTCTTGGTCTTGGGGTACTGCACGGGGCCGGCGACGGCCAGCGCGGCCGCGACGCTCAGGCCCAGCCCGCCCAGCGCGATCCGATGGAACATCTGACGCATGTCGAAAGTCTCCTGGCTTGGCCGACAGAATCGCCGGGCCGATCAGGAGCATGGTACCGGCGGGGTTCCCGATGGTGGCGGCGAGGCCGGCCCCGGAGTCCGCCCGTTACTGGATCAGCCCCTTGGTCAGGCGCATGAACACGGTCTCCAGGTCCACCTGCTCCTCGGCGAAGTGGGTGATCCGGAACCCGGCGTTGATGAGCCGGCTGGGGAAGTCGCTCGCGTCGGCGGGGGCGGCGTCGTCCAGCGTGACATTGATCTGCGGCCCGTGGTCGGACTCGATCAGGGCGACCTTGGCGACCCCCGGCGTGCGCTGCAGCAGGGCCGCGGCCTCCGGCGACCTGTCCGCCAGCCGCACGCTGAGCGTCTTGCCCATTCTCACGCGCTGCATCGCGTCGCGAACGCTGCCGCTGAAGACCAGCTCGCCCCGCTCGATGATGCCCACCACATTGCACAGCTCCGCCAGCTCCTTGAGGATGTGGCTGGAGATGATGATGGTCTTGCCCATCCGCTTGAGCTCCTTGAGCAGCTCGCGGATCTCGATGCGGGCGCGGGGGTCCAGGCCGGAGGCGGGCTCGTCCATGAGCAGGACCTTGGGATCGTGCAGCAGCACGCGCGCGATGGACAGCCGCTGCTGCATGCCGCGCGACAGCGAGTTGACCTCCGCCGTGGACTTGTACCCCAGGTCCGTCAGCTCCAGCACATCGGCGACGACGCGCTTGCGCTGCTCGCCGACGATGCCGTAGCACGACGCGAAGAACTCCAGATACTCCGCGACGACCATGTCCTCGTAGGCGCCCATGAAGTCGGGCACATAGCCGATGAGCGGCCGGATGAGCCGGTTCTGGTAGCCGATGGTCAGCCCGTTGATCATCGCCTGGCCCGAGGAGGGCTTGAGCAGCGTGGCGAGGATCTTGATCGTGGTGGTCTTGCCGGCGCCGTTGGGCCCGATGAACCCGAAGCAATCGCCCTCGTTCACGGTCAGGTTGAGACTGCTCAGCGCGACCAGGTCCCCGTAGCGCTTGGTCAGGTTGATCGTCTCGATCATGGCCATGTGAGAGTGGTCCTTCGCGGCGCCGATCAGGGGCGCTCGCCGTAGCCGGGGGGAGTGGGCGTGAGAGGATACACCCAGCGCACGAGCGTCCTGCCCTTGACCGGAACCTCCTGGCCGTCGATGCGCAGCGGGACCGGGCTGGGCCCGTCCTCCAGCTCGCCGACGATCATGAAGACGGGCTGCGTGAACCAGAAGCTCAGGTCCAGACTGTGCATCTCGCGCCGCTGCAGCAGCGGCAGCTGGGTGAGGCCCCGGGCCGCGAGGTAGTCCGGCTGCCTGAGCGCGCTGTAGAAGGTCAGGGCCTCGAACCGGGAGCCTGCGGTCAGCGTGTCTGTCGTCGTCGCGCCGGGCTGGCTCCGCAGGCGGCCGTCGGCCGCCAGGCGCTCGAAATACTCATCACCCTGGGCTTGCATGCCCAGCCCCGCCAGGTCCAGGACCTCCCCGGGCGGCCAGACATTCGCCAGACTCCAGGCCGAGGTCACCGACAGCGTCGGCCCGTTCGCGCCCAGCGACGCGATGAGCGGCTTCTGCCGGCGCACCAGGATCAGCCGCACATTCCGCAGCGGCCCGGGCAGCCCGTGAGAGAGCCGACCCGTCAGTTCGCTTCGGCCGTCCACCTCCACCAGCGCGAGGCGCCCGTCCAGCGGCGTGGGCATGGTCCATCGAGGCCCGCCGAGCCAGTCCGCCCGCATCTGTTTCACCGTGGAACGGGCCGGGACCGTGATGGATTCGGGCGTGCGCGCATCGATCACATACGGGCGGGCGTCTGGAAAGCGCCGGCGCACCGTCGTGGCGGGGTCTTCCCACGGGAACAGCGCCTGCGTCAGGCCAATATCCTCGCCCTCCTCGCCGACGCTGATGGTCCGGTCCGAATAGCCGGGCAGCAACGCCGAGAACCAGACGCTCGCCGACTGCACCGGCTGGCCGTAGACATGGTTCATGACGGTGAAGTGCTGGATGTCCTCACGTGTCGGACGCAGCGCGGTGGCGCCGCCCCAGGCGACCATTGTGAACAGCCCCGCCACCGCGACGAACATCACCCACGCGTGCTGCGTCTGCTTGCGCTTTTTCAGCGCCGCGAACCCGATGGGCCCGGCCAGCAGCAGGTACAGGGCGAAGACGAAGAGCCCCAGCAGGACGCCGACGGAGGCACGCCCCTCCTTCACGATCTGCGCGGGGATGTCCACATCGAGCCACGAGGGATCGCGCAGCCGGAAATCCGCCTGCGTGCCCCGCTCGCGCAGGGCCCGCATGTCGTCGCGGGTCAGGACATCGAATCGTTTGCCCAGGATCCGATGCCAGAACAACTGCGGATCGACGCGCGACGCGATCAGCGGATCGGCCAGATCCACGCCGATCAGGGTCACCGCGCCCGTGCCCAGGAGGCGACGGACGACCATCGGCCGGCCGTCAGGGTCCGCGAGGAGGACCGCCGCGTCCGCCGGCTCGGCCTCATCCAGCGGGCGCAGCACATGCACCGTGCCGCGCGCCGGCAGCGAGGTCGCCGGCGACCGTGGGGAGTACATCTGCCCGAGCCGGCGAAGATCCGCGTTCTCGTCTCGATCGATCGACACCGCCGGCAGCAAGGCGTGCAGCGGGTTGTTGCGCGGGCTGCTCCAGACCTGCCCCACCGCCGGGACGGCGATGATCAGCTGCCCGCCGCGCATCACCCATTCGCGGATCGCGCGCACCTGGCTCTCCGACAACTCGCCGGGGTCCCCCGCGAGCCATGCGATGGCCTCGAACTGGCGCAGACCCATCCACCGGTCGGGCAGATCCAGGGGGTTGAGGTCGGTGACCACCTCGATCAGCTCATGCGAAGTGCCCGAGTGCTCGCTCTGCTCCGGACGAATGGAGTATGCCGTGAGCCCGGCGCCCGGCGCCCGCCCGAGCACGCCGATCAGTCCGTTCGCGGCGCTGACCACGCCCGCCGGCGCGATCCGACCGGATGCGATCTGCTTCCCGCCCAGCCCTTCGATCGCAGACGCGTCGGCGTCCGGCGAGATCTCCGCCACCGTCACCGTGAAAACCGACCCGCGGTTGAGCGTCCAGGGAGACCGCAGATACAGCCACACCGATTGCGCCACGCCGGGGTTCAGCGTGACCTCGCGCTGGATCTCGACAGTGTCGCCGTCGGGGTCCAGATTGGGCGAGGTCAGTCGGACCTGTGTGGTCCGGGGCCGGTCAGCCGTGTCGGTCAGGCGCAGCCGCACGCCGGTCCACTCGCCCGGACGGGCGATGTTGCCGGTCCCGAAGAAGTCCGCGGAGATGGCCACCTCGGACGGAATGGCTTCGGGTGTGGTCGGCTGCGCCGCGGCGGTCTGGGCCGGCCCAGCCAGCAGAATGCACAGCCAGCCCCAGACGGGGGCAAGGAAGCGTCCGAGCTGTCGCAGTCCGCCGGAGGGGCCCACAGTCCGATTCTACCGGCTTAAGCGCTCCCCGCCCCGGGCCGATGCTCCCCATATGGAGCCCGTCCCCCTGCCCGCCCTGATCGCCTTCCTCGCTGTCGGAGGCGCCGTGGCGCTGGCGGCCCTGTTCGCGCTCGGCAGCCGGCTGGAGCGCGAGATGGAGGAACACACCCTCCATGTCCAGGCGGCGCGCCTGCGGCGTGACTACTCCCGCTGGGTGGCGGCCCTCCGCCGAGGCGAAGGCGACACCGTCGAGCGGCCGAACGGCGCGCGCATCATGACCAACCACCGCGACGCGGCCTGAGCCGAATCGCTCACCTGGGTGAGGAGAACGCCGCGAACTCCCCGATCAGGTTCGCGTGCGCCCGGGCGCCGAGGTTGAAGCACGCCAGCTCGAACTTCTCATTGGGCGAGTGGACACGGTCGTCCTCCAGCCCGAAGCCCATGAGCACCGTGTCGAGACCCAGCATTTTCTTGAACAGCCCAACCACGGGAATAGAGCCGCCCGATTTGATCAGCACGGGGTCCTTCCCGCCGGGGTTGGACTTGCGGAGCGCGCGGATGGCCGCCTGCAGGTGGGGCGAATCCGTCGCGACATTCCCCGGAGGCCCGCCGGAGTGCTGGTGGAACTCCCAGCGGCAGCCCGGGGGCGTGCGCTCGTTGAGCCATCGCTCGAACGTCCGGCCCACTTCCATGGGGTCCTGATCGGCCACGAGCCGGAACGAGACCTTCGCCCCCGCTTTCGAGCCGATGACCGTCTTGGCGCCGGGTCCCTGATAGCCG
The DNA here is from genome assembly GCA_938003595.1 of uncultured bacterium. Lineage (GTDB taxonomy): Bacteria > Planctomycetota > Phycisphaerae > Phycisphaerales > UBA1924 > JACVCK01. Next base: position 8,457 of record CALKYH010000129.1, read on the forward strand.
CCCCAGATGCCGTTGATGTCGCAGGTCGGGCGCGCCCACTCACGCTCCACGAACGACCAGCCCTTCTCGCCGATGCTCGCCTCGGGCGGCAGGCCGATCTTTTTCAGCGCCGCGGCCTCGTCCAGCTTCAGCCGGCGCCAGCCCGCGCGCTCCTCCTCGGTGGTCTCCAGCACTCGGTCATAGAACCCGGGCAGCGTCACGCGCCGATCGGCGTCCCACAGCTGCGCGAGGACCTTGCACAGCTCGTTGATCGGGTTCGGCACCTTGCCGCCCCACATGCCCGAGTGCAGGTCCTGGTCGGCCGCGTGCAGGATGACCTCGCAGTACGCCAGACCGCGCATGCCGTATGTGATCGCCGGCCAATCCGCCGCGGGCATGCCGGTGTCGCTGATGACCCCGACATCGGCCTTGGCCAGCTCGTCCTTGTGGGCCTTGATGAAGTTCTCGAGGTTGACGCTGCCGGACTCCTCCTCACCCTCGATGAGGATCGTCATCTTCACGGGCACGCCGCCGGCGGAGTCCTTCCACGCGCGGGCCGCTTCGAGGAATGTGCAGACCTGGCCCTTGTCGTCCACGGCGCCTCGCGCCACGACGCGCTCGCCGGGTCCCCCGGGGACCGCCGGCTTCATCACGGGCTCGAACGGCGGTGATTCCCACAGCTCAAGCGGATCGGGCGGCTGCACATCGTAGTGGCCGTAGAACAGCACATGCGGGCCCTTGTAGCCCGGCGCGCCGGGGTGATGGGCGTACACCACCGGATGGCCCGGCTTGTCCTTCGTGCCCGTCTCGCGAAGCTCGGCCTGGATGCCCGCGAGCCGCAGCTGCTGGGCGCACCACTCCGCGGCCTTGCGGCAGTCGGCGCTGTGCTTCGGGTCCGTGCTCACGCTGGGGATGCGGAGCCATTCCATCAGACGACCGACGGACTCTCGCTCGCGGCTCTTGAGGGTCGACAACACAGCGTCAAGGGACATGGCGGCTCCGATCTCGAGGTGGTCGCCGGCGTCGGCGCCCGGCGGGCCCGACAGCATAGGGAATGCGTCCCTACGCGGCCGCGAGCTGAGACACCAGCACGATCACCAGCGCCAGCAGCGCCAGCGTCGCCGTGATGGTGACGGCGCGCCCCAGCAGCTGCGCCAGCCAATGCCTTCTCATGCGGTGCGCCAACGCTCTGGCCCGGCGGAGGCGATCCAGCGCCGTCGGCGCGGGCCCGCGGCGCGGGTCGCGCGTCAACTGGTCGAGCCCCTCCATCTCGGAGTAGGACCGGGCAGGGCGGGCGTAGAGGTCTTCATCGCACGCTGGGCATCGGAGCGCCATGCGGCCCCGATCTCCCTGCAGCTCGGGGCCCCCATAGCCGCACGACAAGCACCGGCGCGTGTGCAGCCGGTCCGGGCGGGCCACAATGTGCGGGCCGACGCGGGGCATGACCTGACTATAAACCGGGTCGG
>CALKYH010000130.1 GCA_938003595.1 uncultured bacterium
GAGCGAGCCCGTGACCTCCGCGTCGATGCGGCCCCGCTCGAGCACGGCGATCAGTTCGCGCCGGCGCAGGTCCACCCCGCCGACGCGCTCCGCGTGCCGACGCAGGTCCGCCATGCCGGAGGAGGTGTAGTACTTGGGGTCGTCGTTGAAGCCGCCCGCGAGCGAGAAGCGGAAGCCCACCGTCCCGCTCTCGGCGGGGCCCTGGCCCTCGCGGACGACCACCGCGTCGCGCAGCGAGATGCGGACGCTGGTCTCGCGCGCGTTCTCGCCGGTGAACAGCCACACCCCCGCGCGCCGGGCCGTCGCCTCCCACTCCGAGGCGCCCGTCTCCGTGGGCTTGAACGCCACCACGCCCTGCATCACCAGCACATTGCTCGCGCCGCTCGCGGCGTCGGGGCCGAGTTCGTCGATCTGGTCCGCGTGCAGCAGCACGCCGTCGGGCAGCCGGACCGAGCCGCCGCTCTCGATGGCGTTGGTCAGCAGCCGCCCGACATCGCGGACGAGCAGGACCTCCATGGCGCGGAAGAAACGCGGGATGACCGAGTTGCTCAAACCATAGAGAGCCGTCGACAGCAGCAGCCCGGTGACGATCGCCGGGATCAGCAGCGCCCGGTGGCTCACGCCGCCGGCCATCGCGGCGGTGGCCTCGTTATCGGCGGCGAAGCGGTGGTGCGCCAGCGTGGCCCCGAAGCCCGAGGCGAACGGCAGCGCGAACTGCAGCATCGGGGGGATCGCCAGCAGCATGAACTTCAGCGCCTGGCCGGGGTCCAGCTTGCCGTCGGCCAGCGGCTTGATCGCCGCGGCGAAGGCGATGATCCCCACCAGCACCGCCGCCGTCAGCGCCACCAGCCGCCAGAGGTCGGCGCCGAGGTAGGTCCACAGGATGACAGGCCAACGGAGCCGCATGGTGTGGCCATCGTTGTGATCGGACCTGCAAACAGCAAGTCGGAGCGGCAAGGAATCTCCCCCCGGGCGCCCCGCTGGCAAGCCCTGACGGCTGGGGGGGCTGTACGACGGGCCCGAGCGGCGATTCGTCGCCGCGGCGTGTCCCGCGGTTGCCGATGGCCGAACCGATTGGGACGGTTCCCATCGACCGAAACCCCCAGAGATCGGCTACCCCCCATGCACGCCATTCCATCCAGATCGAAGCCGGCGCGGGCCCCTCGGGGGTTCACGCTCCTCGAGGCCCTCTTCGGCTGCGTGATCCTCACGATCAGCATGATGGCGCTCGGCGTCGCGGTCGGCGCGGGCCAGCGGTCCTCGCTCGACGGCCGCAAAGCCGTGCTGGGCGCCATGGCGGTCGACGACCTGCTCGCCGAGCTGAGCTCCGTGGATTACGCGAGCCTCGCGGGCTACGACAGCTTCACGCAGGCCGTCGGCGAGATCCAGGCGATCGACGGGGAGGACTACCCCGCGTCGTTCTGGTGCGTCGGCCGGCGCGCGTCCGCGAAGCAGCAGGAGATCGATGTCCCCTCGCTGGGCGTCAAGGTCCGCGGCATGCGCGTGGTCGCCACCGCCTTCGACGAGACGCGCGATGTCGCCGTCGCCGAGGTCTTCATCCCGGAGCCCGCCCAGTGAAGACGAACCATTCCACCGCCGTCGCCGCCCGCCGCGGCCTGACGATCATCGAGCTGCTGATCGCGCTGGCGATCACCGCGATGATGGGGCTGGCGATCGGCTCGATGATGACGACCGTCGGCTCGGCCACGGGGCGCGACAGCGCCGAGCGCACCGCGCTGCTGCGCGCCCACGCCGGACAGGTCCGCCTGCGGGCCTACATGGACAACGCCCTGTCGATCCTCCAGCACGACGACGAGGCCGACGCCGCCGTCATCTGGCTCTACGACCACCTGACCGAGGACTCCGTCAACCTGCGCGAGATCCGCCTGATCGCCGTCGCCGACGGCGCGATCACGGTGGAGTGGGTCGCGTTCCCGGAGAACTGGTCGGAGGCGATGAAGGACGCGGCGGATGTCGTGCTGTCGCCCGGCGCCGACTTCTTCGCCACGATCGCGGCGCAGCGCGCCCTGGGGCAGACCCGCACCACCACGCTGCTGAACCATGTGGAGGAGGCCTCGTGGGCGCTGAACGCCCCGAGCCCCCAGAACGCCACCCGGGCCCGTCTGGCGCTGACGCTCGATGCGCAGGGCTCGCCGGTGGAGGCCTACTACGCCTTCGGCCTCAAGGACCACGCCTTCCCGAACTGAAGTTTCTGCGGACAAGGAGCGACTACCCCCATGACGACGCGACCGAACAACCCGACCCCCGTAGACCGTCCCCGCGCGGCGCGCGCCGATGATCGGCGCGGCGTCGCCATGCTCCTGGCCCTCTGCGCCGTCGCCACCGTCACCATCGTGACGGCCTCCTATGTCGCCAGCCGCGAGAGCTCGCCGGAGATCGGCCTCAACGCCGTCAACACCGTCGCGACCAAGTGGGCGGGCGAGTCCGCCGGCGACCTGGCGGTCGCGGCGCTGGAGTCGGGGCTGGACCCCGCGACCGTCGCCGACCCCAAGAAGTTCATGGACGACATGAACCTCGCCGGCGCCGTGGTCAAGGTCGCCGTCACCGACAGCGCGGGCAATCCCCCCGCGCTCGAGGCGACCGAGGTGGTCGTCACCATCACCGCCACCAAGGACGGCATGACGACCACGGCCCAGCGCGTGGTCAAGCGCCCGCCGCTGGACGAGCCGATCGGCGACGCCCTCGATCCCGAGCTGGCCGAGTTCGGCGTCTACGCCTCGAACAAGTTCACCATGGAGTCCAGCTCCTCGCTGGCGCCCTGGCCCTTCTGCCCGAGCCCCACGGGCGATGTGAATGTCGGCCTGGGCTCCACCAGCGACGCCGACCTCGATCTGAACTCGACCGCCGTGCTGGCACGGAGCAGGCTCTTCGTCCCATCGACG
>CALKYH010000131.1 GCA_938003595.1 uncultured bacterium
AGGACGCCGACGATGGGGTTGTTGCGGGAGTGGTCGTGGCTGCGGAAGGGCTGGGTGCCCCAGAGGTGGCAGACCGAGTTCACGCTCCAGGTGACATGGTGCACGAGGAAGACGCGGGCCAGGCCGCCCCAGACAAAGCCCAGCGCCGCGCCGGTAAGGGTGCCGGTGATCGCCCAGGCGATGCCCGCGGGGATGAGCAGGCCGAGGACGACCCAGAGGGGGAAGAGGCGGCTGATGACGCGGACGAGCTTGTCGGAGTTCAGGTCGGGGACATAGCGCGACAGGTCGCGCGAGCGGCGGTTGATGAACCAGGCGAAGTGGGCGTGGACGATGCCCTTCATCATGGCGCGGAGGCCGGCGCCGAAGGTGTTGGGCGAGTGCGGGTCGTCCTCGCGGTCGGAGTGCTGGTGGTGGCTGCGGTGCGTGGCGGTCCACTCGAGCACGGGGCCCTGCACGGCCATGGAGCCCAGGATGCCGAGGATGGCCTTGACGACGGCGTTGGTCTCGAAGGACTTGTGCGTGAAGTAGCGGTGGTAGCCGATGGTGATGCCGATGGCGGTCAGGCTGTACATGCCCAGCAGCAGCGCGAGCATGGTCCAGGAGAAGCCCACGCCCCAGAGGTAGTGCATCGCGGCGATGAAGCCGACGAACGGCGCGAGCACGGCGATGAGGTTCGCGGCGCGCATGCTCCAGGGCGGACGCTGCGTCGGCTCCTGGGCCGCGGCTTCGGGCGAGAGGGCGGCGTCGGAAAAGGGCAGGTGCGGATCTTCGGCGGGGAGAGTTGTCACGGTCGTGGACACCTCGTCGAACCGGGAGGCCGGCTCGGAACCAGACGGGCGGCGGTGGTGACCGCGGGGTGCGGGCGTCCTTGCGCGACCGTTGCTCAACATGGTACGACCATCCGGCCCTTGATGTCCGATGGCGGAAACCCCGTGGACGCACCGTGTGTGCGTCGGGAGCAATTCCGGCGGGACGCCGAAAGCGCCCGGGCGACGCTGGAATGAGGTGTCGCCGTCCCTTCGACGGGGGCGGTCCTCCTTTATGATGAGCCCATGAACGCGGTGCAGAAACTTCGCCAGATGGTCGGAGAATTGAGCAAACCCATGGCGCCCGGGCCTTTGCAGGCGGCGTGGGACCTGGCGGGCCGGCTGCTGAGCCGCATGCCGGTGGACGCGGCGGAGGCGGGGCGAGTCTGCGATTCGAAGGACCTCGCCGGGCTGGACGCGCTGGTCCGCCGCCTGGAGAACCCTGCGCCGGCGGCGCCGGCGCCGGCGGGCGAGGCCGTCTCGTCGGAGGAGAAGGACCGGGCGCTCAAGGCGTTCAAGAAGCGGCTGAAGCTGATGAAGCTCTCGGAGGAATCCAAGCTCGGCGGACGGCAGCTGACGGGCGGACGCAAGTCGGAGATCGACGCCATCATCCCGCCGGACGAGTTCCCTCACGAGGTCTGGCAGGCGCTCGCGGCGGAGGGCCGGCTCAAGAGCGCGGGGCAGGGGTTCTACCAGTTGGCGTAGGCGCCCCCGGGACGGCGCGAATCAGGCGCGGGCTTCGAGGTCCTGCCAGCGGGCGTAGAGCGCCGCGACTTTGGCCTGCGCCTCGGCCATGCGGCGGCCCAGGTCGGCGAGCTTGCGGTGGTCGGCGATGTTCTCGGGGAGCGCCATCGCGGCCTCGAGCTGGTGCAGCTCGGCCTCGGCGGCTTCGATGGATTTCTCCATGCCGTCCAGCTCTCGCTGGTCCTTATAGGAAAGGCGCTGCTTCGAGGGTGCGCGGGCCTCGGCGGGCGCGGGCCTGGGCTTCGAGGCGGCGCGGGCTTCCTTTGCGAGGGCCTCGGCCTCTGCGGCGGTAATCGACTTCCACTGCTGGTAGTCCGCGAAGTATCGCGCGCCTCCCTCGCCGTCGAGCGCGAGGACGCGCGTGGCGAGGCGGTCGAGCATGGCGCGGTCGTGGGTGACCAGGACGACGGCGCCGGGGAACTCCTCGAGACTCTCCTCGAGCACATCGAGCGAGGCGAGGTCCAGATCGTTGGTGGGCTCGTCGAGGATGAGGATGTCGGCGGGCTCGAGCATCAGGCGGGCGATGTGGACGCGCGCTTGCTCGCCGCCGGAGAGAGATTTGATCGGCGTGCGGAGCTGCTCCTTGCTGAAGAGGAACATCTGCGCCCAGGTGGCGACATGGAGGGACTGGCCCCGATAGACGACGGTGTCGTGGGGGGCGAGGGTCTCGCCGAGGGTCTTGTCGGGGTCGAGCTCGGTGCGGTGCTGGCTGAACAAGACGGTGCGGAGCTTGTCGGCGCGCTGGATGGTGCCCAGGGGCGGCGCGCTGCGCGGGAGCTGGCTGGCGCGGTCGGCGTCGTCGCGGAGCATCTGCTCGGTGGGCGGGTCGCTCTGCAGGTCGCCGGTGAGGAGGCGGATGAGGGTGCTCTTGCCGGCGCCGTTGGGGCCGAGGAGCCCGAGGATCGCGCCGGGCGAGAGGAGGATGTCGAGGTTGCTGAAGAGCGTGCGCCCGGCGAACGACTTGCTCAGGCCCCGGCCGGCGAGGAGCTTCTGCGTCTGGCGGTCGGTGGCGGTGAAGTCGATCTGCGCGGACTTCGTGGGGGCGTTGCGGGCGCGGAGCTCGGCGAGGTCGTCCATGCGCTCGTAGGAGGCGTGGATGCGGCTCTTGCTCTTGGTGCGTCGGGCCTTGGCGCCGCGGGAGAGCCAGCGGAGGTCCTCCTTGACCTGCATGCTCAGCGATTGCATCTGCTTCTGCTGGGCGTCGAGGAAGTCGGTCTTGCGGCGGAGGAACTCGTCGTAGCCGCCCTGCACGGAGAAGGTGCCATCGGGGTAGGCGCCGGCGAGCTCCACGATGCGGGTGGCGGCGCTCTCAAGCAAGGCGCGGTCGTGGGTGACGATGATGGAGGCGGAGTCGGCGCGGGCGATCGTCTCCTCAAGCCACTGGATGCCCTCGATGTCGAGGTGGTTCGTGGGCTCATCGAGCAGGAGCAGGTCGGGCTGGATCGCGAGGGCGCGGGCGATCGAGAGGCGCTTGCGCTGGCCGCCGGAGAGGTTGTCGCACGGGGTGTCGGCGCGATCGGCCAGGCCGACGCGCGAGAGCGTCATATCGGCGGCGAGCTCGAGCTCGTGATGGTCGTGCAGGTGGGGCGTGCGCCCGGCGGCGAGGGCTTCCTCGAGAGAGGCGATCAGCGCGGAGCGGACGGTGGATCCGGCGGGGAAGGCGTCCGCCTGGGCGACATAGGCGGAGCGGACGCCGCGGCGGAGGGAGAGTTCGCCGCCGTCGGTGTCATCGAGGCCGGCGAGGATCTTCAGGAGCGTGCTCTTGCCGGCGCCGTTGGGGCCGATGAGGGCGAGGCGTTCGCCCTCGTCCACGCTCAGAGAGACCCCGCTGAACAGGGTGCGAGCGGCGAAGCGCTTGGTGATGTCCTTCGCGACGATGAGGGGCGGCATGGGCCGGGATGGTAGGTCCGGGCCGCCGCGGGGCGAAGGAGCGGGTCAGGGACAGACGGTGTTGAAGTTGGAGAGCAGGCGGTTGAGGTCGTCGAAGTCGACCTGGCCGTCGTTGGTGAAGTCGGCGCCGGACCCGGGCGGGACGGCGTCGTTGAACTGCGACAGGAGGACATTGAGGTCCGCGAAGTTCACGAGGAAGTCCACATTGGCGTCGCCGGCGCAGGGTGTGAGCAGGAACGCTGAGGGCGTGCCCAGCTCGTAGCCGAAGCCGACGATCTCGCCGGCGTCGTTGATGGCGCGGGCGAGTTCGAGGCGCCAGCGGCCCTGGCCCTGGATGCGCTCGTCGAGGGCGATGGTCTCGCCGGCGCGCCACATCACGGCGCGGGCGTTGGAGACCCCCACCGCCTGCGAGCGGGCGTTGACATCGAACGCGGTGGAGTCGCGGTCGGCGAGCGTCCCGAGGTCGGTGCGGCCGAGGACCTGGCCCGTCGGCGAGAGGGTGAAGAGCGCGGCGTGGATGTCGCCGGCGGCGGTCTCCGAGGCGCCGGCGACCAGCCCCGCGCCGTTGATGGCGTGGGCCCAGGCGCGCGGGCCGCCGAGGGTCCCCAGGTCGGAGATCTGGCCGTTGCGCCACAGCACGGCGCGGACCTGGAGTTGGGCGTTGACCGCCTGGCCGACGACCCAGCCCGCGTCGTTGAGGTCCAGGGCCTGTCCGCCGAGGGATGTCAGCGTCGGCAGGATGAAGGTCGAACCGGCGATGCGCACGGCGGGGCGACGGACGGATTCGGGGCCCTCGAGCGCGTTCACGGCGCCGGCGAGCGCGCCGGAGGCGTTCACGCTGCGCGGGACGAAGTCGCCCAGGTCCGTGACCAGGCCGCCTGTCGACATGAATCCATGGGCAGAGACGGCGCCGAGGGAGTACGACTGCCCCGCGGCGGTGGACGAATCGAGGATCGCCGTCGCCACCGAATGGTGGTCGCCGGCGAGGGGCTGGATGAGCGCGGTGGCGCCGCCGTCCCAGATCGTCGCGCGGAACTCGTGGTTGGCGTTGGCGAGGAAGCCCGCGGCGGCGCCGGAAGGCGTGAGCGCGAACGCGGCGCTTTCGGCGTCGATCGCGCCGAGGTTCGTGACGGTGTAGGACTGCGCGCCGGCGGCGGCGGCGAGCGCGGCGGAGGCGAGAACGGATGTGACATGGAGAGTTGAGGCGCGCATGGGGCGGCTCCGTTCGTACGAGGCGTGGCGGATCAGTCGTCGTTCGGGGCGTGCGGGAACGGCTCGGTGGGCATCGTGCCGTGGCAGACCAGGCAGGTGTCGATGACGCCGGGGTGGCCCTGGTGTCGGATCGCCTGCAGGTTGTCCACCTCGGTGACGGTGGGCGTGATGGCGTGCGGGCTGCCGTGGCAGGCCATGCACTGCACGCCCTGGTGGCCGCGGGACTCGCGGTAGAGCAGGCCGGGCTGTTCGAACTCGAAGCCCGGTCGGGTGTGGCACTCGGCGCAGCGCGGCTCGGTGACCCAGGGCGTGCGGTTGGGGTCTCCGACCTGGGCCATGCCGCCGTGGCAGGCGGCGCAGGTCATGCCGTTGGACAGGTGCACATCGCGCTGGCACTGGGTGCGGACGCCGGGGTGGCAGGCGTAGCACTCGCTCTCGAGCATGGCCGCCGGGGCCATGCGCGGCGCGTGGGCGCCGTGCACGGCGTGCGAGAGGAACGACACGCCGGCCTGTCCGGGGGCGCCCAGCGCGGGGTCGGCGTGGCAGCTGGCGCACAGAACGGGCTTGTTGTTCACCAGGTCCGTCGAGTGCAGGCGGTCGTGGTCCATCAGGATGTCGGTGGCGACCGAGATGCCCTCGCCGCCGTGGCAGATGTTGCAGGAGATCTCCCACGACACCGGGACGACGGCCTGCGTGCGCGCGACCTCGACGCCCTGGCGCTCGACGATGATGGTCGCGAGCGGGTAGGGATCCTCGACGCCGTTGTCGTCCATGGGCGTGATGGGGATGCCGACGACGGAGTAGTCGCCGTTGCCGGTGGGCGTCATCACGCCGGAGAGGCCGGCGCCGGCGAGGCCGACATCGGGGGGCAGATCAACGCCGAAGAGCGCCTGGTCGTGCGCCCAGAAATTGGTCTTGTCCGTTGAGTGCGTGTTGTTGGGGATGACATAGCGCACCGTGACGCCGGAGGTGACGAGGTTCGGGTCCTGGCCCTCGTTGCGGACGACGGTGGCGTGCAGCGTGTTGTAGGGCGGCAGGATGCAGAGCTCGGAGAAATCCTGGTTCATGCAGTGCATGCCCAGGTCGTTGTAGCCAAAGACCACATACTGAGCCTGCCCTCGATCGGCCTCATCGGCGCGCGTCGCGGGCGCGGCGCCGGAGCGCGACAGGAACGGGATCCCGGCCCCCGCGGCGGCGACGATCGCGAGGGCGAGGACGGCTCGGGGGTCGATGTGTGCGGTTCGCTGGGGATCGGCGTGCATGGCGTCACCTTCCGATTACGGGATGCGAATATCTCTTTATCCTCGCGCGCCGGGGCGGGGTCCGCAAGATTTGCAGAGCCAAAAACCACGATTCCATGCATTTGGCTGGGATCCGCCGAGGGGACAGGCGGTGTTGGCTGGGGCCCGCCACCCCGTTCGACCCGAGCTGGATGGGGTCGCCGTCATATACCCCATAGGGGTATAATGGACGACGGCGAATCGACCATGAACAGCGGTCAGGAGACTCTCGATGAGCAAAGGCAGGACATCGAACACGACGCCGAATCGGGCTGGGGCGGCTCATGCGCTGTGCGACGCGGGGACAACCGATGCGCCGGCGCGGCGCGCTGTGGGCGTGGACGCGGCGCTGAAACGAGCGAGCGTCACGCGACTTCGGCGCGCCGAGGGCCAGGTGCGCGGCATCGTGAGGATGGTGGAAGAGGACCGGTATTGCGCGGATGTCATCGTGCAGATCGCCGCGGCGCAGGAGTCGCTGCGGGCGGTCGCGAAGAATCTGCTGAAGAATCATCTGGGGCACTGCGCCCGCGCCGCGCTGCAGGCCGGAGAGGCCGAGGCGGACGCGATGTGCGACGAGCTTGTGGACCTGATGTCGAGGCTGACCCGCTAGTTCCTGGAGAACACCGATGAACAACGCTCATCATCACGAAACAGCCCCCGTGTCCGGATCCGAGACAACGGAGCGCTGCGACCTGCCGATCCAGGGGATGTCCTGCGCTTCGTGCGCGGGGACTGTGGAGCGGGCGCTGGGCAGGTCGCCGGGCGTGCGCCGGGCCAGCGTGAACTTCGCGACGAAGACGGCGACGGTGGAGTTCGACCCCGAGGCGACAGATCCCGCGGCGCTGGTGGAGGCCGTTCGAAAGACGGGGTACGACGCCACAGCGCCAGCGCCGGATCAACACGACCATCACGATGCGCACGGCGGGCACGGCGAGGATCACGACGGCTCCGAGGGCCACGGCGAGCACGACCACTCGAACGCGGGCGAACAGGCGGCGCTGCTGCGAAGAGTGATCGTCGGGGCGATCCTGTCGGCGCCGGTGCTGCTGATCGCGATGTCGCACGGGGCGATTGCGCTGCTGGATCAGCCGTGGATCAACTGGCTGCAACTGGCGTTGACGACGCCGGTGGTGGTCTGGTGCGGGGCGCCGTTCTACCGGGCGGCGTGGAAAGGCCTGAAGCATCTGCGGGCGAACATGGACACCCTGGTCGCGCTGGGCACGGGGACGGCGTATGTCTACTCGGCGGCGGCGACGATCTGGCCGGGGTTCTTCGCGGGCGCCCACGGGCACGACGGCGCGCCAGTGTACTACGAAGCGGCGGCGGTGATCATCGTGCTGGTGCTGCTGGGGCGGTGGATGGAGGCGCGGGCGACGGGGGCGACGGGCGCCGCGATCCGGCGGCTGATCGGCATGCAGGCCCGCACGGCGCGGGTTCAGCGAAATGGCGAGGAGCGGGATGTGCCGATCGAGGAGGTGGCGGTCGGCGATGTGGTGATCGTGCGCCCGGGCGAGAAGATCCCGGTGGATGGAGTGGTCGAGGGGGGCGGCTCGGCGGTGGATGAGTCCATGCTGACGGGCGAGAGCGTGCCGGTGAGCAAGGCCGCGGGCGACGAGGTCTTCGGCGCGACGATCAACACCACGGGCGCGTTGACAATCCGCACGACCAAGGTGGGCGCGGACACGGCGCTGCGGCAGATCGTCAAGCTGGTGCAGGAGGCGCAGGGGAGCAAGGCCCCGATCGCGCGCCTCGCCGACCGCATCAGCGCGTGGTTCACGCCGGCGGCGCTGGTGATCGCGCTGATCGCGGGCGTCGTCTGGTGGATCGCGGCGCCGGTGGACACACGCCTGAACATGGCGCTCGTCGCGTTCGTCTCCGTGCTGGTGATCGCCTGCCCCTGCGCCCTGGGCCTGGCCACGCCCACGGCGGTGATGGTGGGCACGGGCGTCGGCGCCGAGCGGGGCATCCTGATCCGCGGCGGCGAGGCGCTGGAGACGGCTCACAAGCTGCAGGTGGTGATCCTGGACAAGACGGGCACGATCACGGAAGGCAAGCCGGCGCTGACGGATGTGCGCGCGGCCCCGGGCTTCGCGGAGGATGACCTGCTGCGGCTCGCGGCCTCGGCGGAGCGGCGGAGCGAGCACCCGCTGGCGGCCGCGATCGTGGAGGGGGCGAAGGCACATGGCCTGTCGCTGGATGAAGCGACGGCGTTCGAGGCCTCGGTCGGGCTCGGGGTGCGGGCGACAGTGGGCGGGCGAGCTGTGCTGGTGGGCAAGCGGGCGTTGCTCGCGGACGCGGGCGTGGAGACTCGCGCCATCGACGGCGACGCGGAGGCGCTCGCGGCGGAAGGCAAGACGGCGATGTTCGTGGCGGTGGACGGCAAGCCCGCCGGCGTGATCGCGGTGGCGGACCGTGTGAAGAACACCTCGCGCGAGGCCATCGAGCGGATGCGAGCGATGGGGCTGCGCGTGGCGATGATCACGGGCGACAATCAGAGGACGGCGGAGGCCGCGGCGCGGGAGGTGGGGATCGACCCCGAGCTGGTGTTCGCCGAGACGCTGCCGGAGGACAAGGCGGCGCATGTGCGTCGATTGCGCGAGGGCGGCGAGGTGGTGGGCATGGTGGGCGACGGCATCAACGACGGGCCGGCGCTGGCGAGCGCCGATGTGGGGATGGCGATGGGGACCGGCACGGATGTCGCGATCGAGTCGGCGGACATCACGCTGATCCGGGGCGACCTTCGGGTGATCCCGGAGGCGATCGCGCTCTCGCGCCAGACGATGCGGACGATCAGGCAGAATCTCTTCTGGGCGTTCATCTACAACTCCGTCAGCATCCCGATCGCCGCGGGGGCGCTGTACCCCTGGACGGGCTGGCTCCTCTCGCCGATGCTGGCGAGCGGAGCGATGGCGCTGAGCAGCGTGAGCGTGGTCCTGAACAGTCTGCGGCTGCGGCGGCGGGCCTGACCCGGCGGCGCGGGGTCCTGCCCCGGGGCGGGCGGCCGGGGCGTTCCGGTCTGGCTGCCGGGCGGCGGGCCTCCATACGATGTGGTTTGCCCGACGACCCCGTCCGCACCCGCCGACCACCGCCTTGATTCTTCCATGACGACGCACACCCCCGCCGATCCGCTCGTTCAGAACGGACCCTTCGTCAACAAGCTCGAGATGCAGGGCCGGCTGTTCGCCGAGCTGTCGCGGATGTTCGGGCGTGAGACGCCGCTCTACGACCGCTCGCTGCTGGTGAACCGCGAGGTGAACAAGGCGGTCTGCGAGCTGCTCGGGATGCTCCACGTCGGCTTTGCGCTGTCGGACGAGGAGCTGGAGCTGGCCAGCGGCGAGCGGCACGGCGCGATCCGGATCGGCAAGCCTGAGGAGTACCGCTGGATCGCGAGGTTCTTCGCGGCGTTCGGCATGGCGCCGCACAACTTCTACGACATGACGAGCGTGGGCCTGAAGAGCCAGCCGGTGCTGGCGACGGCGTTCCGGTCCGTCCTGCGCCCGGACCATCGGGTGTTCTGCTCGCTGCTGCAGACGGACTACTTTGACCCGGTCACGCGCGCGCGGATCGAGGCGCTGCTGGCGGACCGGCAGGTGTTCTCCGACGAGGCGAAACGGCTGGTCGAGAAAAGCGAACGCGAGGGCGGGCTGCGGAGCGACGACGCCGAGGCGCTGATCCGCGAGGGCACCGGGCGCATCTTCCGCTGGACGGGCCGGGCGCGGGACCATCAGCTCTACACAGACCTGTGCGCCTCGGGCTTCAAGATCGCGGCGGACATCGCCTGCTTCGAACGGCACCACCTCAATCACCTGACGCCGAACACCTTCTGCATCGATTTGTACTCCGCGGCGATGAAGCGCTGCATGGGGGAGATGACCGAGGGCGCGTTCCGCGAGCGGGCGGTGCGGGCGCTGGACCGGCTCCTCGCCACCGCGGACCGGGACTTCATGATGCTGCAGTTCAAGCGGCTGTCGCGTCGGTCGGTGGATTCGTTCAAGCCCGGGACTCCGGCGCCGGGCGCGGTGGAGGCGCTGGCGGACGCGCTGATCGCGCGGCTGCAGGCGCCGCAGTTCGCGCTGCACAAGCTGCCGCACGCGGGCTTCAAGAACCTGACCGAGGGCCCGAGCGCCGACACGCCGATCCTGCTGCGCCAGGACGCGTACCGCGCGCTGACGGAGCCGGTGACCTTCACCAACCCGGACGGCTCGGTGGTGGAGTCGGCGCATACGGCGCGGTTCGGCGAGATCGAGCAGCGCTCGTACGCGGTGACGCCCAAGGGGCGGCGCATGTACGACCGTTGCCTGGAGATCGCGGACGCGGCGGTGGCGCTGCACCCGGGCCTGGCGGAGCGAGACTTCGGCGCGTACGAGGCCATGTACAGCGCGCCGTTCCGGCCGTTCCCCAAGACGCTGCCCGAGCTGCTGCAGCAGGGTCTGGCGTACGGGCGCTACTCCCCCACCGCCGCGGGCGTCGCGGCGGCGGGCACGATCCAGACGACGAACATCCACGAGCTGATCCGGATGGGGTACGCGGACTACGAGGGCGTGCGCTACGAGGATTTTCTGCCCGTCAGCGCCGCGGGGATCTTCGCGTCGAACCTGAGCCAGTACGGCACCGAATCGACCGCGGCGACCAAGCCCGTGTACACGCAGGCCATGCTCGAGGAGATCCTGGGCTGCAGGATCATCGACGCCGACACGATCTACCGTGGCGAGGAGGCGGCGTCGCGCCTGCACACCTATGCGAAGCTCGGGCTTCTGGACCAGCTGCCGGAGTGGCAGCGGGCGGAGCTGGACCGCGCCGCGGCGGCGCTGGCGGCGATCGTCGGCTGATCACGCGTCGGGGACGGGGTCTCGCCCGGCGAAGACGCGGTAGAGCGCCGGCAGCACGAGCAGCGTGAGCAGCGTGCTGGAGACCAGGCCGCCGATGACCACGGTGGCCAGGGGTCGCTGCACCTCCGCGCCGGCGCCTCGTGCGATCGCCATGGGGACGAAGCCGAGCGAGGCGACGAGCGCGGTCATGAGCACGGGTCGGAGGCGGCTGAGCGAGCCGCGGTAGACGGCTTCGGGAGCCGCGATTCCATCCTCACGGAGCCGGTTGATGGAGCTGACCATCACCAGACCGTTGAGCACGGCGACGCCCGAGAGCGCGATGAAGCCGACCGCCGCGGAGATGGAGAACGGCATGTCGCGCAGCCACAGCGCCACGACGCCGCCCGTGAGCCCCAGCGGGATGCCGGTGAAGACCAGCAGCGCGTGCCGCGCGGAATGGAACGCGCTGAACAGCAGCAGGAAGATCAGCAGGAAGCACACGGGCACCACGATCGAGAGGCGCTCCCGCGCGGCGATGAGGTTCTCGAACTGCCCGCCCCACTCCAGGTATCCGCCGGGCGGGAGCGCGACCGGGGCGATCGCGGCCTGGGCGTCGCGGACGAACGAGCCCAGGTCCCGCCCCCGGACATTGCACTGCACGACGATGCGCCGCTTGCCGTTCTCTCGGCTGATCTGGTTCGGGCCCTCCGCGACCGTGATGGAAGCCAACGCCGCCAGAGGGATGTAGGCGGGCCGAGCCTCGCCGGTGGAGAACTGATCGTCGATGGTGTGCCCGCGCTCGTGGTCCTCCGCGTCGAAGGCCGCCATGGACGCATCGTCGGCGGCGCGGCGCCGCAGGTCGTACGACGGAAGCGGGATGGGGAGCGAGCCGATCGCCTCGAGATCGCGCCGGATCTCGTCGGGGAGGCGAACGACCAGGTCGAACCGGCGGTCGCCCTCGAAGACCTGCCCAGCTTCGCGCCCGCCGATGGCCGCGGAGATGATGTCCTGCACATCGGAAACAGTGACGCCATAGCGGGCGATGGCCCCACGATCGATGTCGATGGTCATGACGGGCAGGCCCTCTGTGACCTCGACCTGCACATCCTCGGCGCCGGGGAGGTTCTCAAGGATCTGCGCGATGTCGTTCGCGGCCACTCCCATCTGGTCGAAGTCGTCGCCGAAGACCTTGACGGCGACATCGCTGCGGACGCCGGCGATGAGCTCGTTGAAGCGCATCTGGATGGGCTGGAGGAACTCGTACTGGCTGCCGGGGACACGCTCGACCGCCTGCTCGATGCGGGCGATGACATCGGCCTTGGTGTCCGACGGGTCGGGCCACTCGGCGCGCGGCTTGAGGATGATGAAGGTGTCGGAGGTGCTCGGGGGCATGGGGTCGGCGGCCATCTCCGCGGTGCCGGTCTTGGAGTAGACATAGGCGACCTCGGGGAGCGCGCCGACGGCCCGTTCGATCTCGAACTGGATCTCGACGGACTGCGTCAGGCCCGTGCTGGGGATGCGCAGGCCGTGCATCGCGATGTCCTTTTCATCGAGCGTGGGGATGAACTCCTGCCCGAGGCGGCCGTAGAGCGCGATGGACGCGGCGAACGCCAGCGCGCCGCCGATGACTACGGCCCAGGGCGCCCGCAGCGCCGCCCGGAGCGCCGGGGCGTAGACGGCCTTGGCGGCGCGGATGACCGCGTTGTCGCCCTCGCGCACGCGCCCGCGGACGAGGATCGCGACCAGCGCCGGGACGAGCGTCATCGAGAGGATGAACGCCGAGACCAGCGCGAAGATGACGGTCAGCGCCATCGGGTGAAACATCTTGCCCTCGACGCCGGTGAGCGCGAGGATGGGGAAGTAGACCGTGATGATGATGGCCTGGCCGAAGGCGGAGGGCTGGATCATCTCCTTCGCCGCGACGGCGACCTCGCTCAGCCGCTCCTGCAGCGTCAGCAGGCGGCCCTCGCGATGCTGTCGCTCCGCGAGGCGGCGGAGGCAGTTCTCCACGATGATGACGGCGCCGTCGACGATAAGGCCGAAGTCGATCGCGCCCAGGCTCATGAGGTTCCCGGTGATCCCCGCCTGCACCATGCCGGTGGCGGTCATGAGCATCGAGAGCGGGATGGCCAGCGCGCAGATGAGCGCGGCTCGGATGTTCCCCAGCAGCAGGAACAGCACGACGATGACCAGGATCGCGCCCTCGGCGAGGTTCTTCGTGACGGTGGCGATGGTGGCGTCGACCAGCGTGGTCCGGTTCAGCACGGTCTTGGCGCGGACGCCGGGGGGCAGGTTCTGGTTGATCTCGCCCATCCGGGCGTCCACCGCGGACGAGACGATGCGGCTGTTGGCGCCTGTCAGCATCATCGTCATCCCGACGACGACCTCGGCTCCATTCTCGCTGCCCGCGCCGGAGCGAAGCTCCTTCCCGAGCCCCACCCACGCGACATCGCGCAGGAGGATCGGCGTGCCGCCGCGCTGGCCGACGGCGATCTCGGCGATCTGCTCGGCGTCGTCGATGCGCCCGGCGACGCGGACGGTGTAGGCCTCGCCCTTGTGCTCGATGTAGCCGGCGCCGGCGCTCGCGTTGTTGTGCTCCAGCGCCTCGATGACATCGGCGAAGGTCAGACCGTAGCTGACCAGCTTCATCGGGTCAGGCTGGACATGGAACTGCTTGACATACCCGCCGATCGAGTCCACCGCGGCGACTCCGGGCACGGTGCGCAGCTGGGGCGAGATGATCCAGTCCTGCACCGTCCGCAGGTAGACGGCTCGTTCGAAGGCGCTCGAGAGGATCTCGCCCTCGGGCGTGCGGTAGGCCCCGTCGGCCTGCCAGCCGGGCTCGCCCGGGGCCGCGACGGGCGCGCCCTCGCCGTCGGGATGCTCGAACTCGACGGTGTACATGTAGATCTCGCCCAGGCCTGTGGAGAGCGCGCCCATCCGCGGCTCCACGCCCGCGGGGAGCGCCTCGCGGGCGTCGCTCAGGCGCTCGAGCGCCTGCTGGCGGGCGAAGTAGATGTCCACGGACTCCTTGAAGACCGCGGTCACCTGCGAAAAGCCGTTGCGCGACAGCGAGCGCGTGTACTCGAGCCCGGGGATGCCCGCGAGCGAGGTCTCGATCGGGAAGGTCACCTGCGTCTCGATCTCCTGCGGCGAGAGCGCGGGCGCCAGCGTGTTGATCTGGACCTGATTGTTCGTGATGTCGGGCACGGCGTCGATCGGCAGGCGCGTGAACGACCACGCGCCCAGCGCGGCGACCGCGACGGCCCCGAGCGCCACGAGCCAGCGGTTGCGGATCGAGAATCGAATGATGGGTTCGAGCATGGCGGATGGATCCGATCGAATGGGGCGAGATTCAGTGCTCGTGCTTGGCCGTGGACTTGCCGAGCTGGGCTTTGAGGATGAAGGACGACGCGACGACGATCGGGTCGCCCTCCGCAAGACCCTCGAACACCTGGCGCATGCCGCCGATCGGCTCGCCGACCACGACCGGGCGGACCTCGTAGAGGTCGTACCGCTCGGGGTCGCGCACGAAGACCACGGTCTGGCCTTCGATGGTCTGCACCGCGGCGTCCGGGACGGCCAGGACCTGCACCGCGCCCACTGGCGCCGACCCGGCGCTCAGCTCGGCCTGGGCGAACATCCCCGGGCGAAGCCGCCCCTCCTTGTTCTCAAGCTCCACACGCACGCGCGCGGTGCGCGTCGCTTCGTTCAGGTCGGCGCTGATGAACTGCACGGGCCCTTCGAAGACCTCGTCCGGAAACGCCACGAAGCGAAGACGAGCGACCGAGCCGACGCCCACGGCTCCGAGGCGAGTCTCGGGCACATCGACGATCGCCCAGAGCGTCTCTGTGTCCGCGACCACGAGGAGCGCATCCTGCTCCGGGCGGACAAGTTCGCCGAGCGTGACATCCCGACGCACCACGCGGCCGCCGATCGGCGCCCGCAGCGTGACGCGCGGCGAGATCTCGCCCGAGGCCGCCATGGACTCGATCTCGTCCTCCGACATGCCCAGGAGCATCAGCCGATTCGCGGCGCCCATCATGGCGGCGCGGGCGTTGAGCAGCGTCGACTCCGCGCCCTGCAGCGCCGCCATGCGGTTCTGCACTTCTGTGAGGGAGATGCCCTGCGTCTCCTCGTACAGCTTGCGGCCGCGGTCGTAGCTGCTGCGGGCCAGCTCCACCAGCGGCGCCGCGGCGGCGGCGATGGCGCGGCTCTGGATGTACTCGCTCTGCGCTGCGCCCAGCTCGGGGCTCTCCAGCACGAGCAGGGCGTCGCCTTCCCGCGCCTGATCGCCCAGGCGCACCGGCATCTCCGCGACGCGGCCGACGACCGCCGACCCGATATGCGCCATGCGCTCGCTGTTGAACACGAGTCGAGCCGGCGCGGGGAAGGTCGGCGCGAGAGTCCTGCGGGCGACAGGCTCGACTCGGACGCCGAACGCCTCCGCGGCGGAGGGATGGATCTCCACGACCCCCTCCTCGCCGTGGTCGTCGTGGTGATCGTGATCGTCGTGGTCGTGCGACTGGGCGTGCGCGACGCCCGCGGCCAGAGCGAACATACCGATGAGGGCGAGCCGCGCAAGAAGCCGGTGTGAGATGGGGAACATGGTCGTGGTCTCCGGGACTGCGGCGCTGGGCCGCGGGAATGTCGGATGGCGTTCAGCGTTGATTCGGGGCTGTCTCGGCCTCAAGCGGCGGCGGATCGTCGACCGGCGACACGCCCGGCCCTCCCACCGCTCGCTGCAGAGCGACGAGGTCGAGCGCGACCTGAAGCCCGATGGCGATGGCGCGGGTGTGTGCCGCGTTGAGGTCCTGCTCCGCCAGGTAGAGCGCCGTGACATCGGCGTGGCCGGCGCGGAAGGTGTCCTCGGCCTGCTGGCGCCGGCGCTCCTGCAGGGGAACCCACTCGCGGCGGACGCGCTCGAAGTTCTCGAGACTGGCGTGCAGCGATCGATAGGCGATGCGCACCTCCTCGACGACTGCCCGCTGCGCGTCGGTCAGCTGGTGCCGAGCCTCGATCTGCTCGGCGCTGACTCTGTTCCGCTGGGCCTGCCCGGTGTCGAAGATCGGGATCGGCGTCGCGATCGCCGGCCCGGCGACCCAGTCCTCGACGCCGTCGATCTGCACGCCCGCGACGCCGCCGTCCCACGGCCAGAACGCCACGAGCGCCTCGTCGTCGCCGAGCGCCCGCAGCGTCCAGACCACCGACTGCACCTCGGGCCGGCTGCGCAGCGCGGCGTGGACCCATTGCGACTCGCTCGCGCCGCCCGGCGCCGGCGGGGTCCAGGGATCCAGCGACCACTGCGCCTCGCCGGAGGGCTCGCCGATGAGCCGCGCGAGCCGCAGCCGGGCCTCGGCGAGCGCCCGTCGGGCTTCCGCGGCGTTGACATCGAGCTCGATCCGCTGCACCTGCAAGGTGGTGAGGTCGTCCCGCGTGCCCTCGCCGGCCTCCAGCCGGGCGGTGGTGGTGGCGATGACCTTGTCGAGCAGCGAGGCGCGCTCCTCGAGCATCGGCGCCGCGGCCTCGTAGCTCTGCGTCTCGGCGTAGCGTTGCTGCACCTCCGCGACCAGGTCCAGCGCCACGGTCACAGCCTCCGCGGCGGCGGCGCGCATGCGGTGGTCCGCGGCGCTCGACCGGCTGGGGATCTGCAGCATCGAGATGATGTCCTGGGCCAGCACGATCTCCAGCTGCGGCTTGCCGGGCCCCCACTGAAGAATGAACTCCAGGATCGGGTTCGGCCAGAGCCGGGCCTGATCGGCGTCGGCCATGGCGATGCGCACCCGCGCCAGCGCGGCCTGCAGGCCGGGGTCGGTCATGACCGCGCGCTCGACCGCTTCGGCTTCCGAAAGATGATCGGGGCTCGGCGCCGGCTCATCGATCGGAGCGCCGACAGTCCGGAAGACAATCGCGCTCCTTGCCCCGATGGCGCCGCCGATCGCCAGCTCGGCGCCGGGGTCGGGGCGCGTCGGAGCGCAGCCGTTGATCAGGGCGGCGCCGCAAAGGCACGCCGCTAGGCTCGCGCCGCACCAGGGCGCGCGGCGCCATGTCCGCAGGAATCGCATGGATAGACCTCGTGAAGGATCGGTTTCGCGGCGCCGCGAGCTCGCTCGAGCTCGGGCGTGCACGGGACCACTGCGCAAGGCGTCCGCCGGGCGCAGCGACAGCCGCTGGTGCGGGGCACACCCCTGCGCGGCTACACGAGGATGACGACAGTCCGGAGGCGCGCCAGCGGGTCCGGCGGTCGGCCGCTCTGGGGCGCCAGCCAACGCGGCGGATGATCACGAGCGATCTCGGGGAGGAAGGACGCCCATGCCATCGGCGCCGCGATCGGGAGCGAGAACTGCTCCAGCGAACGGGACGCCGCTCGGATCGTCGGCATCTGGTCCTGCACCGGCGTGTCCTCGCATCGATGCGATGAACAGCCGTCGGGCTCCGCGCGGCTCTTGTCGGCGCGGACACACTCGCCCAGGGAGGACTTTTCGCAACCGGTTTCGATGCGGGCGCCGCCGTGAGCGTCGCGGCAGATCACCAGGGCCCCCGTCGCCACGCTATGGCTGAGCCCGAACACAATCAGGCAGGTCCAGAGCGCGATGGATCGGAACATGCGGGAGCTCATGGGACGCCAACACCAGCCAAGGAGAGCGGCGAGAGTATACCCCGCCCCTCGGTCCTTCATATCGGCCAGCCGGCGAAGGTCCTCCGCTATTCTGCCCCCCGGTTTCGGCGCTTGGGGCATCGGCCTGAACTTGGAGGTCGCAGTGAGCACATCGGACAACGGAACAGCCGCGGCGCTGCGCCGCCGTTGGGACCCGGTCAAGGAGCGACTCCGCGCGGAGAACCGGCTGGAGAACACGCTGATCCGGATGCACCGCGCCCTCTCATGGCTGGAGCGCTCGGAGTCACTCGAGGACGAGAGCGACGACGCCCTGATCTTCGGCTGGATCGCGCTCAATGCGCTCTATGGACGATGGGACGCCGTCCGCAATGAGCCGGAGCCGGATCGTTTCGGATTGATCGCGTTCATCGACCGGGTCTGCGCGCTCGACGCGACCGGGCACATCGCGGCGATGCTCGCGGACCACCGCCCTCTGGTGCGGACCCTGCTGGAGGATGAGTACCTGAGCCGCTGGTTCTGGCAGGACCCCACCGAGGAGCGAGCGCGCAAGCAGCGGAAGGCGTGGTTCGACGCCCAGGCCTGGTATCTCGACGGGCGGCATCATCGGATCCTGGACCGAACACTGGAGCGCATCTATCTCCAACGGTGCCAGCTGGTGCACGGCGCCGCGACGCGGAGCAGCCGCCTCAACCGTGTCTCGCTCGGGAGGTGCCGCACGATGCTCGGCCACATCCTGACGGCGACGATCCTGGTGATCATCGATCACGGCGCGGACGAGGACTGGGGGCCGCTCTGCTATCCGCCCACGGATCCGGCTCCGGGCGGGTGAGACCCTCCAGCTTGTCAGGGCCGCGGCGCTCACCTTCCGACCAGATACCGTTCAACCGGGGGCACGATCGCCGAATCCGGCCTGAGGACCGACATCATGTCGTCACCGGGCTATCAACCAACTGTGCATTCTTTTTGATTGGGAGTGCGCGGAATGTGTTGCACTCCGCGAGTACGACCACTATGGTGGCGCCTTCAGTGGAGGATGGTCGCCGATCCATGATGACGGCGATCTGACGAAAAACCCACAGCGTTGCTTGGCAACGCCGGTCTCGCCGGCGATTGATTCGTCGTGCCTGTCGGCGAGGGAATTGTCGTGCGCCGGCGTCCGATGGACTCCCGGGGTGAACGATGGCTTTGCGTCGTCGGATCGCAGAGCCATTCCGGGAGAATCAGGATCCTGCGCTGGAATTGCCGGGCCCTTCTCGCGGCCGTCGTGGCCGCAGGGCGTCGTGGTTTGGGTGCGCCCGCGTCTCGACGGAGCGGGCTCACAGATCCAGAGTCCCGCCGGGCGGGATGGAGAGGAATGAGTCATGCGTAGCAAGCAGAGAACCGGCGTCCTTGGCGCCCTCGGGCTGGGATTGGCCTGCGCCGCCGCTCACGCGGGCGCCCCGGTCAACGCAGATCCCACCAAGATCGGCGGCGACTTCATCGCCGGTTCGGGCATCCCCTCTGACAACTTCCTGTCGGACACCAACGGCGATGTGTCGGTGTTCCTCAAGATCCGGGGGCGCGACAGCGGCCAGGCGCTCGCCATCAACGGCGACAAGTTCGTCGTCCGCGACGGCGTCGCCGCCTCCAACCCCGGCGCTTCGTGGTGGTCGTTCGACTTCCAGTTCACGCCGAACGCCGCCGATGTGGTGGACGGGCAGAACTACATCCTGACGCTGGACTTCGACACCGACCCATCCACCGGGGTCAGCTTCCTCACCTTTTCCAACCCGATCTTCGACGCCGTCCCCGACGCCAGCCCGCTCAACAGCTGGGACGACACCGACGGCTTCTTCGTCAACGGCGCGCCCGTCTTCTCCGACGGCGCCATCGACTATGTGTTCAGCCAGTCCTGGCGGCCGAACTTCGGCTTCCTGTTCGGTTCGGTCCCGCCCCCGGGCGAGTACACCATCCGCTGGTCCGTCCGCGACGCCGACGACCCCAGCGGCGACCCGCTCGCCTCGGTGACCGCGATCGCGCAGGTCATCCCGGCCGCGCTGCCGGCCCTGTCGCTCGACGCCGTCGAGGACTGCCTCGACGCCTCCGACGACACCCTGGTCGTCGAGGTGAATCTCTCCAACGCCATGTCCGACATCGTCGGCGGGCAGTTCTTCCTGTCCTACGACAACACCAAGCTCAGCTTTACCTCCGCGGACCCGGGCGACGCGCCGTTCAGCGAGGAGATGCTCGAGTCCGTGAACACCGGCACGGGCGAGATCAGCTACATCGTCAACATCCCGATCGCCGGGACGGGGACCTCGGCCCCCACCACGATGGCACGGCTGACCTTCGAGTTCCTCGGCGAGGAGTGCTCGGTCGGCAACCTGGTCACCTGGCGGCCCAATGTCCCCCCGAGCCGCATCACCCAGGCCGGCGGCGCCAACATCGAGCCCACCCTGCTCAACCTGGGCCTCGTGACCAACGACAACACCGCCCCGGTCATCGCGGCGCCCGATGACATCATCACCAACGCAGACGCCGGCCTCTGCGGCTCCGCGACGCTCAGCTATGTCGAAGAGTTCAACACCGCCGTGCCGCTCTGCGCCTCGCAGACGCCCGACTGCTGGTATGTCGACCGCTACGCGCCCGCGGCCTTCGAGATGGCGTACTTCGACGGCGACAACCGCCTGCACCACGGCATCTCCTCCGCCGACTCAGCGGCGAACCGTCCCCCCTCATTCTCAAGCACCTTCTACAACACCCAGGGCCGCAAGCACGATGTGGACATCCCCGTCGGGCGCACCTTCGCGATCGACCTCTACATCCCCACGGACTGGCAGACGAATGTCCGGCGCGCCGACCTCTGGGGCACCTGCTACGACAGCTCCAATGCGATCTCGGCCTACCCGATCATCGGCTTCAGCTCCAACGATCCCTCCGATGAGCTGAACCCTTCGCCCGCCAGCCCGACCCCCCGCTTCCGCGTGTGGGACAACGCCGGCGCCGGCGGCTGGATTGATCTGGGCCTGCCCGTGGGCTTCAGCGGCGACCGCTGGTGGACGCTCGAGATCGAGACGACCACGACGCAGTTCATTTACCGCGTCCTTGACGACACGAACACGGTTGTGCTCTCGATCGCGCTCGACGCGCTCGGCTCGGTGCGCACCGGCAACATCATCATCCAGGCCTACAACTTCGGCGAAACCTACGATGTCTACTGGGACAACCTGATCATGGGCCCCGAGGGCCCCGTCGCCACCGACAACTGCTCGGCGGTTTCGATCAGCTATGTCCGCAGCGACAACGCCTCCCTGACCCTTGAGGATCCGTTCCCCGCCGGGACCACCATGGTCACCTGGACGGCGACCGACGCCTGCGGCAACAGCGCCAGCGACATCCAGATGGTCACCGTCAACGGCGGCGTCAACACGCTGCATGTCGCCCTCGAACTCCAGGCGACCGTCGACTCCGGCCCCTTCGATCGCTGCATCACCTTCGAGCTGGATCCGGTCGGCGCCGGCCCGCTCGTGCTCGTCTCCGAGGTCTTCACCTTCACCAACGGCATGGCCGCCGGCACGATCGACATCCCCTGCGGCGACTACGAGTGCATCACCGCCCAGGACACGCTCCACACCCTTCGCATGACCGACAACGACGACTTCGGCGTCCTCGGACTGGACTACTTCGCCGACTTCACTACCTCCGGCGACGGCGATGCGCTCCCCGGCGGCAACCTCAACGACGATGACTACATCGATATACTCGACTTCGGCGTCTTCATCGGCCAGTACGGCGCTGTCCTCGACCCCGACACCACCTGCGCCACCCTGGCGCCGCACTCCGACATCACCGGCGACGGCGATGTCGGCACCGGCGACTTCACCTTCATCCAGATCAACATCCTCGACTTCAACGAGCTGCGCTGCGACGGCAGCCTGCTCGGCGTGCCCGCGTACGCTCACGGCGCCGCCGGTCTGCAGCCGCTCGACGAGAACGGCCGCGGTCCCGTCATGAGCGTCACCATCGCCGAGCTCGAGATGCTCGGCATGGGCAAGCTCGCGGTCGCCGACCTGAACGAGGACGGCGTCCTCGATCAGGGCGACATGGTCGCGTTCATGCTCGGCGCCCGGCCGGATCACGCGGCCGACCTCAATGGCGACGGCGCCATCGACCGGCGTGACCTCGCGATCGTGCTCCGCGCCGTCCTCTCCGGCGATCTCGCCGGCGACATCGACGACAACGGCGTCGTCGATCAGGAAGATGTGACCTTCGTCGCCTCCCGGATCGCCGGGCCGGCCCGCTGAACCGCGGCCGCCGCATCAGCATTCACCGGGGCCGAGGCGGGAACGCCTCGGCCCCGATTCTCTGAAACCCCCGGCCCCGACCCGACGGAGGCAGACGCATGCGACCCGATCCAATCCACCGCACGATGTCGTTGATCGCCTTGTGCGCCCTCTGCGCCCTGCCGAACGCGGCGATCGCCGGAGCCCCGGGGCCCTCCACCGTGAGCCTCGAGTTCCGCGTCCTGACCCCGGGCCCCATCGTGGTCGGCGATCAGATCTCCGTCGGCCTCTACGCCGTCTCGGACCATCCGACGGACAGCCACCCGATCGCCGCGATCGACGCGGTGTTCGGCTGGGAGCTCGGGTCGCTGCAGCTCACCGGCCTCACCGGCGCCGGCGGCGCCGCGCTGAGCTTCTCCGGCTTCCCGATTAACGGCTCGGGCGGCCTGAATGAATCCAATCCGCCCCAGGACGGCACGGGGTTCTATGTGGCGTTCGCGCCGCTCGGATCACCCGTGAACGCCACGACCGCGGGCACGCTGATCACAACCTTCCTCTTCGAGGCGCTGATGATCGACGACGCCGCGGAGGTGAACCTCCTGCCCAGCGGCGGCAGCCCGCTGCGCACGACCATCGTCTACGACGGCGTGATCCCCAACACCGATGTCACCGGCTCGCTGCTGAGCACGACGGCGCTCATCTGCACCGAGTGCCTCGGCGACACCAACGGGGACTTCACCATCAACTTCGCCGACCTCAACAACGCCCTGGGCCAGTTCAACATGACCGGAATGGGGCTCTCGGCCGATGTGAACTGCGACGGGATCGTCAACTTCGCCGACCTGAACCTGATCCTGAGCTACTACAATCTCTCGTGCAGCTGACCGGCTCCCTCAACCCTCCCACGAGGCGGGCCACGGGAACCCGGCGCCGCTCTCGCGGAGCCGCTCGACGAGCCGCGCGTGCGCGAAGAAGGCGTCCACCGACGCCAGCTCCTGGTGCCCCTCGCGGTAGAAGTCGCCCAGGTGCACGAGCACGAAGCCCAACGGGCGCAGCCCCTCCATCAGCTCGGTCAGCAGCGGCGTCGTCTTGCCGTAGCCTCGACGCAGCCAGGTCTCCAGGTGCAGCATGTCCGCCTGCATGACCGTCCGCACCCCGCCCTTGATGACCAACGCCTCGCCGCCCTGCACATCCATCTTGATCAGCTGCGGCTGCGGAAGGCCGAGCGCGGCGACCGCGTCGTCGAGCCGGCGCACCGGCACCCTGATCCGCTCCTCCAGCGGCGCCCCCGCCGAGAGCAGGCTGCTCCCGACCGCGCTCGGCATCCGCCAGAACTCGGCCTCGCCGTTGCGATCGCCCAGCGCGAACTCGTGCAGCCGGAAGCCGGGATGCTCGCGCAGGGTCTCGTCCAGCCTCTCGCGGTACTCGGCGTCCACCGTCGCCAGCGGCTCGAACAGCTCGAACCGCGCCTCCGGCAGCGCTTCCGCGATCACGGAGGACCACGAGCCGTGCGCCGCGCCGATGTCGAACACCACGGTCGGCGCCCACCCGAACTCCAGCATCCTCTCGAAGAAGCGCTTCTCGCAGCAGGCGAACCCGGCGCTGGTGGTCATGGCGAGTCTCCAGGAGGCCGCCGGTCAGGCGGAGGAATCCTCACCGATTATCGGCGCCGGACCCATTCGGCTTGACGAATGGCCCCCGATCCGGCGTCAGCCCGTGGACTGCATCGCCGCGGCGAGCGCGTTGATGCTCGCGAAGATGGCCGGCCGAAGCCGCTCAGCCTCCTCGGGGTCCTCCGCGTCCCGCGCCCGGCGGAGCAGCTCGACCTGCGAGAGATTGAGAAGGTCGGTCCAGGGGTTCCGCGCCTCGATTGCTCGCGCGATGACCGGCTCGCCCGCGAGCAGCGAGGCCTCCCCCGTGATCGCCGCGATCGCCCCCCGCGCCGCGTTGAAGTCCGCCGCCAGCAGGCCGTGCATCCGCTCCCCGCTCGGATGCTCCGCCGCGTAGAAGCGCGCGATCTCCAGCCGCGCCCGGGCCATCTCCCGCTGAGCGTTGTTCAGCACGGTCTGGAAGAACGGCCAGGCGCGGTGCGCCTCGCGGCACGCCTCCAGCTCCTCCTGATGCAGCCCCGTCAGCGCCGCGCCAAGTCCGTACCACGACGGCGCCAGGTAGCGCATCTGCGTCCACGAGAACACCCACGGGATCGCGCGCAGCGTGTCAAAGGTGATCTCTCCTCCGGTGCGAGCGACCGGGCGCGAAGCGATCGGCAGCCCGCCGATGTGCCGCACGGGGCTCACCGCGACGAACCAGGGCCAGAAATCCGGATCCTCGATGAGGGCGCGATAGGCCGCCATGGACCGCTCCGAGAGCCGATCCATCAGCGGCGCCGCGGCCTTCGGCGCCTCTCGCAGCGTCGCCTCCCCCACCACGCCGCCCTGTCGCGCCGAGACGATCATCGCGCTGACGATCTGCTCGAGATGCCGCCTCGCGATCGCCGGCACGCCGTACCGGAACGAGATGACCTCGCCCTGCTCGGTGAAGCGGATCCGTCCGTTCTGCGCCGCGGTCGGCATGGACAGGATCGCGCGGTTCGCCCGCCCGCCGCCCCGCCCCACCGATCCGCCCCGGCCGTGGAAGAGCCGGAACTCCACGCCCGAGTCGCGGCAGGCCGTGCAGATCGCCTCCTGCGCCTCGCGCAGCGCCACATTGGCCATCAGGAATCCGCCGTCCTTGTTCGAATCCGAGTAGCCGAGCATGACCTCCTGGAAGCGTCCGCCCTCCGCCGCCTCGACCTCGCCCCGCGCCTCCAGCTGCAGTCGATACACCGGCTCCGCGAACAGCGCCTTGAGCAGCGCCGGCCCACGGCGCAGGTCGTCGATCGTCTCCAGCAGCGGGATGACATCCAGGCCGCTGATCGCCCTGCCGCGCTCGATCCGGAACAGGCCCGCTTCCTTGAGCAGCAGCAGAACCTCCAGCAGGTCGCTGACGCTGTGCGTCATCGAGACCACATAGCCGCGCACCGCGTCGGGCTCCGTGGCGCGCGCCTCCGCCACGATGCGCAGCAGGCGCAGCGACTCCGCGGCCTCCTCCGTCACCACGCCGCCCGGCGGCAGCAACGGCCTGGGGCTCGCCAGCTCACGCCGCAGGATCTCGAGCCGTGCATCCTCACCCAGGGACTCATAGCCCTCGTGCGCCCCGCCGACGCGCAGCAGCTCCGCGACTACGCGTTCATGCACGCCCGAGTGCTGGCGCAGATCGAGCGTGGCCATGTGCAGGCCGAACACTCGGACGCGCAGGATCAGCTCGGCCAGCGGCCCCTCGTCCGCCGCGGCGCGCAGGCCGACGGCCTGCAGCGCGACGCGGATCTCCTCCAAATCCGCCAGCAGCGCCGCCGCGCCGTACGACCGATCGCGCGACACCCGTGCCTGCAGCTGCAGGGCCCGCCGACGGAAGGGCTCGTGCTGCGTATGGGCCATCAGGTCGGCGTCGGGTGTGTCGAACGCCGCGTCACGCTCGATCGCCCTCCGCAGCGCCGCGGGAATCTCGCAGCGCCGCTCCGACACGCTCAGCTCCTGGCGCAGCTCCTCCAGCGACTGTCCCACCTTCTCTCGCGCGGCCCGCCCCAGCATCTCCAGCGTCCGCCGCGTCACATCGCTGGTCACGCGCGGGTTGCCGTCGCGGTCGCCGCCGATCCAGGTGCGATACCGCAGCAGCGGCGGCAGGTCGGCGATGGACATTCTCGCCGAGCCCTCGCCGTGCACGCCGCGCAGACCCTCCACCACATCCCGTGCGAGCGTGGGGATCGAGTCCCAGATGACGCTCGTGAGGAAGTGCAGCCCGTTCCGCACCTCGTCGTACACCCCCAGCCGGCGCGCCCGCACCTCGTCGGTCAGCAGCATCGTGGTCACCAGCTGGCGCAGACGAGACTCCACCCGCCGGCGCTCCGCCGGCGTTGACTTGCGGTCCTCGCCCGCGCGGAGCAGCTCGGAGACCTCTCGAAGCTTCAGTTGCACGCTGCGCCGCCGCGCCTCGGTCGGGTGCGCCGTGAGCGTGGGCTGGATGTCCAGGCGGGCCAGCAGTTGCGTCGATTGCGCGCCGTCAAGCCCCAGCCTCTTCACCGCCAGAAGCCCTTCCGCGATGGACTCGGCCCGTGGATGCTCGAACGACTCCATGCACTCACGCTGGCGGTTGATCCGCGCGATGTTCGCCTTCTCGGCGTTGTTCAGCAGATGGAACCGCGCCGTGAGGTAGCGAATCATCTCCAGCAGCTCGTCCGAGCCGCGGCCGGCGATCCGCCGGCGCGCCTCGCCGAGGCCCTCCTGGCCGCCGCTCTGGCACAACCCCACGAGCGAGGCCGCGAGATCCCTCGCCTCGGCGCGGGGCCCGTCCACCACCTCGTCGAGGATGTCGGTCACCAGCTTGTATGCGTCCTGAGTGTTCATGTCTTCACGATGGTTGCCCGGGCCTGCGCCCGCGCGTCACCGCGGCGTCGCGTTCGGTCGGCTCTCAATTCAGGTGCGCCATCATCGCAGAAGCCAGGCTCAGAACAAGCAGGAATCCGCACATGTCCGTGATGGTCGTCAGAATCGGGCCCGAGGCCAGCGCGGGATCGGTCTTGAGCCCCTTGAGGATCAGCGGCACCGCGCCGCCGATGCAGACCGCGATGAGCGTGTTCGCCGCCAGCGCCAGCCCCACGACGCCGCTCAGGTACAGATTGCCCTTCCAGAGGTAGGCCACCGCCCCGATCAGGATCCCCAGCGCCACGCCGTTGAGGATCCCCACGGAGCATTCCTTGAACAGCACATGGAAGACATCCCGCGGCCGCGTCACGCCCAGCGTCAACTCGCGCATGCTCACCGCCACCGCCTGATTCCCGGAACAGCCGCTCATGTCGGAGATGATGGGCAGGAACACGGCCAGCGCGATCACCGCCTCGAGCGTGTCCTGATGAAACGCAATCACGCTCGCCGCGGCGATGTTGAGCAGAATATTCACGCTCAGCCACGCCAGCCGCCGGCCGGAGCGCTTCCGCAGCGGCATGCTCCGCAGCTCCTCGCCGCCGACGATGCCCTGCGACTGGCGGTACAGGTCGTCCGCCTCCTCCGAGGTCGCGAGCGCCACGTCGCTCTGCTCCACCACCCCGACCAGCGCCCCCGTCTCCGTCACGACGGGCAGCCCGATGAAGGGATGGTCGCTGAACACCGATCGCAGCTCCTCGAGTGAGTCACTGTCGAGCACACGCACGGGGTCCGCGATCATCAGGTCGCGCACCGGCGTCTCCCGCCGCGCCAGCAGCAGCCGGCGGATCGGCAGCACCCCGAGCAGGCGGTCGTGCTCGTCCACGATGTAGCTGTACTGGATGTTGTAGTGGGCGTACTCCTCGGCGTTGGTCTCGATGTCCGCGAGCACATCCCGCACCGTCGCCGACGCGGGGAACGAGAGGTACTCCGTCAGCATCAGGCCGCCGGCCGTCTCCTCGCCGTACGCCGCCAGCCGACGCAC
Source organism: uncultured bacterium (assembly GCA_938003595.1). Taxonomy (GTDB): domain Bacteria; phylum Planctomycetota; class Phycisphaerae; order Phycisphaerales; family UBA1924; genus JACVCK01. The sequence continues at coordinate 27,124 of CALKYH010000131.1, forward strand.
ATCCTCCGCGACATCCACCTCCAGCTCGTTGAGGATCGCCTCGGCGTCCTCCTCATCAAGGGCGTTGATCAGGTCGGCCCGCTCGTCGCTGTCCAGTTCCTCGATGATGCCCGCCGCGACGGCCGCATCCAGGTCCTCCAGCGCCTCGACCGCCTGCGGCTCGGGGATCTGCTCGATGACCTCCGCCGCGTCCTCCGGCGTCAGCATGCCCAGCAGCGTGGCCCGCGCTTCGTCCGAGAGCATCGACAGGGCGTACACGGCGTCCTGCGCCGAGGCCCCATCCAGCCACTGCACGCACGCCGGCGCGTCGCGCCGCTCGATCGCCGCGATCAGGTCGTCCTCGTGCGAGACCGCATCCTCGTCCCGGTGTGGCGACCGGTCCTCCACCTCCGGCGTGTGATCCTGCATCGCTGGGCCTCCGATCCATCCCGGGTCCTGCGCGTCGGCGTCCCTTCCGCTTCAACAGGAGTGTATCGATCGCGGCCTCAGGATCCAAAGCGACGACGCCGCCCGCTGATCGCGGACGGCGTCGGAAGTGAAGCTCATGTTATCGTGCGGCTCGCTCGGTCAGCGACGACGACGCGTCGCTGCGAGGCCGGCCATCCCGATCAGCGCCAGCGCGCTGGGCGCCGGGACAATGCGGAACACCTCGACAGTGCCCGACTCCTCGTAGGACACCGCCAGATAATGGCGCCCGTCCATCTCGAAGAAGTCCAGACCCTCGGGCGCCAGGCCGCCGTTGACCTCGAGCGCCGTGTTGAGGTAGTCCACGAAGACGGCGCTCTCGGGGTTGGTCACATCGTACATCATGACGCCGCCGACCCGCTCCAGACCGATGAACGCGAAGGTGCGCCCGTTGATGACGCCCAGCTCCATGCCCTCGGGCTCGGGGCCCTTGTTGTCCGAGCGACCGTCGAAGGTGCCGACGCCGCCCTCGGAGTTGAAGATCGAGGGCATCGTCGCCGCAGTGATCGACTCGAAGTCCGACCCCGAATCGAACACGACGCCGCCCGTCTCGGCGTTCCAGATCGTGAAGGAGCGCGTCCCGTACATCGTCGGCACATCGATGTCGCCGTCGCCGTCGGTGTCGCCGTCGATCGCCGAGAGCGTCAGCCGGCCGAGCGCCGCGTCGGCCTTCGCGTCGCCGCCGTACAGGGCGTCCAGGTTCGCGAGCACGGTCGGGTCGATGTTCGCATCCTTGAAGCGAACCTCCTCGTCGTCGCGCGCGTCGCCCTCGTTCGCCGTCAGGACATAGCGCGTCCCGCCGACCTCGTAGCTGGCGATCGCGTCGGGCATGAACAGCCCGCGCACCACATCGTCGATGAACGCGCCGCCGTCGCGATCGGAGGCGTCCACCGTCTGGTCGATCCCGCCGAGGTTGTGGATGGTCGTCCACTGCTGCGAGGCGAAGTCGAACCGCGCCAGCGCGTTGTTCTCCTGCAGCGACACCCACACCCCGTCATTGTCCGCCGCGACATACTCCGGCTCCATGTCGGCCGCACGGTTCCCCGCGTTCGCCGGGTTGATCCGCAGGCCGTCGAGCGTCACTCCGGCGCCCAGGTTCGGCGCCCGGAAGTCGAAGGTCCCGACCTGGCCCTGCGTCAGGCCGCCCACATCCCCGGCGGAGGCGACGCCGCTCAGGTCCAGGATCGACAGCGAGCCGTCGGGATCCACCGTGTTCGGTTCGCCCTCGTCGGCCACCACCACCCGCATGCCGTCCGGCGTGAACGACACGCTGTCCGGGTTGAAGCCGATCGAGAGCGTCTTGATCACCGCGTTCGTCGCCGTGTCGAACAGCACGATCGCGCCGACCGAGCCGTCGTTCGGATCCGGGATCACCGACGCCGCGCCGAAGCCGCGCCCCAGCGGGTCGATCGCCACGCTCGCCACCGAGCTCACCGCCGGGAAGACCCCGCCCAGATCAATGGCGCCCTTGAGCGCCACGCCGCCGCCGGGGCCGACCTTGAAGAACTCCAGCCCGCCGGCGTTCGTTGTGTACAGCCGGCGGTTCACCTTGTCGAACGAGACGATCTCCGCCACGCCGGACGGCGCCGCCGCGCGCCCCACCCGAACCATCGAGTACGACCCGGCCAACGCCGGCGACACGCCCATCGACGACAGCGCCAGCGCGCACAGCAAGCGAACATTCGAACGCATCATGACTCTCCTTCTCCGGGGCGGCGCCCCAGCAATGTCCCTGCGGCGCCCAACAGCGGCGCGCCGTGCCGCGCGAGCGTAATCACCGCCGCCGCCCCGGCAGAGTCGGAATCACCGAGCGCCACGCTAAGAATCCGTGAGATCGCGCGCCGCCCCTCCCGAGCGTCGCCTCAGGATCGAGAGAAAGCCGCTCTGGACGCGCCCGCGGCCGTCCCAGCGGACGGCTCGCACCCCCCGATCGCGCCCGCACCCTCGCTCGCGCCATCGACCAATGAAGATCGCCGTCCGGAGTATAGAATGTCCCGAGAAGTGGGGCCCGGCCGGAGCCGAAGCGCCGCGCCATGCCAACACTCAGGAGAACCAACTCGATGAACCCGCTCCGCATGACTCTCGCCGCAGGGCTGGCGATGTTGCTCGCCCACGGCGCCGCGATGGCGCAGGAGACCACCGGCAAGCTCGGCTCCCCCGACGCCACCACCACCATCCCGGGCGATCAGCTCCCGCCGCCCGACCCGGCCTTCGGCGGCGTGATCAATGACGACGCCCTGCAGTCCACCCCGTGGTGGGCGCCGCGCATCGTCCCGCCCGCCAAGGCCCCCAACATCCTGCTCATCATGACCGACGACTCGGGCTTCGGCGTCCCGAGCACCTTCGGCGGCGTCATCCCGACGCCCACCATGGACCGCGTCGCGGCCAACGGCCTCAAGTACAACGCCATCCACTCCACCGCCCTCTGCTCCCCCACCCGCGCCGCGCTCATCACCGGGCGCAACCACCATTCCGCGGGCTTCGGCGTCATCTCGGAGCAGTCCACCGGGTTCCCCGGCTACAACAGCATCATCGCGAAGGACAAGGCCACCATCGGGCGCATCCTGCTCGACAACGGCTACGCCACCGCCTGGTTCGGTAAGGACCACAATGTCCCGGCGTTCGAGGCGAGCCAGGTCGGTCCGTTCGGCAACTGGCCCATCGGCCAGGGCTTCGAGTACTTCTACGGCTTCGTCGGCGGCGACGCCAACCAGTGGCAGCCCAACCTCTTCCGCAACACCACGCAGATCTACCCCTTCGACGACGAGCCCGGCTTCAACCTCGTCACCGCCATGGCCGACGACGCCATCGACTGGCTGACCCGCGTTAACCAGATCAGCCCCGACAAACCCTTCTTCTGCTACTACGTCCCCGGCGCCACCCACGCGCCCCACCACCCGACCCAGGAGTGGGTGGACAAGATTCACAACATGCACCTCTTCGACGAGGGCTGGAACAAGGTCCGCGAGCGCATCTTCGAGAACCAGAAGCGCCTGGGCGTGATCCCCGCGAACACGCAGCTCGAGCCCTGGCCGACCGACGTCATCAAGAACTGGGACGACTGCACGCCGGAGGAGAAGAAGCTCTTCATCAAGCAGGTGGAGGTCTTCGCCGCCTACTCCGCGTACAACGACCACGAGATCGGCCGCGTCATCGACGCCATCGAGGAGATGGGCAAGCTCGACGACACCATCATCATCTACATCAACGGCGACAACGGCACCAGCGCCGAGGGCGGCCCGCTCGGCA
>CALKYH010000132.1 GCA_938003595.1 uncultured bacterium
CTCGGCCTGCCGATCGCCCTGATCGCCTTCGTCGTCCTGCGCTGGTTCGCGCTGCGGGGCGGCGTGGACCTGCGCGTGGTGCAGATTTCCGGCTTCATCCTCGTGCCCTTGATCGCCTGGTTCATAGCGCGGGGCGCCGTGCGCGAGGCGGAGGGCTACGCAGCGAGGGAGGGCCGCGTCGTCGACCCCGCGCCGCTGCGCCCGAGCGTCCGCGAGGCTGCGCTGTGGCTGGCGATCGTGCTCGCGGCGGTCCCGCTGTACTTCTTTCCCTCCACCTTCATCCTCGCCCATGTCCTGACCAACGCCGCGATCGCCGCGCTGGTGGTGTGGATCGTGCTGCGCAAGGAGCGCCGGGACATCCACAAGGTCCGGCGCGCCGAGGGGCGCTGCGAGCGGTGCGGGTACTCTCTTGTGGACACGGTCTCGGGGGTGTGCCCTGAGTGCGGAGCGATCGCCGATCCTGAGCCGGAGGCCCGATGACGACGCCACGCCCCGCCTCGCCGATCTCTTCACGGATGACGCTCCGCGAGGCGCTCTGGATCATTTTCGGCCTGATGGCCCTGGGCCTCTTCGTCAAGTACGCGATCGGCTGGCGGATCACGCCGACGCAGACGCTCGTGCTGGCGGGAATCCCCATCGTTCTTCTGCCGCCGGCGATCCTGCTCGAGCTGCGCGCCCGTCGCCGCAGGCGCCGCGACATCGAAGAGATGCGCTGCGAGAAGTGCCGGTATCCGCTTCGGGATGTCCCCACCGAGATCTGCCCCGAGTGCGGCCACGACAACTCGTGGCGCAAACTCGAGTGAAGTCGCGGCGCTAGCTCCGCCCGAACCTTCGCTCCAGATCCCGGATGCTCAGCCGGATCGCCGTCGGCCGGCCGTGCGGGCAGTTGCTCGAGCGCTCCACGGCGTCGCGCAGGCGCATCAATTCCTGCAGCTCCTCGTCGCTCATGCGGTCGCCCGCCTTCACGGCGGCCTTGCAGGCCATCATGTCCAGCGCCTCGTGCAGGGCTTCCTCATCGCCGGCGCCGAAGCCCTCGCTCTCGGCGCGCTCCAGCAGGCCGGCGAGAAAATCCGCCGGGTCCACGCCGCGGTCGAAGAGGAAGGTCGGGAAGGCGTGCACCGCCACCAGCTCCGCGCCCATCGGCGCGGCGTCCACGCCCAGGCGCTCGAACACCGGCGCCAGGTCGGCCAGCTTCTCCACCTGGCTCGCGGGCGCGGGCAGCGTGACCGGGGTCAGCAGGCGCTGGCTCTCCAGCGGGCCCTGGCTCAGGCGCGCCGAGAGCGCCTCGAACATCACCCGCTCGTGCAGCGCGTGCTGGTCCACGATCACCAGCCCGTGCTCGTCCTGCGTCACCAGGTAGGAGTTGTGCACCTGCAGGATGCGCTCCACCGGCCGGGCGTTGGGCATCAGCGCGGGGTCCATCGACGCCGGGTCGGGCGCCTGCTCGGCGGCGCGCTCGGCCTCGGCGCGCTTGTCGGCCTCCACGGCGCTGCGCAGCGCGTCGTAGTCGAACCGCGCGCCCTGCGATCGCCCCGCGCTGGAGACGCGCTCGAAGTAATCGACAAACCTTCGCGCCGTGTCCGCGGCCGTCTCGACGATCGGCGGCGCGAACCCATCCCTCGCGGGCGCCGCGGGCACGACGCCGTCGCCATACAGGCCGCTCCCGGGCGCGCTGCCGGGCCGGCTCCAGCCCTCGGCGGGGGTGAGGTCCGCCTGCTGCAGCGCATCCTTGATCGCCCGATACACCACGCGATGCACCAGCGACGAATCGCGGAAGCGGACCTCGCTCTTGGTGGGGTGGACATTCACATCCACGCCCTCCGGGGACATCTGCAGCATCAGCGCCGCGGTCGGGTAGCGCCCGGGCTCGATGAGCCCGCGGTACGCCTCGCGCACGGCGTGCTGGATGGTCTTGTCGCGGATAGGCCGGCCGTTGATGAACAGGCGCTGGGCCTTGGCCGTCGCCCGCGCGATCGTCGGCAGGCCGATCATCCCCCACAGCGCCACGCCCCGGGCGTCGTCGAACTCGTCGGCGTGGACCTCCACCATCTGCGGCGCCAGCTCGCGACCGAGCACATCGAGCAGCCGCTGGCGCGGCGTCTGGTCCGGCGGCACATCCAGAACCGCCCGCCCGTCGCACACGGCGCGGAACGCGATCGCCGGGTGCGCCATGGCCAGGTCGCGGACGATGTCCAGCGCGTTGGACTGCTCCGTCCCCGGCGTGCGCAGGAACTTCCGCCGCGCGGGCGTGTTGAAGAACAGGTTCCGCACCGTCACCGCCGTGCCGATCGGCGCGCCCTCGGGGCGCGGCTCGCCGATGGCGTCTCCCTCGGCCTGCATCACCCAGCCGCCGGCCTCGGCCCGGGCCCGCGAGCGCACCGTCACCCGCGCCACGGAGCAGATGGACGCCAGCGCCTCGCCCCGGAAGCCCATGGTCGCGATCTGGTCCAGGTCGGTCGCCGCGCGGATCTTGCTCGTGGCGTGCGGCGCCAGCATGAGCCGCGCCTGGCTGATCGGCACGCCCCCGCCGTCGTCCGTCACGCGAACCAGCTCGACGCCGCCCTGCTCCAGCTCGACCTCGATGCGCGACGCCCCCGCGTCGATCGCGTTGTCGATCAGCTCCTTCACCACGCTCGCCGGGCGCTCCACCACCTCGCCCGCGGCGATCTGGTTCACCAGCAGCGACGGCAGCACGCGGATCTCCGCGCGATCGCCCAGCTCGGTCATGTCCGCCGCGGTCGGGGGCATCGGGCCGATTCTACGGTTGCGGCGCCGGGGCCCCCGGGCCGCCCGCGCCAGGCCTTTAGAATGACGCCATGAGCACCATCTTCTCCAGAATCCTCAAGGGCGAGATCCCCTGCCACAAGGTCTACGAGGATGCGCAGGTCCTGGCGTTCCTGGATGTAGGCCCGCTGTCGCGCGGGCACACCCTGGTCATCCCGAAGGAAGAGGCCGCGACGCTCGACAAGCTGTCGGACGACGCCGCGGCCGCGATCGGGCGCGTCCTGCCCCGGCTGTGCCGCGCCGTGATGGCCGCGACCGGGGCGACGGCGTGCAATGTGCTCCAGAACAACGGCGCCGCGGCCCACCAGGCGGTCTTCCATGTCCACTTCCACATCATCCCCAAGCACGACGACGGCTCGGGCCTGGGCATCGGCTGGAAGGCCGGCAAGCTCGACGGCGAGGAGGGCAAGGCCCTCGCGGCGAGGATCGCAGCGGCCCTGTAGGGCTCTGAGGGCGTCCCGGGAGGGCGACCGCGGGCGAATCTGTCCGCCGACCCCTTGTAGCAGGGGCTCCCGCGCGATAGGGTGACCCATCGACGGAGCGGAGAAAGCCGCGTCTGGGGACTTGGGATTTCCCAGACACGGGCTCGCATCGTCGCCCGGGGGTGGCCGGGCAGCACTGGAGAATCCGGCCCGTGCATCGGGCCGGCGGTCGCTGCTTGCAGGAGCCGGTGGTCATGCATCCGTTCAATCGCACGCGTCGGCGGTGGATCCGTCTGGTGGTTGCTGTGCTTGCGCTGGGTTCCGGGGCGCTCGCCGCGCCGCCGGAAGACGCCGGCGCCATCCGCGCCGACCACGCGCGCCTGCGGCGCGCCCAGCTCATGCTGACCGTCCCGACCGAGGTGCCCAACCTCGCGGGGTCGCTGCCCTACATCCAGCGGGGCCTGCGCTCGCAGGTCTGGGCGGTCAAGCCCCACGACGGCGACTGGCGCGACGCGACCGAACTGGCCGTCACCTTCGCCCCCGGCGCGGCGCCCGCGCTCGTCGCGCTCAACCGCGTGGTCTTCGCGCTGGAGCCCGGCGCAACCGTTGACGACGCCGCGGCCCTGCTGACGACGCTCACGCCCCTGGCCGACGCTCCTCAAGCCCGCCCGGGGCGCGCCGTCTTCATCGTGGGCACCCCCACCGCCAAGGAGGCCTTCGAGCTGGCCGACCAGCTGGCGCGCGTGCCCGGCGTGCGCTTCGCGCACCCCGACGGCATCCCCGCGATCACCCTCGACGGGGCGCCGCGCGGCTCGGGCGCGGAGATCCGCGTGATGTTCGGCGGCGTCGAGGTCTCCACCGGCGGCGAGGCGGACTTCGGCGATGTAGTCCAGGGCAGCTCCCAGCTCCGGCAGTTCATCATCGTCAACGACGGCGGGTCCACGCTCACGCTGGATTCGCTCAGCGTCAGCGGCGACTTCCAGATCGACACGGGCTTCGGCTCCAGCAGCCTGCTCGCGGGCCAGACCACCTCCTTCACGCTGGCGATGAACACCGCCACGCCCGGCGGCGCCTCCGGAACGGTGTCGTTCCTGAACAACGACGGCGACGAGAATCCCTACGAGATCGACCTCGTGGGCACGGTCACGGCGGCGGCCGGGCCGGCGGAGATCAGCGTCTCGCTCAACGGCGTCGAGCTGACGCTGGCGCAGACGGTCGGCTTCGGCTCCACGCCGACAGGCGTGGGCGTGGAGCGGGTCTTCCGCGTCTCCAATGTCGGCGGCGCCCCCCTGACGCTGGGCACGGTCACGGTCCCGCCCGGGTTCGCCGTCACGGAGCAGCCGACCTCGCCCGTGCCCGGCGGCGCCTTCACCGAATTCCGTGTGCGCATGAGCGCCTCCGTGCCCGGCATGCCCACCGGCGATCTGTCCTTCCTCACCAGCGACGCCGACGAGAACCCCTTCACCCTGCTCCTCACCGGAGAGGTGACCGACGAGGGCGCCGGCGCGCAGATGGTCGTGCTGGTGGACGGCGCGCCCCTGGCCAACGGCGGCCTGCTGTCCTTCGGCGCCGCCGAGTGGCTCATGCCCGTGCTCAAGACCATCGAGCTGAAGAACACCGGGACCGAGGAGCTGCGCCTGCTGTTCCTCACCCTGCCCCCGGGCTACTCGCTGCGCAACTTCCCGAGCGAGGTGATCCCGCCGGATCAATCCGGCTTCCTCGACATCACCCTCGACGCCGAGACCGACGGCCCCTTCGCGGGCGAGCTCTACATCCGCACGACCGCTCAGGACATCGGAGAGTTCACGGTCGATGTGACCGGCGTCGTGACCACGCCCCCGCCCACCGGCGGCGTGGACGACCTGGAGTTCATCCGCCAGTGGCACCTGCTCAACACCGGCCAGCAGGGCGGAGTCCCCGGCTACGACATCCGCGTCTCGGACGCCTGGGCCCTCACCCTCGGCGAGGATGTGGTCGTCGGCATGCTCGACAGCGGCGTGCAGCTGGAGCACCCCGAGCTGCGCGATCGAATCGCCGGCGAGTTCCTCAACAACTTTGACTACCTCGAAGCGTTCTTCGGCGCCGGAGGCTCCCACGGCACCTGCGTCGCCGGGCTCGTCGCCGCCGAAGCCAACTACTACGGCGGGCGGGGCGTGGCGCCCCGCGCCCGGCTGTTCACCTCCTCCATCTTCAACACCTACGCCGATTCCGCGGCCGCCATGTACGCCGCACACGACGCCGGCGCCGCCATCCACACCAACTCCTGGGGCTACAGCGACCCCACCCTCCTGCCCGATGTCGTGCGCGACGCCGTGGAGGACCTCGCCGCCAACGGGCGCGATGGCAAGGGCGTCTGCTTCTTCTTCTCCGCCGGCAACGACACGCGCCCCGTCGTCTGGCGCTCCGCGATCGCCTGCCTCCCCGAGACCATCGCCGTCAGCGCCGTCACCAACAAGGGCGCCCGCAGCAACTACTCCAACTTCGGGCCATGGGTCGATGTCGCCGCGCCGAGCAGCGGCGGCAGCGTCGCTCTCTTCACCACCGATGTCACCGGCGCCTCCGGGTACAACCCCCAGCAGAGCCATATCACCGGCGACTTCTCCTTCACCTTCAGCGGCACCAGCGGCTCCACCCCGCTCGTCGCCGGAACCGCCGCGCTCATGCTCTCGGTGAACCCCGACCTCTACGCCGAGCAGGTGCGCCGCATCCTGCGGCACACCGCCCGGCGCGATCTGTCCATCGGCGACGATCGGCGGTTCGGCCCCATCACGCAGTACAGCGACTCGTTCGGCCACGGCCTGATCGACGCCGCCGCCGCGGTGAACGCCGCCGTCGAGGCCATCGACAACGGCGGCCAGACCTGGCCCGCGCCCGCCCGGCACGCGGCCCTCAGCCGCGTCACCGGCGGCAACCTCGTCACCTGGACCAACCCCTCCGCCGAGGACCCCTCAACCGAGTACGCCGGCGCCCTGCTCGTCTCCTACGCGAATCAGACGCTCTGGCGCCCGGAGGACGGCGTCTCGTACGAGGCGTTCGTCGGTCGGTCGCCCTCCATCGGCGTGACGGTCCACGCCCTGGGCGATCTGGACTCCTTCCAGCACGACGGCGCCACGCTCGTGCAGAAACTCACCTACGCCGTCTACACCTTCAACGCGGCGCACCGATACGGCGAGCCCGCCATCGTCGCGGCCAACCCCGTCGAGCCCCATGTGGTGTTCTTCGACAACATGGAGAACGAGGACCCCGGCTGGACCTACGGCCCCATCGAGACGCCCGGCGGCGGCGGCACGATCCCCGGGAGCCTGCAGGGCGAGTGGGAGCGCGCGGCGCCGGACACCGCCTCCATCGACCTCGAGGGCTTCTTCAAGTGCGCCAGCACGGCGTGCGACCCTGCGCTGATGTGGGGCGACCCCATCCCCTACCCCGAGGCCATCGCCGGGTTCACCGCGCCCTACAGCGGCTTCAAGGTCCTCGCCACCGACGCCAGCGGCGTGTACACCCCGTCCTCCGACCATGTCGTAGTGTCGCCGATCATCGACCTGACCGACACGACCTACGGCTCCTACTCACTGTCCTTCCGCGAGCTGCTCGACACCGAGGGTGCGCCGTTCGACTTCGCGTTCCTCCGAGTCCTCGACGCCGACACGGGCTTCATCATCCGCACCCTCCTCGACAAGCACCAGAACCTGGCGTACGAGTGGCGCGAGCAGTGGTTCGACCTCCGCAACCAGCGAGGCCGGCGGATCCGGCTGGTCTTCAACCTCCAGTCCGACAACTTCAACCAGTTCCACGGCTGGTTCATCGACGATGTCCGCGTCGCCGCGTCCGTCTACACCCCGCCCAGCGGGAACCAGCCCCGGCGCATCATCCTCCCCGGCGTGGGGATCCCCGAGGTCGCGGCGGACGCCGGAACAGGGGGCGACCTCAACGACGACGATCTCATCGATTTCGATGATCTGACCGTCCTGCTGGATCGCTGGGGCGAGACCCGCGAGCTGACCTGGTTCTCCTTCGACGCCGACCTGGACGGCAATGGCCGGATCGGGGTGGGTGATGTCGCCGTGATGCTCGCTTTGATCGGAAATGGCGATTCTTCTCGGCCCCGGGTCGAACTGCGTGGTATGTAGTAGTTTGTGTGCTGGGTGGAACAGCCGGTGGTCGGGGTGATTATCTTCCCGTTGACCATCGGCTGGTGTGGCGAGCAGGTCCGGACCCCGGCGGCGGGGCCGGCGAACGGCGGCCGGATCGCGTTTCCCGGCGCTATGTGAGGCATCGATCTGAGGAGCAGGACCCATGAGGTCATGGTTCGTTTGTCGGCGGAAGTCGTCTCTCGCGGCGTTGGCCATCGTCGCCGCCGCGTTCCTGGGGGCCACCGACCTTGTCCGCGCGGCGCCGTTGGCGACCGGCGCGTCCTCGGTTCTTGAGATGCCGTCCGAGTCGGCCCGCGCCGAGCAGCTCCTGCGAGCGCAGCTGATGCTCGGGCTGTCCACCCGCGCCGAGAACCTCGCCGGCCGGGCGCCTCTCTGGCAACAGGGCGCCGCTCGCTCGGTCTGGGTCGTCGAGCCCGTCCGGGGCGACCTGGCGGACGCGACGGAGCTGGCGCTCGCGCCCGCCCCCGACGCGACGCCGGTGATGGTCGCGATCAACCAGGTCATCGTCCGCTTCGACGGCGCCGTGGACCTCAACGACGCCGCACGCCGCCTCCGCAAGATCGGCCTCCAGGGCGAGATCCGCGAGATGCTGGCCCCCTCCTCGTTCGTCATCCGCACGCGCTCCGCGATGGAGGCGCTGCAGGCGGCCGACGCCCTGTCGAAGACGCCGGGCGTCCGCTTCGCGCACCCCGACGGGGTCGCGGCGCTGGACACCGCGGGCGCTCCCGGCGCGGAGATCCGCGTCGAGACCCAGTCGGTCGATGTCCCCACCGGCAGCACCGTGGACTTCGGCGACACGACCCAGGGCCAGCCGATCAACCAGGTCTTCACGATCTTCAACGACGGCGACGCCAACCTCATCATCGAGGTCCCCTCGGTGACGGGCGATTTCTCGCTCGTCGCTCCCCCGGCGACCACGACCATCGCGCCGCTGCAGAGCACGAACTTCACGGTCGGGATGGACCCGACCAACGCCGGCGCCACCGCCGGCGGCGTGTCGTTCCTCACCAACGACAACGACGGCGGCGAGAACCCCTTCACGATCGACCTGATCGGCAATGTCACCGCCCCGGGCGGCGCCCAGGAGATCCGCGTCACCCAGAACGGCGACGAGGTCGCCAACAACTCGACCTACAACTTCCCCACCACCACGCAGGGCGTGCCGGTGACGGTGATCTTCACGATCTCCAACCTCGGCGGCCAGCCCCTGAGCGTGGGCTCGGTCTCGGTCCCCAATGGCTACTCGGTCACGACGCAGCCCGCCACGCCGATCAACGCCGGCGGCATGACCACCTTCACGGTGCGGCTCGACGCCGCGACCGAGGGCATGGTCACGGGCGTGATGACCTTCCTGAACAACGACGCCGACGAGAACCCCTACCAGGTCGTCCTCATGGGCGAGGTGGGCTCGCCGATCCCGAACCCCGAGATCACTGTCTTCAACGGCGAGGCGGAGTTGCAGTCCGGCGGCGCCGTCGCCTTCGGCACCACCGAGCAGGGCACGCCGCTGGCGATCACCCTCAGCATCGGCAACGACGGCCCGGGCAATCTCACCGTCGGCCCGATCACCGTGCCGCCGGGCTTCTCGCTCGCCTCGACCCCGGCGCCGACCGTGGGCGTGGGTGAGACGGCGGCCGTGGTCTTCACGCTGGACGCCATCTTCGACGGCGGCTTCTCCGGCAATGTGACCATCTCGAACAACGACCAGAACGAGAACCCGTTCGTGCTCGTCTTCTCCGGCTTCGTGAACCCGACCCCGCCCACCGGCGGCATCGACGACGCCGACTTCGCCATGCAGTGGCACCATGTCAACGACGGCAGCGAGGGCGGCAACGCCGGGTACGACCTGCGCACCCCGCCGGCCTGGGACTACACGCTCGGCCAGGACATCATCGTGGCCGTCATGGACAACGGCACGCAGTCCACCCACCCCGACATCAACGACAATGTCGTCGGCGAGTACCTCAATGTCCTGGGCCCCGGCGCCCGCGGCGAACACGGCACCGCCGTCGCCGGCCTTGTCGCCGCCGAAGCGAACTACGCCGGCGGGCGCGGCACGGCGCCTCGGGCCGGCCTGTTCCTGACCAACACCTTCAATATCTCGATCGCGGAGGCGGCCGACGCCTTCTACGCCGCGAACGACGCCGGCGCTGCAATCCACACCAACTCCTGGGGCTTCACGCACCCCAACTTCATCCCCGACGCGATCGTCGCGGCGATCCAGGACCTCACCGAAACGGGCAACGGCGGCAAGGGGATGAACATCCTCTTCGCGGCCACCAACGACAACCGCCCCGTCATCTGGTCGTCCAGCCTCTCCGTGATGCCCGAGACCGTGACGGTCGGCTCCATGAACAACGAGGGGCGTCGGTCCGGCTACTCCGACTTCGGGCCCTGGCTCGACTTCGTCGCGCCCGGCAGCGGCGGCACCCGTCGCATCTTCACCACCGACCTCACCAGCCTCTCGGGCTACAACCAGACGCAGTCCGCCAACGGCGGCGACTTCACCTCGACCTTCGGCGGCACCAGCGCCTCCACCCCGATGGCCGCGGGCGTCTTCGCGCTCGTCCACTCGATCAATCCCGAGCTCTACGGCGATCAGGTCCGGCGCGTGCTGCGCAAGTCGGCGCGCCGGGTGCTCGTGGTCGGCGCCGACCGACCCTTCGCGCAGCTGACCGGGTTCAGCGACTCGTTCGGCTACGGGCTGGTGGACGCGAACGCCGCGGTCCTGGCGGCGATCCGCAGCCTGGCCAACGGCGGCTACACCTGGCCCGCGCCCGCGAGCGACCTGCTGGTCAATCGTTCCGGCATCGGCGCCACGATCGGCTGGACGAACCCCAGCAGCGATCCGCAGAACGAGTTCGCCGGCGCCATCCTGGTGCGCTACTCCGGCTCGCTGCTGTGGACGCCGATCGACGGCGTGGACTACGCCGCGCTGGTCGGCACGATGCCGACGACCGGCGTGAGGATCCTCGCCGGCGGAGCGGATGTGAACGGCTTTGTCGACACCTCGGCGACGAACACCACGAATGTCACCTACGCGGTGTACACCTACAACCCCGATCAGCGCTACTCCGAGCCGGTGATCTTCCGGCTCTTCCCCAGTGAGTCGCAGGTGATCTTCTTCGACGACATGGAAGGCGCCGACCCGGGCTGGTCCTTCGACCCCCCCGGCGGCCCCGGCGGCCCGCTGTTCGGCCTCCCCGGCGGCGGCGACGAGGGCACCAACGAGTGGGAGCGCGGCGTCCCCGATCAGACCTCGATCGACATCGAGGGCACCTACTCCTGCAACGGCGCCCCCTGCCAACTGGGCCAGCTGCTGGGCAACCCCATCGATATGTTCGCCCCCATCGCGGGCTGGAACGCCCCGTACAGCGGCTCGAATGTCTTCGCGACCGACCTGGACGGCGTGTACGCCCCCAGCTCGGTCCATCGCCTCGTGTCGCCCGTGATCGACCTGTCCAACCCGGGCCATCTGCTCGGATCCGCGTCCGTCTCGTGGCAGGAGCTGCTCGAGGTGGAGGGCTCCGGCAACGATGTCGGGAAGGTGCAGATCATCGACACCGACACCGGCTCGGTCATCCGCACCCTCATCAACAACCACACCGTCATGACCTACCAGTGGCGGGAGCAGTGGTTCGACATCCGCAACCAGCTCGGCCGCGAGATCCAGTTTGTCTTCACCCTGCAGACGAACAATTCCGGCCAGTTCCAGGGCTGGTACCTGGACGACTTCCGCGTCGCCGGCACGCTCGGCGGCGGCGGCCCGATCCCGCCCGCCGGCCCGCGCCGGATCATCATCCCCGGCTTCGGGATCATCCCTGAGATGTCCACGGACGCCGGCACCGGCGGCGACATCACCTACGACGGCTTCGTGACCATGGACGACGCCGCGGAGCTCATCCAGCAGTTCGGACGGACTCGCCAGCAGTCCGACTTCAGCTTCGACGCCGACCTGGACGGCAACGGGCGCATCGGCGTGTTGGACCTGATGATGATGCTGGCTCTGATCCAGGAGCAGTCGGCGGACCCCGCCGGCGTCACGGCCGAGTAAACCCCGAGACCGCCCGTCGAACGGGCGCGCCTCGGTTCGAACAAGAACCCCAGGGCCGCGGACACCTCAATGGTCCGCGGCCTTGTTCTTGCGCCGATCGGACGCGCCAGACCGCACAACCGGCGCGCCCGAGGGCGGAATCCACTCCTGCAAGCGAACCCGAGCGAAGGCCGCGGCCCGCGGGGCCGATATCCCGGGCCGCGAGGAGATCACGATGGCAACTTCCCGAGAAGCATTCACGCAGGTCAAAGACATCCTTCGAAAGCTCGATCGCTCGATCGACGACGCCCGCGAGCGGCGCACCGGCAACGACCGGCCGGGCATGGCCACGCCGTCGCGCCCCCAGCCGCCCCAGGCCCACGGCCGGGCGGACACGGGCCCGATGCACTAGCCGATTCGATGGGTCGCCCCTCCCGCCCCCCCCGCGATCGCCCCTCGGGGTGGTTGGCCGGAGCGCGGCGCAGGGGTACAATCGGGCCACCGCGACACTGGGGATTGGTGTAACGGTAGCACGACTGACTCTGAATCAGTTAGTCTAGGTTCAAATCCTAGATCCCCAGCTTTCTGATGGACCGCCCGGCTCGCCGGGCGGTCTGTTCGTTTTGGCCCGCGCTCGCGCGCTCCTGTTCGGTTGGCATCCGGGGCTGTAGACTCGCCTCATGGCGCCGCCAAGGGATGAACGCGCTCCAGGAAACACCGATGCGCTGGTGCGCGAGGTGGTCCGGGGGGTCTGGGGGTTCGACACGCTCCGACCCCTGCAGGCCGAGGCCATCCGCGCGAGCCTGGACCGGCGCGACTCGATGGTCGTCATGCCCACCGGAGGCGGCAAGAGTCTCTGCTATCAGGTCCCACCGCTGATCACCGGGCGGCTGTGCGTGGTGGTCTCGCCCCTGATCGCGCTGATGAACGATCAGGTCGCCGGGCTGAACCTCGCCGGCTACTCCGCGGCCGCGCTGCACGGGCATGTGGATGAGGCCGAGACCTCGTCCATCCGCCGGCGCGCCGAGACGGGCGAGCTGCGCCTGCTGCTCGCGGCGCCGGAGCGGCTGCTGACCAGCGGGTTCATCTCATGGCTCAAGCGGCTGGAGGAGCGCGGCGCCGGGGGCGGGGTGGAGTCCTTCGCGATCGACGAAGCCCATTGCATCAGCCAGTGGGGGCACGATTTCCGGCCGGAGTACCGGCGGCTGCGCGAGCTGCGCCAGCATTTCCCCAGGGCGCCGCTGCACGCCTTCACGGCCACTGCGACGGAGCAGGTGCGGGCGGACATCATCGAGCAGCTGGGGCTGCGCGACCCTGCCGTCCTGGTGGGCAAGTTCGATCGGCCGAACCTGACTTACCGCGTGGCGCCGCGGGTGCGGCTCGAGGATCAGGCGATCGAGGCCCTGCGCCGGCACGAGGGCGAGGCGGCGATCGTGTACTGCATCAGCCGCAAGGACACGGAGTCGATGGCGGCGTCGCTGCGGAGCGCGGGGATCGACGCGCACCACTACCACGCGGGGATGGACGCCGCGGCGCGCCTGCGCACGCAGGACCGGTTCAGGAACGAGCGGCTGGATGTCGTCGTCGCGACGGTGGCGTTCGGCATGGGGATCGACCGGGGCGATGTGCGCCTGGTGCTGCACGCGGCCATGCCCAAGACCATCGAGCACTACCAGCAGGAGACCGGGCGCGCCGGGCGCGACGGCCTGCCCGCCGAGTGCGTCCTGCTCTACAGCGGCCACGACCCGGTCCGCTGGCGACAGCTCATGGAGCGGGCGGCGCACGAGGCCGACGACCCCGAGTCGGCGCGCGAGAGCCTGGCCGTGCAGCTGGGCCTGCTCGCCGAGATGCAGCGGCTCTGCACCGGCGCCCGCTGCCGGCACAGCGCGCTGAGCGAATACTTCGGGCAGCCCTACACCCCGCCGGGCGACGGCGCGGAGGGCTGCGGCGCCTGCGATGTGTGCCTGAAGGAGCTCGAGGAGATCGAGGACTCCACGGTCATCGCGCAGAAGATCCTCTCGTGCGTGGCGCGCGTCGGGCAGAGCTTCGGCAGCGCCCATGTCGTCGCCGTCCTGCGCGGGAGCCGCTCGGCGAAGATCTCGGAGCGCGGGCACGACCAGCTGAGCACCTACGGCCTGCTGCGCGAGGAGCCCAAGGATGTCCTGGGCGCCTACATCGGCCAGCTCATCGAGCAGGGGCTGCTGGCCGTGGAGCCCGGGCCGTACCCCATCCTCACGCTCACGCCCGCCTCCCGCGCGGTCATGCGGGGCGAGCGGGGCGCGACGCTGGTGCGCGCGACCTCGGTGGATGCGCACCGCGACCGGGCCCGCGGCCGACGGTCGGACGGCGCTTCGCGCGACCTCGAGCCGGCGGAGCGGCGCGTGTTCGAGGCGCTGCGGGCCGAGCGGCGCGAGATCGCCATGGAGATGGGCGCGCCGCCCTATGTCGTGTGCTCCGACGACACGCTGGAGGAGCTGGCCCGCGTCCGCCCGAGCGGGCCCGAGCAGTTGCTCGGCGTGCGGGGCATCGGACAGAAGAAGGTGGAGACCTTCGGCGAGCGGCTGCTGGGCGCCGTGGCGCGCGCGGCGGCGCAGGAATCGCTCGAGCTGAACAGCTCGCAGGGCTCCCGGCCGCGGAGCGAGATGCGCAAGAAGACGCCGTGCCCGCCCGACATGGCGGCGCTCTTCGGGAAGGGCGCGACCATCGAGGAGGTCAGCGCCGCGACCGGGCGGGCTCCGAGCACGGTCTACGGACACCTGGCGACCTTCATCGCCGAGGGCCGCGCCGATTCGCTGGACCCCTGGATCGACGAGGCCACGCGCATCGCGGTGGAGAAGGCCCTGGACGCGGTCGGCGGGCCATTTTTGCGCCCGGTTTACGAGGCGCTGGGGGAAGAGGTGCCCTACGAGGCGCTGCGCATCGTTGTCGCCCACCGCGACGCAGGCGCCCGCCGCCCCGCATGAAGAGATTGAAATGTTGGATGACCCCCTTGGCGCGGGGGCGACGGCGCGCGACACTGGCGGCGTCCTGCACAGGGCAGAAGGGGCCTCACATGCACACCGCAGCAACCATCGTGGCCGCGACCGCGACACTCGCCATTTCCACGCACGCTCTCGGCGCCGCGTTCACCGTCGACAACCTCTCGGTCAGTGTGTCGCATGCGCTGCAGGTGGAGTCCGGGGCGGCCCATCTGTCGCGGCTGCAGATCACCGGGGACATCGGTCCCGTCACCGCGGCGGACGCGGGGGGCGCCGGCGCCGTGGTGGACATCGTCCTGGCGTTGGACTTCTCGTTCATCCAGAACTCGATCGCGGGCGACCTGCTGGTGTCGATGCTGCACCTGCGGCCGCAATTCGACAGCGGCTCGTTCCAGGTTCTGAACATCGGGCTGACCGCGAGCCTGTACGACGATGGACAGTTCGTCTACGGCGTGGCGGGCGAGCCC
Organism: uncultured bacterium; assembly: GCA_938003595.1. Taxonomy (GTDB): domain Bacteria; phylum Planctomycetota; class Phycisphaerae; order Phycisphaerales; family UBA1924; genus JACVCK01. The sequence continues at coordinate 14,836 of CALKYH010000132.1, forward strand.
AATCCGCCCCAGCAGAACATCGGCGACGGCGTGCAGCGGTCGATCGTGGTCTTCACCGACACCTTCGAGGGGCCGGGACCGGCGTTCTCGACCATCGGCGACGGCGGGCACGGCCGGCTTGAGGCGGCGTTCCGCTGGTCCGGCTTTGGCGCGGGCGATGCGCTGACCATCGACTTCGCGCCGGACGGAATGACCTCGTCGCTGCAGTACTGGAACTTCATCCCGGCGCCTGGCGCGGCGATGGCCCTCGGCGCGCTGCCGCTCCTGCTCCGCCGCCGGCGTTGAGGGCCTCCGGGCCTTACTGGTTGAAGTTGCTGAGGATGATGTTCAGATCGGTGAAGCCGACGAACCCGTCGCCGTCGATGTCGCCGGGGACGCCGATGCCGTAGGTGCTGTAGTTCGCGAGCAGGATCGCCAGGTCGGACATGTTGATCATGCCGTCGCCGTCGATGTCGCCGGAGACGGGCGGCTCGTAGGCGTTGAGCAGGACGCTCACCTGCGAGGTGGACACGCCCAGCGCGACGACGGGGACGACATTGAGCGTGATGAGGTCGTCCAGACCGTCGTTGTTGACATCCGAGGGCAGGACGAAGGTGGGGTCGTTGCCGGTGGGGACATCCTGCCAGGGGGAGAAGATCAGCTGGCCGTCGGCCGGGACCAGGTCGTTGCGGATGAGCCGCACGAACTCGCCCGCGCCGCCGCGCATCTCGTCGCTGGTGACGACGGCGATGTCGTCGTCGCCGTCGCCGTCCATGTCGGTGAGGGCGAGCGATCCGGGGGCGTCGCCGGCGGGGATGCTGACGGGCGAGGCGAATCCGGCGCCGGGGCCAACGCCGGAGGCGCTGTCGCGCCGGATCACGACGACCGACCCGCTCGTGTTCCCGGTCGGCCCCTGCGTCGGCTGCTGATCGGAGGCGACGACATCGATGTCCTTGTCGTTGTCGATGTCGCCGGAGTCGATGTCGTCGGGCACGGCGCCTTCGCCCAGATCGATGTCGACGATGCCGCCGATGCCGAAGAGGGTGTTGTCGCCGATGATGGTGATGGTCCCGCTGCCGCGGTTCGCGACGGCGATCTCGAGGCCGGGCGCATCGTCGAAGTCGGCGATGGTCAGCGCCGAGGGCTCCAGGCCCGTGGGCACGCTCATCGCGGGCGCGAACATGCCCGGGGCCGTGCCGAACAGCACGGACACGCCGCCGCCGTCCTGGTTCGCGGTGATGATGTCGATCAGGGTGTCGTTGTTGATGTCCGCCACGGCGACATCGACGGGCGCGGCGCCGACGGCCAGCGTGACCGGGGGCAGGAAGGAGAAATCGCCCATGCCGTCGTTGAGCAGCAGCGAGACCGTGTTGTCGAGGCGGTTGGCCACGATGATGTCGGGCCGGCCGTCGCCGTTGACATCGCCCGTCGCGACCGAGCTGGGGTCGTGGCCGACGGTGATGCACTGCGCGACGGTGTAGCCGTTCCACTCGCCGCCGCCGCCGTTGCCCTGGTTCAGCAGCACGAGGACGCAGCCGAGCTGCATGGCGTCGTCGGCCGGCAGGGCCACCGCCAGGTCGATGAAGCCGTCGTTGTTGAAGAAATCGACCGAGGCGGAGCTGGCCGAGGCGCCCGCGGGCACATCGACATTCTCGCCCTCGTCGAAGGTGAGGGAGCCGTTCGTCGAGTCCACATACACCGTCACCGTGGCGCCGGGGCCCTTGGTGTTGTCGTAGCGCACGCGGAGGAACCGACCGTCGTTGAAGAAGGGCGTGAAGACCACATCGAACTGGCCGATGATGGACCCCGCCTGCACCACCGGCAGGCCGAGCGAGCCCGGCGCCGGATTGAAGCCGTCGTAGGGACGCAGGTACAGGCCGCCGCCCAGCGACGCGAAGTCCGAGACGATCAGGCGATCGGCGAAGTTCTCGCCCTTGACCGTGCCGAGGTCGACCACGAGCGATCCGGACTGCGACGCCTGCTGGCCGGGCGTGCGCTGCTGGAGGTACCAGCCGTCGATGACCAGGTCATCGCCCGGGAAGGAGCCATCGCTGAGCCCGGGCGAGATGATGCCGCGGTTATCCACGGGCAGATCAAGCTGGCCGTCGCCGATGATCGAGCTTCCGGGCGACACGGACGCGACCTGGCCGCCGAGGAACTTCGGGCTGTGGACGACGAGCTGCCCGACGCCGGGCACGCTGGACGGGCCGCTGAGCGAGCCGATCTCCATGTTGCCGCTGACGGAGAAGCTGGAGCCGGGCTCGGCGGTGAAGATGCCCTGACCACCGGGCGAGGCGCCGACGAGCAGGTCCATGGCGCTCGCCTCGCCCTGGTTGAGGAACTCTCCCTGTCCGGCGCCGCCGACGACCATCGAGCCCGAGACATTCCAGCTGCTGCCCGGACCGACCTGCGCGTAGCCCAGCGATCCCGGCTCCGCGCCGATCGCCAGCGGGCCCTGCGTGGTGATGAAGGACAGCGGACCGATGATCTCCGCAAAGGCCGCGCCCTTCTGACCGACGACCATGCCGTCGGTGAACAGCCTGGAGAAATCGACCGTGAGCTGCGCGTTGTCGCCGGCGTGCGGCGCCAGGACCGTCGTCCCGAAGCTGGGATTGGCCAAGGACGAGGCGCCGACCACCACCACACCGTTCGGACCCGAGATCTCGGTCCCCAGCTGCGCCTCCAGATCGACCTCGAAGAGCTGGAACAGCGCCGGGTCCTGGTCGCCGACGACCAGATGCATCGTGGAGGCAAGGCCGACTGATCCCACCACGTTGGTAAGAGTGAGGGCGCCGTCGTCCACGCGGATCTCGCCGTCGATGCCCGCGAAGCCGCCGGTCACGTCGAGGAACGCGACATCGCCGATGGCAAGGCTGATATCGGCGTTCCGCACAAGGAGCGACGCCGTATCGGCCAGGTACTCGCCGGGGATCTGCATCTCCGAGATCAGGGTCGAGCCGTCGAGCCCGACGAACGCCGCGCTGTTGCAGTTCTCGCCCAGGACGAACCGGAGCCAGTTGCTCGGCGTGTTCCAGAAGCCCGCGTCGCTTCGGATCCAGTACGACGGCTCGCCGGCCTGGACCTCCGTCGCGCCCAGGTCCACCGTCGCGGGGGGCATGGGGTCGTTGCAGTCGACGATGCGCACGAGCCCGCGCATGTCCGTCGGCGGCAGCGGCTGCACGCCGGGCAGCGAGGCGTCGATGTCCACGTCGTTGTTGCCGATGTTCCGAACCGGCGAGTTGGGCGAGATCACCACGCCCAGCACATCGTCGAGCGTGTTCCACATCGTGTCGCCGCCGGGCGAGATGGGCATGAGCAGCGGGTCGTCGCCGATGTTGCCGTTCTCGCCCGAGTAGAAGAAGCCCAGCTCCTGGATGCAGGTCGTGGAGACCGACATCACGGGGCCGTCCAGCTGCTGCAGCTCCACCGACTTGAGCGAGCCGGAGTTGTTCCAGAACACGCTGTTGCGAACCGCCACCGGGGAGAACGAGCCCGACTGCAGCCCGCCGGCGCCCGTGCCGAACACGGCGTTCGAGACAAAGGTCGAGTTCACGACCGTGGCGAACGAGCTGCTCGTGTAGATGCCGCCGCCCTGCGAGAAGTTGCCGAACGAGAAGTTGCCCAGGAACGCGGAGCTCACCACCACCAGGTTGTTCACGCTGGCCCATACGCCCGCGCCGTCGCCGGAGGAGGTGGAGTTGCCCGAGAACATGCTGGATCGAAGGCGCAGCGTTCCGCCGCTGGAGTACACGCCGCCGCCGTTGCCGAAGGCGGCGTTGGCCTCGATCTGGCAGTTGACCAGCGCCACATTCGAGAAGTCGCCGCTGATGTAGACGCCGCCGCCCTGATTGTCCTTGCCGCCGTCCGCTCGCCCGGATCGGATCGTCACGCCGTCGATCAGCACATCCGCGTCCACCTGGCGCACGACATGCCAGGCGTTGTCATCGAAGGGCCCCTGGCCGGCGGCGTCGTCGTTGTCGAGCACATCGCCCGTGAAGGTCGTGGTGTAGCGCCGCCCGGTGATCGGCGGCACGGGGCCCAGTTCGTCCTCGTCGCCCCGGAACCCGCCGTAGACCTCGGAGAAGTTCGGGAACTCGAAGGTGACACTGCGCGGCACGCCCTCGAAATACTCCTTGGTGGGTGTGTAGACGCCCTGGGCGACCCAGATCTGCCAAACCACGCCGCGCTCGTTCCCGATCTGGCTGTTCACCCGGTCGATCGCGTCCTGCACATTGTCGTACGCGGTCGCCCAGGAGTTCCCGTCGCCGCCGGGGGCGGCGTCGGCGCTCACGAACACGCGCGGGATGCTCCCGCCCACCGCCGGGGACGCGACCACACACATCGCGGCGCCGACCGCGGCCAACAACGACGAGATACGCATCTGCACGGTTCGCTCCTCCACGGCCCAGCGGCGACATCCAGAACGCGCCGTGGCCCATCGGTGATCTTCAGGCTTTTCCAGAGCCGCCCACTCGCTAAGAAATACCGAACAAGCCGCGCCGGGGCAAGGCTTTAGGCTCCACTTCCCGCGCGATTCCGGACCTTCCCGCTCGCGATCCCCTCTTCCGGGACGCGTCGGGGACGCTCGTCAGCGGGCCGTTGCGGGCTTCAGGATGTTCGGGGGTCGTTCACCGGCGAGGATCGCCCGCGCATTGGCCGCGACCATGCTCGTCATGAGCGCCCGGTGATGAAAAGTCCCGCTGCCGATGTGCGGCGTCAGCACGACATTGTCCAGCGCCATCAGGTCCGCTCCGGGCCTGGGCTCGAACTCGTAGACATCCAGCCCCGCCGCGAAGATCCGCTCGGCCTGGAGCGCCTCCACCAGCGCCGCCTCCTCCACCACCGGGCCGCGCGCGGTGTTCACCAGCACGGCGGTCTTCTTCATCAGGGCGAGGCGTTCGCGGTTGATCAGGTGCCGCGTCTCGGCCGTCAGCGGGCAATGCACGCTCACGAAGTCGGCGCGGGCGAGGCCCTCCTCCAGCGTCACGCGCTCGGCGTTGAGCGGCGCAAACTCGAAGTCCAGGTGGCGCGAGCGCGCGACATAGAGCGTCCTCATGCCCCAGCCCATGCCGCGCAGCGCCGTGGCGTAGCCGATGCGCCCGGCGCCGACGATGAGCAGGGTCTGGCCGCTCAGGTGCACGCCGAGCAGGTCGCTCATGCCCAGGAAGCCTCGGGCGGGGTACTCCGGCGAGCGGGCGTAGCGATCGGCCTTGGCGAGCCGGCGGGCCGCGGCGAGCATGAGCAGGAACGCCAGGTCCGCCGTGCCCTCGGTCACGGCGTCGGGCGTGTTGCAGACCGCGATCCCGCGCTCGGCGCACAGCGCCAGGTCGATGTTGTCGAAGCCCACGGCGAAGTTCACCACGCCCCGGAGCTGCGGGCCCGCGGCGTCCAGCAGGGCCTGGTCCACCTTGTTGAAGTACATCGACACCAGCACGCTCGGGCGATGCTTCGCGACGAACTCGCGCAGGGCCTCGGCGGTCTGGAAGCCGTTCGCCGGACCCGTCTCGATCCGCGCGCCGGGCACATCCATCGTCCCCGGGTACTGCTGCGTCACGACCACGACCGGCTGGCTCATCGCTGGCTCCTCCACTTACGCGCCCGGATCCGCTTCGGGCGACCGCATGCAGGCGAGCGCCTCCTCGCGGGCGATCGCCTGCTCCGGCGCGATCGCCTCGCCCGCCGGCGCGCCCGCGCGCCGGCGCTCCACCGCCGCCTGGAGATTGTCGACCGGGTCCGGACGCACCACCGGCGTGTCCGAGCCCAGCCACACGATCTCCTCCGGGGAGAAGCCCGCGTCCTTCGCGCTGTCGATCAGGTCGCGCAGCGGGAACGAGCGATGCATGCGGTGCGGCGTCACGCGCCGCAGCGCCTCGACATCCGCGAGCAGGTGGCACGGCTGCAGACTCGCCACGACGCCCAGATGCGCGAAACGGGGAATGTCGGACTCATCCACGAACTGGCAGTGTTCGATGCGGAAGCCCATCGTGCTTGGCGCCACGCGCTCGATCGCGTCCAGCGCGGCCCGGACGGCGGCGTCGCCGATGGCGTGCATCGCCGCGGGCAGGCCGAGGATGTCGCACTTGCTCAGCGCCGCCTCCAGCGCCTCGGCGGCCATCATGGGCGTCCCGCGCGGGTGGCCGGGGATGGGGTCGGGGTAGGGTTCGAGCATCCACGCCGTGCGCGAGTTGAGCGTGCCGTCCAGGAACAGCTTGGCGCCGGCCAGGCGCACGGTCTCGCGCTCCCAGGTCTCGGCGGTCTCGAGGATCTCTTCTGCTTCCTCCAGGCGCGGATACAGCCACACACGCACCGCGTTGGCGCCGGGGTCGCCCGAAGCCGCCAGGTCGGCCAGCAGCGCCGGCATCCACGGCCGGCTGAGCATGTCGTGGACCTCGACGAAGCCCTGCGCCGCCAGGTCCGCGAGGCCGGCGCGCAGAAACTCGCGCCGTTCGTCCATCGTCGGCTCGGGCATCGCGGCCCAGACGAGGTTGCACGCGTTCTCGAGCAGCAGGCCGGTCGGCGCGCCCGCGCGTCGCTCGATCACTCCGCCGTCCGGGTCGCTCGTGCCGGCGCGGACGCCGGCCGCTTCGAGCGCCAGCGTGGACGCCGCGAGCGCGTGATGGTCGAAGCTCCGCACGACGCACGGCCTGCCGGCCGCGGCCTCGTGCAGTTCGGCCGCCGTGGGCCAGCGCGGCTCGCGCCAGCCGTGCACGCGCGCCTTGATCGCCCGCACCCACTGCCCCGGCGCCGCCTCCTTCGCGGCCATCGCCACGACCGTCAGCGCCTCGTCCACGCTGGCGCAGCGGGACAGGTCCGCGCAGGTCAGGGCCTCGCCGTGCTCGGCCAGGTGCAGGTGCGCATCGCGCAATCCCTGAAGCGCCGCGCCGCTCAACGCCGACCCTCGCTCGGGCCCGGGGCGCCGGCGCTGCGGAGCCATTCGCTCAGTGTCTGCTCGGCCTCCTCGGGGCTCCCCATGGGGGCGCCGAAGGGCAGACGCACCAGGCCGCCATCACCCCGGACATGCAGGCCCTCTTCATCCATGCCCACGCACAGCGGCTCGCGCGGCGCGGCGCCGGCCACGGCCTCGCAGACCCGGCGCAGGGCGTCGCGATCGGCGTTCAGCCGCCGGCACACGCGCGGCTCGATGCCCACCATCGGGTTGGGCGCGAGCAGCGCCTCGCCGTCGACCACCGAGGAGCCCAGCCGCGCCGTTTCGACCCTGAACCGGGCCCACCACACCTTGCCCGGCTCGCCCTTGGAATCCCCGGGCAGGCGGCGCGGCGCGTCGCCGTGATGGATCCGCCAGCGATCGACCAACGCCTCGGGCGCGGGGTTCTCCCGATCCAGGTCCAGCAGCAGCTGCAGCGCGTCGTCGCTCTCCTCGGGGACATACAGCACATGCGTCTCGGCCTCGACCACGGCGTTGCTCACCGGCGCGACGACATCGCGCGCCACCGGGTCCAGCACGAAGCGCACGCGCTCCACCCGATCCTCGCCCAGCGAACTCCACGACAGCACGCCCTCGCGGCTGCGCAGCAGGAGTGTTCGGGCCTCGCGCGGATCGTGCTCGGGCATGGCGTCAGTCCTCTCCGGCGATGGGCTCGGGCGGCGGCGCCTCGGCGTCGGCGCGGGGGAACAGCGCCTCGCCCTTGACCACCTTCACGCCGGGCCTGAGGCCCCCCCACTGGCCGTCGCGGTCCAGGCGTGCGGCCGACAGGTCCGGCGCGCCCAGGCGACCGAGCAGGTCGGCCATCTTCGTCGGCATGGCGGGCGAGAGGATCAGCGCCGCGATGCGGATCGCCTCGGCGCAGTGGTACAGGATCACCGCGAGTTCGTCCTTACGCGCCGGGTCCTTGGCGATCTTGAAGGGCTCGGTGGCGTTGATGTAGCCGTCCACGCGGCGCGACAGGGCGACGCCCGCCTCGACCGCCGCGGCCAGCTCCAGCGATTCGAACGCGGACTTCGACGCGTTGACGGCCCCGCCGGCGATCGCGGGCCAGTCGTGCCCGGCGTGATTCGTGATCCCCTTCGGGTCAGGGCAGGCGCCGTCGAAGTACTTGTCGATCATGTTCGCGACGCGCGACGCCGCGTTGCCGACGCCGTTGGCCAGGTCGGCGTTGTAGGTCTCGATGAACCGGGCGTGCGCGAAGTCCGCGTCCGTCGCGCCCAGCGGGCCCTGGGTGATCAGGAACCAGCGCAGGGCGTCGAGCGAGTAGGCCTCCGCGTAGCCCCGCAGCGTGGGGAAATCGAGGAAGTTGCCCAGGCTCTTGCTCATCTTCTGGCCCTCGCGGATCCACCACGAGTGGGCGTAGATCGCGCGCGGCAGCGGCTCGTCCAGCGCCATGAGCATGCACGGCCAGATGACCGCGTGGAACCAGAGGATGTCCTTGCCCAGCAGGTGCACCGCCGGCGGCCAGTAGCCGCGCCGCTCGGGCGTGTCGATCGTGCTCAGGTAGTTGAACAGCGCGTCGATCCAGACATACACGCGGTGGCCGGGGTCGTCGGGCATGAGGATGCCCCACGGCGTCGAGCCCGGCTCGGCCGCGCGCGACACCGGCACATCCTGCAGGCCCTGTCGGATGCGCCCGATGACCTCGTTGCGCCGCGCCTCGGGCTGGATGAACCCGGGGTTCGCCTCCATGTGCGCCAGCAGGCGGTCCTCGAACGCCGAGAGCCGGAAGAAGTAGTTCCGCTCGCGCCGGCGCACCAGCGGCTTCTTGCTCACGGGGCTCTTGAAGTCCGCCTCGCGCGCGGTCGTCTCCGTGAGGTATTCCTCCTGAGACTCGTCCCACCAGCCCTCGTAGTCGCCCTCGTAGATCGCGCCCGAGGCCTGCAGCCGCCGGATGTACGCCTCCACCTTCTCGATGTGCCGGCGCTGGGTCGTGCGGATGAAGTCGTCGAACCCGAAATCGAAGAACCGGAACGCCTCCTGGAACGCCGCGGCGTTGCGGTCCGCCCACTGGATCGGCGTCACCCCGTGCGCCGCCGCCGAGCTGACCACCTTCTCGGCGTGCTCGTCGGTGCCGGTCAGGAAGAAGACATCCCGCCCCGCCAGCCGCGCCAACCGCGCCGCCAGGTCGCCCAGCAGCGTCGTGTAGCAGTGGCCGATGTGCGGCCGGTCGTTCACGTAATAGATCGGCGTCGTGACATAGTAGGTTCGGGTTTGGTCAGGGTGTTGGGCCGCGGGCATGGGGGCGATTCTAGCCAGCGCCGGCGTCCTCCCCCGGGCGGGGGAAGGTCCCGGAAGGTGATTCCTTCCGGCCGGGGAAACTTCGGCGGCCCCCTCGCTCGGACCGATATCCAGAGGTGGCGCGCCCCCCGGCAGGGCCCGCCGCCGGAGGAGCCATGCCGCGGAAGCCCGAACGAGCGCCCATGCCATCAGAACGCACCACAACCGGACGCCTCGCGCTCGTCGCGACGCCCGAGACCCTCGCGCCGACCCACGCCTGGGCGCTCGCGTCCAACCTCGGCCAGGTCTGCGGCGTGGTGACGCCCTCCCCGGCCGCGCCCGAGTCCCTCGCCAGCGTCGGCGCGATCGATTACCTGGGATCCCTCGAAGACCTGCGCGCCGCGCACGAGCGCTGCGGGCTGACCACGCTGGTGGTCAGTCTGCCCGCGCCGATGCGCGAGGCCGCGGCCCGCGCGTCATCGGTGGCGAGGACGCTCGGACTGCGCGTCGTGCAGCTCCCCAGCCCCAATGAGACCACCAATCCCGCGCCCAGCGCCGCGGGCGCCGAGCTGGACCCCGAGGACCTCATCGGGCGCGGCGGGCGCGCCCTCGATCCCGGCGCCATCCAGCGCGCCCGACGGGCGCTGACCGGCAAGCGCGTGCTCATCACCGGCGCGGGCGGGTCCATCGGCTCCGAGTTGGCCCGCATCGTCGCGGGCTTCGAGCCCGAGTCCATCATTCTGATGGAGCGCTCCGAGAACGCCCTCTTCGAGATCGACCGCCAGCTCGCCGCACGCCACCCCCGCACGCTCCGGCGCGCCATGCTCCATGATGTGGTCGAGGCCGAGAGCACCGCGGCGTGGCTGCAGCGGCTCCGCCCCCAGGTCGTCTTCCACGCCGCCGCCCACAAGCATGTCACCCTCATGGAGGACCACCCCTCCCACGCGGTGAACAACAACTTCTTCGGGACCCGGAGCATCGCGGACGCCGCGGCGGACTGCGGCGCCGAGCGGTTCGTGATGATCTCGACCGACAAGGCCGTCAATCCCAAGTCCGTCATGGGCGCGACCAAGCGCTTCGCGGAGCTGTATGTCCGCTCCCTGAACGACCGCTCCGACGGCATGCGGGCCTGCATGGTGCGATTCGGGAATGTGCTGGGCTCGGCGTGCTCGGTCATCCCGATCTGGACGCGCCAGCTCGCCGAGGGCGGGCCCCTGACCGTGACTCACCCGGAGATGACCCGGTACTTCATGACCATCCGCGAGGCGGCGTCCCTGGTGATCCAGGCCGGCGCCCTGACCGAGTCCGAGGCGGCGGGGGCCAATGTCTTCGTGCTGGACATGGGCGAGCCCATCCGCATCGTCGAACTCGCGGAGCGCTTCGCGCGGCTGCAGGGCTTCGAGCCCCGGTTCGGTCCGGGCTCAGGCTCCAACGCCGAGGCGAGGTCCGCGGTCCCGGCGATCGATGTGGTGTTCACCGGCGCCCGACCGGGCGAGAAGCTGAACGAGGAGTTGGCCCACGAGACCGAGTCCCTGAGGCCGACCCCGGCCGATGGCGTGATGGCCTGGGCCGCGGACCCGGAGGAGATCCGCCCCGGCCGGATCGAGGCGTTGATCGAGGATCTGTCCGCCGCCCGCTGGTCCCCGGACCGGGACGAGGTGCTTTCACTCATCCAGAAACACGCCCCGGGCGTGGGTGACGGGCCCGCCAGGGCCGAAATGCCGAACAGGAGCCTCCCAAACAATCATAACGCCGGCTTAACCGCGGCTTGACCCCCGGGACCCGGCGCGGACAATACGCGTCCCTCCCCTCCTCCCTGTGCCCGGCCGCGCCGGCCCAAGACGGTCCCGCAGCCAACGGAGCGCATCCAGAATGGTCCTCAGCGAAAAGCAGCGGCTTGTTGTGGAGACACAAGCGGCCAAGGACCGGGCCGAGACAATCCTCCAGCGATTGCTCGAAGCCAAGTCCGAGACCGAGCAGGAACTCTCCAACCTTCGCCGCACCGACGCCTTCAAGGCGGTGACCGGCCGTTCCGCCCTGGACAACGCGATCGCCGCGACCCGGCGCATGATCGACTCGCTCGATCACGCGCTCGACCAGGCCCAGCTGGCCCCCGCGGACCCCGTCGAGCTGAAGATGGTTCGGCCGACCTATGTCCACTCGGCCTGAGCGCCGGGCCTGATCCGGGAATCCCTGTACATCCGTCTCCATGGACCCTGGGCCCACGCCCATCGCGCCCGCTTGACGCGCCGGCGGCGCCGCCCGACGCTCCGCGGATGATCGAACCCGCCGCGCCGCACCCCCGCCCCACCGTCCTCCGCATCCGGCGCCTGCGCCCCGATGTCCGGCTGCCCGAGTACCAGACGATGCTCGCCGCGGGCCTGGATGTCGGCGCGTGCCTGGACCACCCCGTGGTCATCGAGCCGGGTCGCATCGCGCTGATCCCCTGCGGCTTCGCGATGGCGCTGGCCCCGGGATGGGAGGCGCAGGTCCGCCCGCGCTCGGGCCTGGCCAGCCGGCACGGCGTGACGCTGCCCAACGCGCCGGGCACCATCGACGCCGACTACCGGGGCGAGGTGAAGATCCCGCTCATCAACCATGGTCTTGAGCCGTTCAAGGTGGAGCCGGGCATGCGCATCGCGCAGATGGTCATCGCGCCCGTGGCCCACGCCCATGTCGAGGAGACCGACGACCTGGACGCCCCCTGGCCCGAGGTCGTCACCACGCTGCACCGGCGCGCCCCGGCGCGCACCCGCGGCGAGGGCGGGTTCGGGTCGACCGGCGTCTGATCGTCAGAGCGTGGCGCTCGGCGCCATCGCGCCCAGCGCCGTGCGCGCGGCGTCGAGGTTCTGCTCCGAGGGAGCCACCAGGAAGTACACCAGGCCGTCCTTGCGCCAGACCCAGATCTCCGCCGGGGCGTCGATCTCGCCGGCGTTGCGCAGCATGCGGTAGGTGCGCCCGGGCTCGAGCGCGAGCTCGTCGTGGTCCTGCTGCACGAAGAGACTGACATAGGCGGATGGGTCGGCGGTCTGGCCGGGGTCGCCGGCGTCGAGCACGAGGTGAACGGAGGTCCCGCGCCCGGGCACCGCGCACTCCATGGCGCCGAGGAAGCGGACGCCGCTGTGCTCGAGGTCGCCCAGGTCGGGCGCGGCGCCGAGGATGCCCCGGAACGCCTCGGGCGCCTCGCCGAGGGTCGCGATGCGGAAGCGCTCGCGGACCATCTGCTCGTGGACTTCGCAGTCGGAGTGCTGGCTGCGGACGAACGAGCAGAGCGAAGCGCGGTGGCTCGCCGTGATGATCTCGCCCGGCCCGGGCAGGGGGCCGGGAGCGGTCATCACGCGGACGATCGGCACGCTGACCAGCGCGACGACCGCCGCGATCGCCAGCCAGCGCAGCGCGGCGCGGCCGCGGCCGACCTTCCCGGCGACGACGGGCGGCACGGGATCGGCGACGGCGTGTGCGCTCTTCGCGATCTCGGCCACGCGGGCCCGGAGCGCCGCCGAGGGCGGCTCGGCGCGCCACTGACCGACGCCCTCGCGCAGCGCGCGCTCGAACTCGATGACCGCCTCGTCCTCCGGGTGTGCGGCCAGGTGGTCGCGCAGGGCGGCCTGGTCGGCGGGGGAGAGCTGGCCGTCCGCCGCGGCGCGGAGCAGCGCGGTGCGCCGGCTGGGCGCCGGGCCCTCGGACTCGATGGTGTCGGCGGCATGGCGGTCGTGGCTCATGAAACTCTCCGGCCCCGGCTGATCAGCGCATCGTCGTGATGTCGGCCCACGACGCCGGCGCGGGCCAGCTCCGTAGCGACGGCTTCTTCTCTGAGGATCGCCCGCGCCGCCTGCGAGCGGGCGCGGTGCAGACGGCTCATGACGGTCCCGATCGGCACGCCCAGGGCCTCGCCGATCTCGCGGTACTTCAGGCCCTCGACGGCCCAGAGCCACAGCGTCTCGCGCAGCTCCGCGCTCAGCGAGGCCACCGCCTCGTGCATCACGGGGCCGGCGCGGGTCCAGTCCACGCTCGAGACCTCCGCGGCGTCGGGCGCCTCGGCGCTGTCGTGTCGGTCGCGGGCGTCTTCGGCGATGCGGGGCATGGCGTTGCGGACCACCTTCTCGTGCTCGAGCCGACCGTAGAAGTTCGTCCTGGCGATCGTCAGCAGCCAGGCGCGCATGCCCCCGCCCCGCGGCTTGAAGGAGTCGATGGACTCCGGGCGGAAGGCGCGTGTGTACACATCCTGCACGAGGTCCTCGGCCTGCGCGACATCCCTCGTCAGGAAGCGTGCGAAGCGGTAGACCGCGTCAAGCTCGGCGAGCGCCAGTCTCTCGAACTCGGGTCGCTGCATGAATGTCCTTCTCGATAATGGGCCGGGCGCCGGGGCTATTCCCGCCCCGGCCCCGCCGACGCGACGGATTCGTGGAAATCCCATCGGAAACGACGATCCTGCCCCGGACGCCGGGCGGGACGATGGCCGTTTCTTCGCGATCGATCGCCCGATCGCGGGAATACCGGGCCCGCTCGCCTGTTGACACTCGCCCCGCCCCGGCACGGGTTCGGCGCGGGCGCACAAGGCCCTTTCAGCAGGAGAAGATCGAGATGAACCATCGCACCGTTCTGTCTATCGCCGCGCTCGCATCGGCCGCGGGCGTCGCCTCCGCCGCCGTCGTCGATGTCCGCGTGACCGTCGAGAACCTGGCGCCGACCAACAGCGTGACCTTCGCCCCGCTGCGCGTCGGCTTCAACAACGGCTCGTACGACTCCTTCGACGCCGGCTCCACCGCCTCCGCCGCGATCGTGTCGATCGCCGAGGGCGGCAGCGGCGCCGACTGGTTCCCCGCGTTCGCCGGCGCGGACCCGACCGCCGTGCTCGGCACCGTCGTCCCCAACCCCGCCGGGCCCCTTCTGCCGGGCCAGACCGGCTTCGCCGACTTCACGGTGGACACCTCCGTCAACCAGTACTTCACCTTCGGTTCGATGGTGGTCCCCAGCAACGACTACTTCATCGGGAACGACTCCCCGACGCAGTACATGCTCTTCGACGCCATGGGCAACCTGAACCTTACGAGCATCACCCAGTACGCCCGCGACATCTGGGACGCCGGCTCCGAGGTGGACGGCGCCTTCGGCGCGGCGTTCCTCCAGGGTTCCTCCAACGACGACCGCATCGCCGACAACGGGGTCGTCGAGTTCGACTTCGCCGACCTGTCGATCTTCAACGGCCTGACCACCGCCGCGGGCTATGTGTTCGACAGCCAGCTCCTGGCCGACACCGCCGTCTACCAGATCCGCTTCGAGATCATCCCGGCCCCCGCCGGCGCCGCGGCCTTCGGGCTCCTCGGCCTGGCCGGCGTCCGCCGCCGTCGCTGATCCGCCCGGTTCGCCCGGCCTCCATGACGAGGCCGGAACGCCCGCATCCTCCTCTTGGGACACCCCCCGGCCGCCCGGGGGGTGTGTCCTTCTTATGGATGAGCGTCGGGCCCGCCCGGCCCGCCTCAGATGCTGGTGGGAGGGCGTCGGAGGTGTCTGTCGCCGCGATTCTTGCGCGGCCTCACAACCGGCCGATAACGGCCCCATATGTCGCGCACTGCCACCTTCTTCGGTCTCTGGAATCGTGAGGACCCCATCGGCTTCCGGCTCGGCTGGCTGCTGGGGGCGGCCCTCTGGCTGTTCGTCCTCGCGGCGATGGTCTCGTTCAACCGCTTCGACGGCCCGGGGCACGCCTCGGCGCCGCTGAACTCACCCGTCGCCAACTGGTGCGGGCCGGCGGGGGCGTGGCTGGCGTACCAGCTGTTCACGATGTTCGGCATCGGGGCCTGGGTTCTGCTGGCGACGGCGGGGCTGTGGCTGGGGATGTCCGCCGCGGGCCGGCCGGTGGGCCAGCTGGGGGTGCGATCGCTGGGCGCGGGGCTGTTCGCGCTGGTGGTGGCGGGGTTCCACGCCCTGCTGGCGCCGGGCTGGAGCAGCGCGCCCGAGGGCGCCGGCGGGCTGGTGGCGATCTGGGGCGTGAGCGAGCTGAGCGGGCGCTTCGGCGGCCTGGGCGCCGCGCTGTGGCTGGTGTTCCTGGGACTGATCGGCGCGACGGTGGCGTTCGATGTCTGGGTGGCGCTGGCGCCGAAGTGGGCGCTGTCCCGCGCGGGCACGGGCGTCGGCGGGCTGTACGCGCGGGTGCGCGAGCGGCTGGACGAGCAGGCGGAGCTTCGCGCCGCGCGTGCCGCGGCCCGGGTCCGCGAGAACGATGTGGACGACGACGATCGCATGGCCCGCCCGGCCCGCGCGACCAAGGTGAAGCCCGTCAAGGCGAGCAAGCCCGCGAAGAAGGTCCGGCCCGAGCCGGAGCACAACGAGGAGGAGGACGAGGACGACACCGGCGTGGCCGTGCTGGACGAGGTGGACGAGGAGGAGGAGGAAGACGAGGCGCCCGGGGCGCCGCAGGTCTTCGACCCCGAAGCGCTGCGGGCGAAGATGTCCAAGCTGCCGGTGCGGTTCGCGGCCGAGTCCCGGCGTGCGGCGACGGTGGAGGACCTCGAGGACCTCCGCGCCGCGGATACCGAGATGGTGGAATACAAGTTCCCCTCGCTCGAGCTGCTCGAGGAGCCCGAGGAGAACTACTCCGGCAAGCTGGAGGCCTATGTCCGCGAGCAGGCCAGCTGCCTGGAGGAGGCGCTGCGGGTCTACAAGATCGACGGCGAGGTGGTGGGCATCGACTCGGGCCCGGTCATCACCATGTACGAGGTGAAGCTGGCGCCGGGGACGAAGGTCAGCCAGCTGACCGCGATCTCGCAGGACCTGGCCCGCGCCATGCGCGTGGTCAGCATCCGCATCGTCGGCAACATCGAGGGGCGCGACACCGTCGGCATCGAGGCGCCGAACATCGAGAAGGAGAAGGTGCGCCTCAAGGAGCTGATGAGCGTCTCGGAGAAGACCAAGAACATGCGCCTGCCCACCTTCCTGGGCAAGGACGC
>CALKYH010000133.1 GCA_938003595.1 uncultured bacterium
AGAGCGGAGCTTTCGTAAAGCTCAGGTCGCCGGTTCAAGTCCGGCAGGTGGCTTTTTCTTCCGGCGTCCTGCGCCGGGCCGCGGGGTTCAGCGACACCATCATCGCACGAAAAACGGCGGCCCGGGTTGTCCCGAGCCGCCGCGGTTGTTCGATGCCAGAGGTCGGTCCTGAGAGACCGATTCAGCAGGTCTGGTTGTAGTTGCTCAGCAGCTGATTGAGGTCGCCGAAGTCGACAATGCCGTCGTCGTTGATGTCGGCGGGGTTGTTGGGCGAGGTGGAGCCGTACTGGAAGATGAGCTGGTTGAGGTCGCTGAAGTCGACCTCGCCGTCGTTGTTGATGTCGCCGACCAGCGCCGTGGTGAACTCATTCGGCGCCGCGGTGGAGATGGTCGAGCCGCCGAAGCCGCTGGCGACGACCTGCCAGTAGTAGGTGACGCAGTTGTCCAGCGTCGCCGCGGGGACGAGGGCGCTGGTGCTGGTGAGCCCGGTCTGCGACCAGATCACCGGGGTCATGTCGGCCTCGGTGGAGAGCGAGATGTCGTACTGCGTGGCGAACTCCGCGGCCTCCCAGGTGAGGATCGGGGTCAGGCCCACGCCCTGCGCGCCGTCCGCCGGGCTGGTGAGGTCGAACGCCGAGGGCGCCGGGTTGCCGACCTGCTGCTGGCGGTAGTTGGCGACGGAGAACGCCGTGTTGTTCATCGAGCGGGAGTTGTCCGCGGCGGTGGCCTGCGAGCAGCCGGGGACCTCGGCGATGCCGATGGGCTGGCCGCTGACGATGATGTTGGGATTCGAGAAGTAGGGGATCTCGGTGCCGGGATTGTACGACATCACCGTGATGAGGACCGGGCCGGAAGTGCGGTGGCCGAAGGAGTAGCAGAACGCGCCGCCGCCGCCGCCGGCGTTGGGGTGGTCGTGGGCGCAGCCCATGTTGTGCCCGCACTCATGGGCGAAGGTGTAGGCGCCGCAGGCGTACTGCGTGACGGCGAAGCCGAGGGCCTGGTTGATGGACAGCGAGGCGGCGATGCCGCAGATGCTGGAGGTGTTGGAGCGGGACACCAGGTGGCAGAGGTCGGCGCCGTAGGTGTTGCGGAGGGTGTGGACCTCGTCCATGAAGCCGTCGCCGTTGATGCGGAAGCGGTCCCGGTCGGTGACGATGCTGTTCTGGTTGGAGGGCGCCTCGACATAGGAGGTCTCGAGCAGGTGGACCAGGCGCATGCGCTGGGTCATCTGCGAATTCGCGTAGAAGGTGTTGGTCGTGGTGACCCAGCCGTTCATGGCGTTGGTGATGTTCGTCGTGCCGCCGGCCTGCGAGCGGGCCGCGGCCGTGTACATGATGAGCATGTCGATCAGGTCGCCGGTGTCGCGGTCGCCGGCGGCGAGCTCGGGGCCGACGGGCTGGCCGGCGCCGCCGTCCTCGACGATCTCGAGGCCCTGGACGGCCGCCATGTCGAGGCCGCAGGGCGCGATGGAGCCGGAGGTCTGCGCCACGAGGTGGACGCCGGGGCCGGCGTTGCGGATCTCGTACTCGCCGACATCGAGCGTCCAGATGTCCGCCCAGACCTGGCCGTCGGTCTCGACATAGACCACATAGGACTCCTCCACGCCGTCCACATGGCCGGTGAGGATGCGGTCCACCTGCAGGCCGGGCTCCTCGCGCTCGAAGACGATCTCGAGCGTGACATCGTCGAAGAGGTTGATCGTCGTCGTCGTGGGGCCCGAGCGGGGCGTGACGATGGCGCCGGCGTCGAAGGAGACATATCGCGAGCGGACGATGTCCGTGCGCGCGGCCAGGTCGGCCGTCGCGGCGAAGTTATGGATGTCCGCGCTGGGGCGCAGCAGCGGGACGCGGGCGTCGACCGCGTCGGCGCCCTGGGGCGCGGCGAACGCGCTCGCGGCGAGGAACAGGAACGCGGGCAGGACCTGCGTGGCGCGACTCATCATGGGCTGGCTCTCCGAGGGTTGAGGGATCGGTCACGCGACGCCCCGGGGGGCGCCGTCGGCTGGCGAGGCGTCTGATGGTGGATCGCCGCCCGCCCGAGGCGGGGGCGTCTCCTCCATAGGAACCTGTACGCCGAATTCCGCCCGACAGCAACAAAAACCATACAGAAATCAGCCAGAATCACGCTCAGTGCGATATTTCGCGGTCTGCAGGCGTCCCCAGAACGGGCGCCGCCGGGGCGTGTGGGCGACGAAATCGGTCGGGCGGGCCCACGGCGTCCGCCCAACGAAAAGCGGCCCGGAGCTGCTCCGGGCCGCGGATCGATCGTGCGGGTTGGCGCCTCAGGGCCGAGCGTCAGCAGGTCTGGTTGTAGTTGCTCAGCAGCTGGTTGAGGTCGCCGAAGTCCACGACGCCGTCGCCGTTGATGTCGGCGGGGTTGTTGGGCCCCATGGCGCCGTACTGGAAGATGAGCTGGTTGAGGTCGCTGAAGTCGACCTCGCCGTCGTTGTTGATGTCGCCGACGAGGGCGGTGGTGAAGTCGGCCGGCGCCGAGGCCGCGGTCGTCTGGCCGCCGAAGCCGAATGCCGTGACGGACCAGAAGTACTGCGTGCAGTTGTCGAGCGTGCCGCCGGGCACGATGACGGCGGTGGTGGTGAGGTTCTCCTGCTGCCAGAGGACGGGCGTCATGTCCGCCTCGGTCGAGAGCTGCACCGTGTAGGTGTTCGCGAACTCGGCCGCCTGCCACTGCAGGGCGGGGGTGAGATCGACGCCGGTGGCGCCGTCCGCGGGAGAGTTCAGCGAGAACGCCGAGGGCGGCGGGTTGCCGACCTGCTGCTGGCGGAAGTTGGCGACGGTGAAGCGCGTGTTGTTCATCGAGCGGGCGTTGTCGGCGGCGGTGTTGTTCCCGCAGCCGGCCGCCTCGGAGATGCCGATGGGCACGCCGGCGAAGAGGATGTTGGGGTTCGAGAAGTAGGGGATCTCGTTGCCCGGGGCGTAGGCCATGATGGTCCGGTTGCCGCCGTTGGGCAGCGTGCGGTAGCCGAAGGAGTAGCAGTACGAGGAGGCGCCGCCGTTGTCATGATCGTGGGCGCAGCCCATGTTGTGGCCCATCTCGTGGGCGAAGGTCGAGGCGCCGCAGGGGTAGCGCGTCACGCCGAAGGCGTTGCTCTGGAAGCCGGAGCTCGGGGGCGACATGACATACGCCAGGCCGCAGGCGTTGACCGAGAGCGAGACCAGCTCGCAGATGTCCGCGCCGAAGGTGTTGCGGAGGGTGTGGACATTGTCCATGTTCCCGTCGCTGGTGCCGCGGAAGCGGGACAGGTCGGTGTCCATGCCGCCGGCGCCGGCGGAGGCCTCGACATAGGTCGTCTCGACCAGGTGCACCAGACGGACGCGCTGAGTCATCTGGCTGTTGTTGTACGCGTTGTTCGTGTAGACGATCCAGCCGTTCATCGCGTTGGTGATGCCCGTCGTGCCGCCGGCGGTGTTCCGGGCGGCGACGGTGTACATGACCAGCACATCGATGAGGTCGCCGGTGTCGCGCGGGGTCCCCTCGCCCTCGTCGGCGTGGAGGCCGTCGCGGATGACATGGTCCTGCGTCACGCCGCAGGGCAGCAGCTTGGCGGGGTCCACCTGCATGATGGCGTGCACGCCGCGCTCGCCGGTGGCGCGCAGCTGGTAGGTGCCGGCGTCGAGCGCCCACACATCCATATAAAGGTAGTCGTCGATCTTCGACATGATGACCCAGGAGGTCTCCTCGAGACCGGCGAGGTGGCCGGACCACACCGTGCCCTGCCCGGTGGGTCCGGGCTCGGAGCGGGTGAACACGGCGTCGAAGTGCACATCGTCAAAGAGGTTGAGCGGGATCGTGAGCGTCGAGCGCTCCTCGACCGGGACGATGCCCGAGAGGTCGAGGTGCACGAACCGCGTGCGGATGACCTGTTCCTCCTCGCCGTTGAGGTACCGGGCGGGGGCCTCGGCGTCGGTGGTCAGGGGACGCACCGAGGCGGGGCCGGCCGCGGCGGCGCAGGCGCCGGCAAGCGACAGGATGATTCCGGGCAGGAGTCTCTTGAGGGAGGTCTTCATGGCGATGGGCTCTCCGAGTTGGGTGGCTCGGCGGCGACCGGGGGCCGCTCCCGCCGGTCCGGGATTGGGTCTTGTGCGGGGTCTTTGGAGCCGCGCGCTCCGACACCCCTCTGAACACCTGTACGCCGAAAATGGGCCGTTGGCAAGAAAAAAGCGGGTTTTCGTTGCTCTAACGCGCTCCTGATGGCTCTATCGGCCGATCCGGGGGGTTGGATGGGGCAGGCTGACGGAGGTCGTTGTTTGACACCCCATCGCCGGCTCCGAACCATGGGCCCATGGCCCCCCGCGTCGTCGCCGTGGATGCGTTGGTCCTCGGCGGCGGGATCGCCGGCCTCTGGACCTTGGCCCGGCTGCGCGCCGAGGGCTTCAACGCCCTGCTGCTGGAGGCCCACGCCCTGGGCG
>CALKYH010000134.1 GCA_938003595.1 uncultured bacterium
GTGGCCAGCGGCGTCATGAGCTTGCGGACGAAGTCCTCGCCCTGCAGCGGGACATAGGTCACCGACGGCCGCTCCGACAGCGTCAGCTCGCCCGACGCGCTCAGCGTGTCCCATTCGACCGGCAGCGGATCGACGCGCACCCCGCCGGACACCTCGACGCCGAAGGTCGTCGTGACCGACGAGACCTCCAGGAACAGCGGCACATCGCGGTACCGAAGGCGCACCAGGTTCAGCAGCAGCTGCTCGCTCGAGGTCGAGGCGATGGCTTCGTTGTAGTTGCTCCGGCTGGTGCGGATCGACGACGGTCCTGTCACGGCGCAGCCGGCCGCCGCAGCGCACAACGCGAGTCCAATCCACTGGCCGAGGCTGCCCTTCATCCGCGACAGCCTAACGCAACCGTCAGCGGCGCACACCGATCGCGCTCGCCTCAGGGCGTTCCATGACCCACCGGAGAGGGGGGCGGCGATCAGGTCGCGGGAAGCGGGCTCAGGCCCGGACCCACTGCCCGCGGCCGACGGCCTTGGCGACCTTCTCGCGCTTGAGCATGTGCAGCTGCGTCGTGATCGCCACCTTGGAGCCCAGCTTCTTGCTGACCTTCGCGGCCAGCTCGGCGGGGCTCTGGGGGGTGTCGGACAGCGACTCGGCGAGCGTCTGCTTCACGCCCTGCACGCGAGAACCGCCGCGCTTGAGGCCGCGCCGCTTGGCGCCGCCCGTCGAACGCGCCGCGCGGGCGCCTCGGGTCGCGCCGCCGATGGCGGGCGGCTCGACGCCGAACTTGTGGAACACCTCGTCGATCTCCTGAATCGCGGCGACGTGGTGGTTGCGCTCCTTCGTCAGCTTATTGAGCAGCGAAGAAAGCGCAGCGATGGTTTCAGTCTTGGCCATAGTTGCTCACTGTATGCTATTGATCGATCGAAGAGCAACCGAGCCGCGACCGACGGAGCGCTCGGCGCGGCTTTCGCCCGCTTCGCAGGCCGCATCCCGCGTGAAATCTGCGCATTGATCGATCCGGTCCGCTCCCGCAGACAAGGAATCCCATGAAGATCGTTGATCAACTTCGCGCCCGCATGAAGATCGCCGACGCCGGCGGGGCGCTGGACGCCTACATCGTGCCGTCCTCGGACGACCACCAGAGCGAATACACGCCCGCCCGATGGGGTCGGCGCGAGCGCGTCAGCGGTTTCACTGGATCTGTGGCCGACGCCGTGATCACGCCGGACCAGGCGCTCTTGTGGACCGACGGCCGGTATTGGCTGCAAGCAGCCGAACAACTTGATCCGGGGGTGTGGACGCTGATGCGGGTCGGGGATCGTTCGGTTCCTTCGATGCAGCAATGGCTCGCGGACCTGCCCGAGCGCTCACGCATAGGTGTAGACCCTCGGCTGCTCTCCGCCCGCGCGTTCGAGGATCTGTCGAAGGCGCTGGCGCGCCGTGGCTCCGTCCTCGTCGCCGTCGATGACAACCTGGTGGACGCCGACTGGCCGGACGCGCCGCCCATGCCGCGCTCCGCCCTGCGCGTGCACCCGCCCGAGTTCGCCGGGCGGAGCGTGCAGGAGAAGCTCGCCGAGCTCCGTGCGGCGCTCAAGGGCCGGCAGGCGACCGCCCATGTCGTCTCCTCGCTGGACGCGGTCGCCTGGCTGTTCAACCTCCGCGCCGCCGATGTTCCCTACAACCCGGTCTTCCTGGCGTACGCGATGATCACCCCCGAGAGCGCCACGCTCTTTGTTGATCTGTCGCGCGTCAACGATGAGGTGCGAGCCGCCCTCGCCGGCGAGGCGAAACTCGAGCCGTACGAAGCGTTCGAGACCGCGCTCCGCGCGGAGGCGCTCCGTCGCCGCTGGTGGATCGACGAACTCTCGGCCAACGCCCGCATCGTCTCGCTCATCGGCGACCCGGCGCGCATCGTCGAGCGCTCGCGCAGCCCGGTCGCGGGAGCCAAGGCCAGGAAGAACCCCGCCGAACTGGCCGCGATGCGCGATGTCCATCGGCGCGACGGCGCCGCGGTGGTCCGTTTCCTGCGCTGGATGTTCGAGGCCGTGCCCAAGGGCGGACAGACCGAGACCACGCTCGCGGCCAAGCTGGAATCGTTCCGCGCGCAGGACCCGCGATGGGTCGGCCCCGCGTTCTCGACCATCGCCGGCGAGGGTCCCAACGGCGCCGTCATCCACTACCGGCCCGACCCCGCCACAGCCCGCCAGGTCCGCGCCGACAGCGCCTTCCTCCTGGATTCCGGCGGTCAGTACATCGATGGCACGACCGACATCACCCGTTCGTTCCACTTCGGCGCCGCGGCGCCCGACCAGCGCGACCGCGCCACGCGCGTCCTCAAGGGCATGATCGCGCTCTCGCGGGCCTCGATCCCGCAGGGAACCACCGGCCTGCAGATCGACGCCTTCGCGCGTCATTTCCTCTGGGAGGTCGGCCTCGACTACGCCCACGGCACCGGGCACGGCGTCGGCGCCGCGCTGAGCGTCCATGAATACCCGCCCAGCGTCAGCGCCCGTCCCGCCGCCCAGATCGCCATCGAGCCGGGCATGGTCTTCTCCAACGAGCCCGGCTTCTACGAGACAGGCCGCTACGGCGTGCGCATCGAGAACATCCTCGTCGCGCAGGACGACCCCGGCCGCCCCGGGTTCCTCCGCTTCGACACGCTGACCCTCTGCCCGATCCATCCCTCGCTCATCGACGGCGCCCTGCTCACCGAGGGCGAGCGGCGATGGCTGGACGACTACCACGCCCGCGTCCGAACCGAGCTTTCGCCCCTGCTCGAGGGCGAGGACCGCGCGTTCCTGGAGCGCTCGACGCGGCCGCTGACCGAGCTGCTGCGCTAGGCGGTCAGCCCGAGCGCCGCGCCGAGTTCGCCCGGCGAATCGATGAGGACATCGGCGCCGGTCGCGCGGAGCTCGTCCGCGTCGCGGAATCCCCAAGAGCAGCCCACGGTGAACGCGCCCGCGCTGCGGCCCGTGCGCATATCCGTGTCGGTGTCGCCGACATACGCGGTGCGCGCCGGCGTGGCGCCGCAACGCTGGATCATCGCCATCAGCCCAGTGGGATCGGGCTTCAGTGGCCAGCGTCCGTCGTGGCCGACGACCTCGCGGAACCGCTCCGGCCCGAACAGCCGGTCGCAGAGGGCCACGGCCTCGTCCTGCTCCTTATTGGAGAGCACCGCGAGCGTGAGCCCGGCGCTGCGCAGCCGATCCAGCATCGGCAGCACGCCGTCATACGGCAGGGCGAACTGCTCGTC
The DNA here is from genome assembly GCA_938003595.1 of uncultured bacterium. GTDB lineage: Bacteria > Planctomycetota > Phycisphaerae > Phycisphaerales > UBA1924 > JACVCK01. The sequence goes on from CALKYH010000134.1 coordinate 3,245, forward strand.
GGTCTTCTCGTCGCGCTCGCGGAAGCGCTGCAGCAGCTCCGCGACCTTGGCGGCGTCCTCGTTGAATCGGTGCCCCGTCGCCCGCTTGACCAGCCAGGCCGCGCCGTCGCCGGCGAAGCGCCGGTAGGCCTCGACAGGGTGCTCCGGCAGCTTCTCCTCGCGCAGGACGGCGTTCATCGCCTCGGCGATGGAGCGCAGCGTGTCGGCCAGCGTGCCGTCGAGGTCGAAGACGACCAGGTCATAGGCGGGGGCGTTGGGGGGCACTCGGGCGATCCTACTCGGCGCCGTACACTTCAACACGCATGTCGCAGCAGGAGACGCCCACCCCGCGACCGCTGGTCATCGGCCTGGCCGGGTCCGTCGGCGCGGGCAAGAGCACGGTGGCGCGCCTGCTCGCGGAGCGCGGCTGCGTGGTGATCGATTCGGACAAGGCCGTCCGCGCCCTGCTCGCGACCGCGCCCGTGCGCGACGAGTTGGTCCGCTGGTGGGGGCCCGGGGTCCTGGACGACTCCGGCGCGCTCGACCGCTCGGCCATCGCCCGCATCGTCTTCGCCGACGAGGCGGAGCGCAAGCGGCTGGAGGGCTACATCCACCCATTGCTGGCGCCGGGGCGTGAGCGCACGATCCGGGATGCCGCCGCCGCCGGGGCCCCGGCCGTGGTGCTGGACGCGCCCCTGCTCTTCGAGGCCGGGCTCGACGCCGATTGCGACGCTGTGGTGGTGGTGGACGCCGCCCGGGCCGTCCGGGAAGGCCGCGTGCAGGCCTCCAGGGGGTGGGATGCCCGGGAACTGGCCCGAAGGGAAAAAAGCCAACACCCCCTTGAAGACAAACGCCGACGCGCCGATTATCTTGTAGACAACTCGGGCGACGAGGCCGCTCTGGCCGAGTCGGTCGCCCGGGTTTTCTCGAAGATCATGGAGCAACGCCCCCGCCGCGGCCCCTCGACAAGCGAGGACCGGGCGAGGCCCTGAGCGATTGTTCCCGCACCCAGACGGTGATCCCCTTTCAATCCCGGTGCGGGCCCTTCGACAGCGCCAGTCTCTTTCCCTTGCACAACGCGGAGTTTCTGCGGCCCCCATCGGGCCAGTTCCGGCCATTCAGCCCCCTTCTGCCTCGCCTTCCTCTTTCCCGGCGCGCCGCCTTGATCGCGGGCGCCAGCCGCGGCCCCTGAGTCGCCGCACGAGAACACAACGACATGACCAGCAAGACCCCCAGCGCCGTCGAAGAACGATCCGGCTCCGAAGCCCGCCCCAACCGCCCGCGCGGCGAGGGCTCCGGCGGCGGCCAGAACTCCGGCGAGAGCCGCCCTCAGAACGCCAACCAGGGGCAGGGCCAGAACCAGGGCGGCCAAAGCCAGAATCAGGGCCAGCAGCGCCAGCAGCAGCAGGGCGGCGGCGGCGGCGGGGGCGGCCAGCACCAGCCGCAGCAGCACAACTACGGCAGCGGCCAGCAGGGGCAGGGTCAGGGCCAGGGCCGCAAGAAGAAGAAAAAGAAGAAGAAGGGCGGCGGCGGCGGCGGGGGCGGCCCGTCGTACCAGCAGCAGCAGATCCCCGCGCACGCCCTGCCCAACGAGGCGGAGCTCGAGCGCGAGGCCGCGGAGCTCGAGAAGCTCGCCGGCACCAAGAAGTACAAGGAAGCCGAGAAGGACGCGCTCAACCTCTCCGAGCTGCGCCGGATGGACATCGCGGCGCTGCACAAGATCGCCGAGGATGAGGGCCTCAAGGACTTCCACCAGATCGCTCGCCCGGAGCTGATCTTCCGCGTCCTCAACGCCCGCGCCGAAAAGGGCGGGATCATGTTCGGCGAGGGCACGCTCGAGATCGCGCACGAGGGCTTCGGCTTCCTGCGCAGCCCCGAGTACTCCTACCTCGCCGGCCACGACGACATCTTCGTCCCCCCGGCGCTCATCCGGAAGCTCGGCCTCAAGCGCGGCATGGAGGTCAAGGGCGCCATCCGTCCCCCCAAGGACCAGGAGCGGTTCTTCGCCCTGCTCCGCGTGGACGCCGTGAACGGGCAGGACCCCTCGGTCATCTCCAAGCTCACGAACTTCGAAGACCTCACGCCCCTCCACCCCGAGGAGCGTTATGTCCTCGAGACCACGCCCGATCAGATCGAGATGCGCATCGTGGACCTTGTGGCGCCGATCGGCAAGGGCCAGCGCGGCCTGATCGTCGCCCCGCCCCGCACCGGCAAGACCGTCCTGCTCCAGAAGATGACGCAGGCGATCACCAAGAACTCGCCCGATGTGAAGATCATCGTGCTGCTCATCGACGAGCGGCCCGAGGAAGTGACGGACTTCAAGCGGAACACGCACAAGAGCGTGGAGGTCATCGCCTCGACCTTCGACGAGCAGTCCTCGCGCCATGTGCAGGTGACCGAGATGGTCATCGAGAAGGCCAAGCGCGCCGTCGAGTTCGGTCAGGATGTCGTGATCCTGCTGGACTCCATCACCCGCCTGGCCCGCGCGTACAACAACGAGATGCCCCACTCCGGCAAGATCATGACCGGCGGCATCGACTCCGGCGCCCTGCAGCGGCCCAAGAAGTTCTTCGGCGCCGCCCGCGCCATCGAGAACGGCGGCTCCCTCACCATCCTCGCCACGGCGCTGGTGGACACCGGCTCCAAGGCCGACGAGGTCATCTTCGAGGAGTTCAAGGGCACCGGCAACAGCGAATTGCACCTGGACCGCCGCCTGGTGGACAAGCGCATCTACCCCGCGATCGACATCTCCGCCTCCGGCACCCGCCGCGAGGAGCTGCTGCTTGATCCCAAGGAGCTGGAGCTGGTCTACCGCCTGCGCAAGGTGCTCAGCGACATGAATGTCGTCGAGGCCATGGAGCTCATGAAGAGCCGCCTGAGCAAGGTGAAGACCAACGCCGAGTTCCTGGTGACGATGAATCTGGGATGATCCGCCCGAGCGCGATCATCGTCGTGATGCTCGCGTTGCCGGTTCTGTCGACCGCAGGATGCACCTTCCGCCGCGATCTCGCGCCTGGTGTGACACTCACAACAGCGACCGCGCTCGCGATGGGGTACAAGCACACCATCAAGACCGTGGCGACCCCTGTGTCGGCCGGTGAGACGGTTACTTTCTCGTGGAGTGAGACGCCGGCCGGATGGTATCGCGTCCGAGTCATGTGGCACGAGGACGGCGCGAAGGAACACCGTGGTCCGGGCGGCAGTATCACTCGCGGCGATCTGGGCGATGGCTGCCTGTTCGCCATGGATCTGCGTGACCAGACCGGCGCCCCGCTGCTCGTGCCGGAGGAAGGTCCCCCATACGGAGCGGATCGGTCGTTTCCCCCTCGCGCGCGGCTCACACCCGACATGGACCTGACACTGACGATCCAGATCTCGCCGGACTGCCCGATCGATGGGCTCACGATCTGGGCCCTTCTACAGCGGGCTCCCCCTCCCCCCGACCCGACCTCTACTCCTGCGGCCATGGCATGGTGATTCCGTTCTGCGACGCGCCAAGGCGCCCGCGCACGGCGACGAATTGATGCACATGGCCCGTCACTCGCGCCCTGGGTTCTGAAGGAGCAGGAGTCGCGCTCTCCGCTCACTCCAGCGGCGTGTAGGTCGCCTGCATCGACTCGAAGAACGCCTCGCCCTCGGACTCGATCCGGCTCCGGATCGCGCCGGGGATCGGCGTGTCCTCGCCGCCCCATTCGTGCAGGATCTCGCCTCTGCGGACCAGCATCGTGGTGGGGGAGTGCGCCCAGGCCCAGTCCTCGATGCCGAACTGCACAAGGTGGCCCTTCTGGATCGTCACCACGCGCAGCAGCGCATCGTCCGCGCTCGACCGCTCGTAGCCGTCGTAGTAGGGCAGGAACCGCTGGCACACATCGCAGTTCGGGTCGTAGACAAAGAGCAGCCACGCCGGGCCGTCCGTCTCGGCCGCGGCCTCGCCCAGTCGTGTCAGCCACGCCGGCTCGGGCTGGCCCTGCAGGAACTCCTCCTGCACCAGCGGCACGAGCAGCAGGACATCCATCGGACGCGAACTCATGGGGTCGAACGCGACGGCCTGCTCCGCCGCGGCGGGCGCAGGGGCGTCGCCGACGGCTGGCGCGGTTTCCGTCCCGGCCGCCGCCTTCGCGGCCTGCCTCGCCTGAGCCGCCCGTTCGAAAGCGCTGCCGGGCTTGAAGTCGTCCGGCGTGGGCTGGCTCATCCCGTAGAGGCCGCCGCCGATCGCCGCGGGCAGCAGCAGCGCGCCGGTCAGCCACAGCCACCCCCGGCGCGCCCCGGCCAGGCACACGCAGCCCAGGGCCATCGCGGCCATGGCCGCGTCGATCGAGATAGTGATCTCCGGCGCCACCGTGAACTTGCCGAAGCACCCGCACGACCGCGCCCCGCCGAAGAGCCGGTGCATCGTGTACCCCGTGAAGGCGCCGAAGACGATCGCGATGACCGTCCACGCCCACCAGCGCCGGTGCAGGAGCAGGATCAGGACCGACGCGAGGATCTCGCCGCCGATCGTGACCCAGCCCATGACATCGCCCGCCGCGGGCGGCTTGGTCGCCCACTTGGCGTACGCGGCGAAGCCGAGCAGCCCGGCGACCAGGACCGAGGCCAAAAGAAGCAGCGCCCGCGCGAGGCCGCGCGGGCGCTGAGGAGCGTGCTTCGATTCCACCGGAGCGGGTGAGGTCATCGTCGGCCTCCGGCCACGGTGGGGTTGGGGGATCAGTTCAGCGAGCCGGCGCCGTCGACGCGGGCGAAGACATCCATCGCCTGGCTGTGGCCCAGCCAGTCGAAGGTCACGCGCGGGCGGATCAGGCAGTTCTCGCCGCTGCTCTTGGCGGTCACGGCGACCTTGCAGACCATGTTGGAGTCGCCCTCGATGTTCGCGGAGACCAGCTCCACCACGACATTCGGGTCGTCCACGGAGATGGTCGGCTTGGTGTCGTCGTTGAACATGTTGCTGCGGGTGAGGGTGACCTCGAACTCGACCTTCTCACCCTGCTTGATCGCGCCCAGCAGCGCGCGGTCGTCGGTCATGCGCCAGGGCTCGGCGCCGGTCATCTTGGGGATCAGCGAGGGGTTGATCACCCGCAGGTCGATCAGCGGCGCCGTGGGATGGTCGGTGGCGACCACGAACCAGGGCTTGAGCTGGTCGTCGGGCGTGTTCGTCAGGTCGTAGACATAGACATAACGGGTCTGCGGGCCGTCCTTCGCGGGGTCGAAGTCCTTGAAGTCCGCGGCCGTGGGGGCGCGGCCGTCAAGGCACACGATGTTGAACGCCTTGCCGTCCACCGACTCGAACACGATCTCGCCGGCCTTCTTCTGGAAGGCGTCGATGAACACGGGGTTCGCCGCCACGCCGTAGGACACCTGCGCGACCACATACACCTGCATCGGCACCGCGTAGCCCTCGGCGAACACGCGCACCTGGCGCTGCTGCGCGCCGGGGTACTTGCCGGCCTCGAGGGTCGCGGCCAGCTCGACCGACTCGCCCGGCTGCAGCACATGACCCGACAGGTCCGTCGGGATCGTGCAGTGGCACGAGGTGGTGACCTTCGAGATCGTCACCGGCTCGGTCGCCAGGTTCGTCAGCGTCGTCGCCCCGTTGGTCTTGGTGCCCGGCTGGACATACTTGAGGTCGATGATGCTCGGCTCGGCCTTCAGCGGCGGCGCCTCGCGCTTGATCTGCATCCCCGGCGCCGCGACCGGCTCGGGGTACGGCCGCACCGGCTGGCGCTCGCCGGCCGCGTCAGCAGGCTTGCCCTCGGGCTGCGCGGGGGCGCCCTCCTGGGCCCAAGCCCCTGATCCGACCAGCAGCGCCAGCCCAAGGGCCAGCGCCTTCACCGAAGTTCCGAGTTCCAGACCGGAATTCCGGTCACGACGCATCGCGTTCAGCATGAAATCGCTCCTCTTCAAGGCTGGGGCCAGTATAGACGCCCCCCTCCGCGCCCCGGTTCCGGGGCTTTTCTGATCGGCTTGAACTCCACCGGCGGCCACGGATCGGCTACCTTTTCCGACCCGGTCGGGCACCCCCGGCCCCGCCCGATTCTCCCGAGAAAACCCCCTCCAGAGGACCGCCCCCATGCTGCGGGTCTACCCCTTCACCGCGTTCCGTCCCCGCCCCGACATGGCCAAGGCCGTAGCCTCCGTCCCGTACGATGTCGTGGACCGGGCCGAGAGCCGGGAATTGGGCGAGGGCAGGCCCGATAACTTCATCCATGTCGTCCGCCCCGACGCGGACCTGCCCGACGAGGTCGGCCCTTACGACGACCGGGTCTACGCCAAGGCCCGGGAGAACCTCCAGGGTCTGATCTCGCGCGGGGTCATGATCAAGGACGACACGCGGCGGATGTACCTCTACCGCCAGTCCGCGACCATCGCCGGCCGCCACCAGAGCCAGGTCGGGATCATGTGCCTGGGCGATGTCGTGGACTACGACGAGGGCCGCATCAAGAAGCACGAGAAGACCCGCCCCGACAAGGAGGACGACCGCGTCCGCAGCGTGCTGGAGCTGGGCGCCCACGCCGAGCCGGTCTTCCTCGCGTTCCGACCCCACGCCGGCCTCCGGAAGCTCATCGACGAGACCGTCAAGGCCAAGCCCCTCTACGACTTCACCGCCGACGACGGCGTCCAGCACACCCTCTGGGCCCTGGACAACTGGCAGCCGGTGGTGGACGCCTTCGCCTCCATGCCCGCGGCGTATGTCGCCGACGGCCACCATCGCACCGCCGCCGCCTCCAGGTCGGCCGCCGAGCGCCGCAAGAAGAACCCCGGCCACAAGGGCGACGAGGAGTACAACCGCTACCTGGCGGTCATGTTCCCCTCGGACGACCTGTACATCCTGCCGTACCACCGGGTGGTCTCGGAGCTGAACGGGCTGAGCCCCGCGCAGTTCCTCGAGAAGGTCTCCAAGGTCTGCAAGGTCGAGCCCGCCCGCGACCCGAACCCGTCCCGGAGCGGTTCGTTCGCGCTGTACCTCAACGACGGCCAGGGCTGGCGGATGTGCACCTTCCCCGAGAAGGCCATCGACCGAACGGACGCCGTCCGCAGTCTGGATGTCTCCCTGCTCACCGAGCATGTCCTCGAGCCCATCCTCGGCATCACCGACCTGCGGACGGACAAGCGGATCGACTTCGTGGGCGGGATCCGCGGCCCCGGCGAGTTGGAGAAGCGCGTGAAGTCCGGCAAGGCCGTCGCCGCGTTCTGCATGCACCCGACCACCATGGACCAGCTGCTGGCCGTGGCGGACGCGGGGCTGATGATGCCGCCCAAGAGCACCTGGTTCGAGCCCAAACTCCGCAGCGGCCTGCTCGTGCATATGCTCGACTGAGCCGGGCAGGGTGGTCTTCCATGCAGCGTTTCCAGAAGGGACGACGAGCGCCATGAAGGTGTTGATCGCGGACAAGTTCGAGAAGAGCGGCGTCGCCGCGATGCAGAAGCTCGGCTGCGAGGTCCTCTCGCTGCCCGACGCCACGGCCGAGGAGCTGCCGGCGCTGATCGAGCAGCACCAGCCCGAGGTGGTGGTCGTCCGCTCGACGAAGGTGCAGGCGCCGGCCTTCGAGAAGGCCAAGAAGCTGACCCTGGTGATCCGCGCCGGCGCCGGCGTGGACAACATCGATGTCAACGCCGCCTCCGCGCGGGGCGTGTTCGTCGCCAACTGCCCGGGCAAGAACTCCGCGGCCGTCGCCGAGCTGGTCTGGGGCCTGATCCTGTCCTGCGACCGGCGCATCCCCGAGCAGACCGCGCTGCTCCGCGCGGGCAAGTGGAACAAGAAGGAGTTCTCCAAGGCCCGCGGCCTGCACGGGCGCACGCTCGGCGTGGTCGGCCTGGGGCGCATCGGGCGCGAGGTCATCACCCGCGGGCAGGCCTTCGGCATGCCGGTGGTCGTCTGGTCGCGCTCGCTCACGGCCGAGTCCGCCGCGTCGCTCGGCGTGGTCCGCTGCGAGTCCCCCGTCGAGGTCGCGAAGCTCGCCGATGTCATCTCGGTGAATGTCGCGGCGAACGAGCACACCAAGAAGCTCTGCAACGCCGCGTTCTTCGACGCGATGAAGCCCAACGCCATCTTCGTGAACACCAGCCGTGGTTCGGTGGTGGACGAGGCGGCTCTGATCAAGGCCATCGAGGGCAAGGGCGTCCGCGCCGGGCTGGATGTCTACGAGGGCGAGCCCGCCGGCGGGACCGGCGAGTTCAGCAGCGCCCTGTCCAAGCACCCGCATGTGGACGGCACGCACCACATCGGCGCCTCCACCGACCAGGCGCAGGTCGCCATCGCCGACGAGACGGTGCGGATCCTGCAGGAGTTCATGAAGACCGGCGAGGCGCCGAACGTCGTGAACCGCGAGGTCCGCAGCCCCGCCGTGCGCCTGTTGACGGTCACGCACCTGAACCGCCCGGGCGTGCTGGCCCGCGTGCTGGGCGCGCTGGCCGACGAGAACATCAATGTCGAGGAGATGGAGAATGTCATCTACCTCGGCGCCAAGGCCGCGTGCGCCCGCATCCGGCTCGACGCCGAGCCCAGCGCCGGCGCGCTCAAGACCATCTCCGACCGCTGCACGGAGGTCATCGCGATGGATGTCGCGGTGATCGAGTGAGCCCCGAGTAAGCCGAAACGAGAGACCGCCATGACCAACGCCGCCCCCGTCGCCCCCGCCCCGTCGAAAGGCTCCTCCATGAGCGAGCGCATCTTCAACTTCTCCGCCGGCCCCGGCGTCCTGCCCGAGTCCGTCATCAGGCAGGCGCAGAAGGACATGTGGAACATCTTCGACACCGGCATCGGCGTCATGGAGCACAGCCACCGGGGCAAGGCCGTGGACCGCGTCTGGCAGGAGGCGCTGGACGACTGCCGCGCCCTGACCAACATCCCCGACAACTACTCCATCCTCTTTCTCACCGGCGGCGCCAGCCAGCAGTTCTATCAGATCCCGATGAACTTCCTGAAGAAGGACCAGACCGCCGACTACATCAACACCGGCGTCTGGGCGACCAAGGCCATCAAGGACGCCAAGGCCTTCGGCGGCGTGCACATCGCCGCCAGCAGCGAGGACCGCAACTTCGCCTACATCCCCAAGCCCGAGGCGACGAAGTTCTCCGCCTCGCCCCGCTACGTCCACTTCACCACCAACAACACGATCTACGGCACGGAGTTCAAGACCGAGCCCGCCGTCCCGGCCGGCGTCCCGCTCATCTGCGACACCTCGAGCGACATGTTCAGCCGCCCGATCGACGTCACGAAGTACGCGATGATCTACGCCGGCGCCCAGAAGAACCTCGGCCCCGCGGGCGTGACCCTGGTCATCATCCGCAACGACCTCATGGAGTCCGGCGCGCAGGACATCCCCAAGCTGCTCCAGTACGGCGCCGTCGCCAAGGAAGACTCCCGCCTCAACACGCCGCCGGTGTTCGCGGTGTACATGGTCGGGCAGGTCTTCAAGTGGATCAAGGCCGAGGGCGGCCTCAAGGCCATGGCCGAGCGCAACGCCGCGAAGGTCAAGCCGCTGTACGACTACCTCGACGCCTCCAAGTTCTTCCGCGCCAATGTCGACAAGGACAGCCGCTCGCTGATGAATGTCTGCTTCCGCGCCCCGACCGAGGAGCTGGAGGCCAAGTTCATCAAGGAGGCCGCGGCCCAGGGCCTCGACGGCCTCAAGGGCCACCGCTCCGCCGGCGGCATGCGCGCCTCCACCTACAACGCCTTCCCCGCCGAGGGCGTCAAGGCGCTGGTGCAGTTCATGGAGAAGTTCGAGAAGGCCAACGGCTGAGATCGTCCGCTTCGGACGAACGGTCGGCGCCATGGGTGGAGGCCGCGGGTGCGGCCCGAGACCCTGGACAGCGCGCAGACCCTTGGTCCTCCCGAGCCGATTTCGACGACCCTGCCGCCTCGCCCTTCTCAACTGGCTGAGCCCCACGACCGGCGCTCTGCGCGACGCAGAGCGCGGCCTTGGCGGGCCCGGATCGCCGCTCCCCGCTCCTCAGCCGCTACCCTTCCCCCTCCCCATGACCTCCCCCTCAGGACAGCCCGGCCGCAACTTCCAGGCCCCGCGCGGCACGCGGGACTTCTACCCCATCGAGATGGCCCGGCGCCTCTGGCTCGAGGACAAGTGGCGCCGCACGGCGACCCGGCACGGCTTCGACGAGATCAGCGGCCCCACCTTCGAGCACCTGGACCTCTACACCGTCAAGAGCGGCGAGGGCATCGTCTCGGAGCTGTTCTCCTTCTCCCGCCAGGGCGGCGAGACGAGCTACGCCCTGCGCCCCGAGTTCACCCCCACGCTGGCCCGCATGGTCGCGAGCAAGGCCAACGCCCTGCCCAAGCCCATCAAGTGGCACTCCATCGGCCCCTACTTCCGCGCCGAGCGCCCCCAGCGCGGCCGGCTGCGCGAGTTCACACAGTGGAATGTCGATGTGCTCGGCGACCCCTCGCCGGAGGCGGACGCGGAGGTGATCGCGTGCTGTGCCGACTCTCTCCGGTTGATGGGATTGACCGACGAGCATGTTTCGATCCGGATCAATCATCGGGGTTTGTTCTCGGAGATTCTTCGCGAGAACGGTGTTCCGAGCGACCGGCACGAGGCGGTGTTTGTACTCCTTGATCAGGCGGGTAAGTTGGAGCGCGCCGACTTTCTCGCCGCAGCAAGAAAGCTGGATCTTCCTGAGTCGCTCATGCTCTGGTTTGGCGGCGAGATCGAGGCGTCCGTTGACTCCTCAGGCGAACTGCGTCAGAAACTGATGAAGGAGTCATCTCTCGCATTCGAGTATTTCCGCCGATTGGAGCCGCTTCGAGACAGCCTTGAGGAACTCGGAGTGTCGAAGCGCATGGTGCTGCAGAGCGCTCTGATCGTCCGCGGCCTCGCCTACTACACCGGCGCCGTCTTCGAGGTCCACGAGACCGGCGGCAAGGAGCGCGCCATCGCCGGCGGCGGTCGTTACGACAACCTCGTCGAACTCTTCGGCGGCCCGCCGACGCCGGCCGTCGGCTTCGCGATGGGCGATGTCGTCATCGCGCTCGTGCTGCAGGACAAGGGGCTCATGCCCTCCGACGACGCCATCGCCCGCGACCTGGGCCTGGCGCCGGATGTCTTCGTGTTCGCATGCGATGAGGCCGCAGATCTGTACCTACGCCCAATGCTCGCCCACCTTCGCCGTGCCGGCCTGCATGCGCGCCGGACCTACAAGACGACGAGGAACGAGGGCAAGCTCTTCGGTGAAGCCAACAAGTCGGGGGCAAGATTCGTGCTCAAGCTAATGCCAGGTCTAGAGGCACAGCTGAAGGACATGGGCGCCCAGGGCGGCGCATCTGAGCCACTGGGGCCGGAAGCCAGCGTCGAGGCCCTCGCCGCGGCCGTGCAGAAGCGGATTCCCGCGTCCTGAGCGGCGCGCCGCATCTTCCGTGATCCGTCGGAATAGAACTCTGCGCGAGGGGGTTTTCGTCGTGTGGTCGCAGCACAGCCGCCGGAGCGCTCCGGCGGGCGGCCGAGCGGGTTGCCCCTGAGAATCAGAGAGAAGGAGTCATCGATGAAGACGATGCTTTTCGCCGTGGCCGCGTCCATGGCCATCGCCGGCGCCGCGAGCGCGGTCACCTGGAACATCACCCTGTCCGGCCTGCAGGAGAACCCGCCGAACGCCTCGCCCGCCATCGGCGACGCCAAGGTGAAGTTCAACCCGAACACGAACTTCATCAAGATCACCGGCTCGTTCTCCGGCATGATCGGGAATGTCACCGCCGGCCACCTGCACGGCCTGGCGCCCGCCGATATGAACGCGCCCGTGCTCTTCAGCGTGAACCCCACGCTCGGCGGCACTTCCGGCACCTTCGGCGCCACCGCGTTCCTGACCGATGCGCAGGAGATTGGCTTCTTCGACTACATGACCTACCTCAACATCCACACGAATGTCTTCCCCGGCGGCGAGCTGCGCGGGCAGGTCGTCCCCGCGCCGGCGGGCGCGGCGCTGCTCGGCGCGGCGGGCCTGTTCGGCCTGCGTCGCCGTCGCTGATCCACGCGGGATCGCCCGCGCGACAGTCTCTGCTTTGTGTGGCCCCGTCGCGGAACCCATCCCGTGACGGGGCCTTTTGCTGCGCGAGCCGTTCGCGGCGGCGGCGTGATGGCGATCGTCACTCCAGCCGCCTGCACGCGTCAGCGCTTGCGCTGATTCGGCGTCTGCGCCGCGCTGCGCGTCGCAGACCGTGAAGCACGATTCACTTTGCGTCCTGGAGTGGATCGCAACGCGTGGCCGCGCTTAGCGTGCCTCATCACTGGAGGAGAGCCGCGCAACTCGCCGCGCACATCGGCGGGCGGCTCGATTCTTACTTTCGAGCAAGAAAGAGAAGGAGTCATCCCATGAAGAACGCACTGCTTGCCCTCGGGTTGTCGTTGCCGATCGCCGGCGCCGCGAGCGCCATCACTTTCCATATCAATCTGGCCGGCGCCGAGGAGGTCCCGCCCACCTCTACGGGCGCCACCGGACTGGCGCAGATCTTGTTCGATCCTAGCACGCTGTTCATCGACATCAGCGGCACCTTCAACTGCTTCTGTTCGCCGGCGACTGTGGGCC